>DNFA01000064.1:0-2108 GCA_003487665.1 Oscillibacter sp.
AGCTTCTGCCGAAATTTCGAGTCAGCCCCGTTATGACCACTTCGATACCGCCGCATACCAGCGTATCATACCACAAATTTTTCCGATGCGCAACACCTGAAAGCATAATTCTGCCGCCGGCGGCATGTAATAGAGGAAAGGGGGCGGTAGTATGGACAGACGTGTGCTGGTCTGGGACGGAGGACATGATTATGTAAACTACAAAGCGGCGCTTTCGGCGGTGGGGCTGGAAGCTGTCGTCAGCGCCGACAGGGAAGAGGCGGCGCGCTGCGCCGCGCTGCTGCTGCCCGGCGGCGGGGATATTGCCGACCGTCTGCCGCCGGAGGAGGAGCGGGTCATCGCGGCATTCACCGCGGCGGAGAAGCCGATTCTGGGTATATGCCGGGGCTTGCAGGCGCTGAACGTGTTTTTCGGCGGTACGCTGTACGCCTACATACCCGGCCACCAGTCGCCGGAGGGTGACATTGTCCACGCCACCCGCGCCGTGGGCGAGCTGGCGGAGCTGGTGGGCACGGAGCCGCTGGTCAACAGCAATCACCATCAGGCGGTCCACCGGCTGGGCGCGGGGCTGTCGGTGCGGCAATGGGCGGGGGACGGCGTTATCGAGGGTATATGCCACACCGCGCTGCCCATACTGGCGGTGCAGTGGCATCCGGAGCGTCTGCGCACCGGCGCGGACGGCGCGGCGGTGTTCCGCTGGCTATGCCGCTGCATGGAAAAGACCTCCGGCGGTTGACAACAGGGGGCAAAAGAGCCTATAATGGAGAAAATCAACAAACGAGGTATACCGCAATGCAAAAGCTCCGCGCCTTTCTGAAACGAAAGGACATTGTTTTCTCCGCAAAGCGCTATTTCATCGACGCCATGGGCGCCATGGCGCAGGGACTGTTCTGCACACTGCTGGTGGGCACCATCCTCAACACCATCGGCCAGCAGTTCCACATCGGGTTCCTGAACGCCGCCATCGTCACCATCGGCACGGGTGACGGCGCGGTGCATTACACCATCGGCGGGCTGTGCTCGGCTATGGTAGGCCCCGGCATGGCGGTGGCTATCGCCCGGGCGCTGAACGCGCCGCCGCTGGTGCTGTTCTCCCTGATCCCCGTGGGTTTTGCCACCAACTACATGGGCGACGCGGGCGGCCCTCTGGCGGTGCTGTTCGTGGCCATCGTTGCCGCGGAGATCGGCAAGGCCGTCAGCAAGGAGACGAAGATCGACATTCTGGTGACGCCCATTGTCACCGTGCTGGTGGGCGTGGGCTTTGCCGCGCTGATTGCCGCGCCGGTGGGCAGGGCGGCCTCCGCCGTGGGACAGGCCATCATGTGGGCAACGGAGCTGCAGCCCTTCTTCATGGGTATCATCGTCTCCGTGGTCATCGGCGTGGCGCTGACGCTGCCCATCTCCTCCGCCGCTATCTGCGCGGCTCTGGGGCTGACGGGGCTGGCCGGCGGCGCGGCTGTGGCGGGCTGCTGCGCGCAGATGATCGGCTTCGCCGTTATGAGCTTCCCGGAGAACCGCTGGGGCGGGCTGGCCGCCCAGGGGCTGGGCACCAGTATGCTGCAGATGGGCAACATTGTCCGCAATCCCCGAGTATGGATCCCGCCCACGCTGGCGTCCGCCATTACCGGCCCTGTCGCCACCTGCCTGTTCCGCCTGGAGATGAACGGTGCACCGGTGTCCTCCGGTATGGGCACCTGCGGTCTGGTGGGGCAGATCGGCGTGTACACCGGCTGGGTCAGCGACGTAGCCAGCGGCGCAAAGGCCGCCATCACCGGCATGGACTGGCTGGGGCTGGTGATGATCTCTTTCGTGCTGCCCGCGGTGCTGACGTGGCTCATCGCCATCCCCCTGCGGAAGTGGGGCTGGATCAAGGACGGCGACCTGAAGCTGGATCTGTAAAACAAAAAGTTGTTTTTTAACAAGCCGAGAGCCACTCCGCAGGGAGTGGCTCTCGTCAGCGTGTCGATAAACCCCACCCCTGTCATTCCGAGGAGCGAAGCGACGTGGGAATCCGCATCTTTTTAGGCAGAAACCTGCGAAAAGCGCAGGATTTGTGCGTTTTAGAAACGGATTGCCGCGCCAGTGTGCGCACTGGCTCGCAATGACAG
>DNFA01000064.1:2290-5847 GCA_003487665.1 Oscillibacter sp.
TGACAGGCTTTTTCGACAGCCTGAGAGCCACTCCGCAGGGAGTGGCTCTCATTTTCGCCGAAAAATCAGCGTTATCCCCGGTGCAGGATGGCGTCCAGATCCTGCTGCGGGTCGGTGATGGGCTGGAGGTGATAGGCATCCACCAGCGTCTTGACCACCGTTTCCGACAGGAAGGCCGGCAGGGTGGGCCCCAGATAGATGTCCTTGATCCCCAGCGCCAGCAGCGTCAGCAGGATGCACACCGCCTTCTGCTCGTACCACGACAGCACCAGCGTCAGCGGCAGCTCGTTGACGGAGCAGCCGAAGGCGTCCGCCAGCGCCAGCGCGATCTGCACAGCACTGTAGGCATCGTTGCACTGTCCTACGTCCAGAATACGGGGGATGCCATTGATTTCGCCCAGATCCAGATCGTTGAAGCGGAATTTGCCGCAGGCCAGTGTCAGGATCAGGGAGTCCATGGGCGTGCGCTTGACGAACTCCGTGTAGTAGTTGCGGCCGGGGTGAGCGCCGTCGCAGCCGCCCACCAGAAAGATGTGCTTCACCGCGCCGCCTTTGATGGCGTCGATCACCGCCGGGGCGCTGTCGCCCAGCGCTCTGTGACCGAAGCCGGTGGTGAGGATGTGGCCGCCGTTGATGCCGCTCATGCTGCGGTCGGTGGCGTAGCCGCCCAGCGCCAGCGCCTGATCGATCAGGGCGGAGAAGTCCTTGCGGCCGTGCTCGTCCTCCGGGATGTGCTTTAGTCCGGGATAGCCCACCACGGAGGTGGTATAGATGCGGTCGGCATAGCTGGGACGGGGCGGCATCAGGCAGTTGGTGGTCATGAGAATGGGCGCGGGGAGGTTGTCGAACTCCTTCTGCTGGTTCTGCCACGCGGTGCCGAAGTTGCCGGCCAGCTGGGGATATTTCCGCAGCTCCGGATAGCCGTGGGCGGGCAGCATCTCGCTGTGGGTGTACACGTTGACGCCGGTGCCCTTCGTCTGCTCCAGCAGCTGGTGCAGATCCTCCAGATCGTGGCCGGACACCACAATAAAGGGGCCGCGCCGCACGTCGGTGTGGACGCGGACGGGGGAGGGGTCGCCGAAGGTGGCGGTGTTGGCTCTGTCCAGCAGCGCCATGCACTTGTAATTCACCAGCCCGAACTCAGTGATCAGCGCCAGCCACTCCGCGATGGTGTGTTCCTGCCGCAGGGCGCACAGCCCCTTGTAAAACCACAGGCTGACCTCCTCGTCCTCGTGCCCCAGACGGAAGGCGTGGTGGGCGTAGGCGGCCATGCCCTTCATACCGAACAGCAGCGTGGAGCGCAGGGACACCACATCCGTATCGCCCCGCCACAGCCAGTCCGGCTCCTCCACAGGGAACCGCTGCTGCGCCAGCGTTTCGGCGCGGCGGGTGTATTTTTGCAGCGACTGATCGTCAAAATTCACGTTGGTCAGCGTGGCAAACAGGCCGTCCGCCAGTAGGCGGGTGACGGCGGTAGGGTAGTCCTTCTTTTCGGCGCATATCTCCGCCAGACGGATGAGACTGCACACCAGACGATCCTGCAGGTTGGCGGTGCGGGGCTGCTTGCCGCATACGCCGGTGCGGACGCAGCCGCTGTTGCCGGCGGTCTGCTGGCACTGGAAACAGAACATATCGGACATGGAAATACCTCCCGGAATGATTTTGTCGCCGATAGTCTGTCCGCCGGAGGGAATAATATGCAAAAGCCGGAAGGGATATCCGCACTGCGCGGCTGCGGCAAGCGATAAAAAAATCACCCCCGTGGGGGTGATTTTTTTATCGCTCCATGGCGGCGTAGTACATGGCGCCGATCGCCTGCCCGAACTGCGCCACGGTGACGCCCTTTGCTGCCAGCGCCTGCATCAGCGGCGTGACGCTCAGTTCCTCGTCCGCCGCCTCCAGCACCAGCTCCGGGACGATCTCCCGGCAGCCCTCCTGCAGCAGTCGGAAGCACGCCGGCTCCTTGACGAACCGCCCGAACAGATAGCGCACGTTGGTGCGGGGGAGCAGCAGCGGCGCCATCTCCCGGTTGATCTGCCCGATGTGCCGTCCCACCCGGCGAAACACCTCCTGCGCCGCCGCATTGCCCTGCGCCGCCTGGGTCATCAGGTGCGCCAGACAGGGCTTGCGTTTCTCCGCCGGGACGGTCAGCAGACCGTCCCGCTCCTGCGTGAAGCCGGCCAGCAGGGCGGGGTCGCCGTCCCACGCCAGACGGAACGCCGCCGCCTGTCCCAGATACCGCCGCGCGCCCGGCAGGCCGGAGTTCTCGTTCCGGGTGCTGCGCAGGTCGGCCGCCGGCAGCTCCCGCTGGGGAAAGCTGCCCATGTCCAGCAGAAAGTCGTACAGCTCCATGGGCATCTCCGGGATCGTCCCATCCGGCGCCAGAAAGCCCATGCCGAAGTCTGTGCCCAGCGCGTGGGCGATGACGCCGCCGGAGAAGTCCGGCTTCCCGCTCCACGCCAGCTCCGCCGCGGCGGTAAACGCCGCAATGTGCCCGTCGTTGGTCATGTGGAGGGCGGCGCCCTCCCGACACAGCGGCTGCAGCCGCTCCAGCAGACCGCCCAGCTCCGCGAAGGCATCCTCATAGTCCGCGGCGGGGTTGCTCCGCATGCCCTGCGTCTTGGGCGTTTCGCCGCCCACGATCCTGTCCCGGATCACCACATCCGGGAAGCTGACACCCAACACGTCCATCGGTACGGAGAGACTTTCCGCCACGGCCTGCGCCATGACCGCATCGCCGGCGTTCTTGTCCAGCGCTCGCTCCAGCGCCGGGGTCAGCCCCGCCGCGCAGCAGGCCATCAGCCGCACCAGCAGCTCAATGGGGGCGATGATGCCCTCCGCTGTAGGGCTGGCGGCCGGGTTCCAGTCGTACTCCTTTACGCACACCAGCCGCCCGTCCGCAGCCACCGCCGCCTTGATATCCGTGCCGCCGATGTCGATGCCGCAGCATACGCCGCTGCCGCACCGTGCCGCCGCCTGCCGCAGCCGCTCCGTCAGCTGTCCCTGTACCGGTGCGGCATCCGGGGCGGGGGAGTAGTCCTCCTGCGGGCGCACCGCAAAGGCGAAGCGTCCGCCGCCGAAGGCGCGGCACAGCCGGTCGGCGATGTTGATTACCTTTCCGTATCCGCTGCGCGCCGTCCGGCGCACCTGAAACACCTCGTCCAGCTGACCCAGCAGCGCCGCGGCCTCCGATTCCCGCGTGTCCAGATAGAACGCCATCTCCCGCCCGCTGCATGCGGACAGGGTGTTGTACACACAGGCGGTGACGTACTGCTTCACGAACTGCTGCTCCTGCTCATTCTGCCAGCGGGGGAGGGGCAGCGAAAAGTCCCGCTTACTCCCGCCGCACAGCGTCAGCTGCATGGTCACGGGCACCGCGTCCTCCATCCGGGCGCAGCCCTCCCGCACGTCGGGCAGCCAGACCGTCTGCCCGCGCTTTGCCTGTTCCAGCCATTTTGCGATCATGTTGCTCCTCCTGAAAGAAAGGAGCGCCGCGCAGCGGCGCTCCCCAGACTGTCAAAAAACCTGCCCGGTCACGCATATCGGAGGGAAGGATA
>DNFA01000025.1 GCA_003487665.1 Oscillibacter sp.
AGACACCCATGGGTGTCCGTATATAGTATATTTACGATGTATGGGTTAAATATAGCACCATCAAAGAACGTTCGCAACCGTTTCCGGCGAAATTTTCATATTTTGGATAGGTGCACAAAATTTGGCAGGGAGTTGTTGTGATTTTGGCGGAGATTTGTGGAAGGGGGACGGATTGCCGCGGCGCTGCGCTCCACTGCAGGACACCGTCCCCTACGCTTCCTCCGCCAGCGCATCTGCCAGACGCGCGTATTCCTCCAGACCCAGCGCCTCGCCCCGCACGGTGGGCGAAAGGCCGCAGGCGATGACGATCTCCGTCAGCCGCTCCTTGGGCAGCTGCCACCCCGTCTGCAGGCTGTTCACCAGTGTCTTGCGCCGCAGGGCAAAGCCCGCGCGCACCGTCCGCCAGAAGGCCTCCTCGCTTTTCACCTGCACCGGCGGCTCCCGCCGGGTCACGCACCGCACCACGGCGGACGTCACCTTGGGCGGCGGCATAAAGCAGGTATTGGGCACCGTAAACAGCAGCTCCGGCTCGGTGTAGTACTGCATCAGCAGCGTGAACGCGCCGTAGTCCCCCGTTCCCGGCCGGGCACAGATCCGCTGCGCCACCTCCTTCTGAATAAGCACCGTCAGCTGCTCAAAGCAGCCCGCGTGCACACAGGCGGTCAGAAACGGCGTGGTGATGTTGTAGGGCAGGTTGGCGCACAACACCGGCCGCAGCCCGGCGAATCGCTCCGCCGCCACCGCCGCCAGATCCAGCTTCATCACGTCGCCCTCGATCAGCGAGAAGTTGTCATAGCCCGCCAGCGTCTCCGCCAGCACCGGCGGCAGCCGCTTGTCCAGCTCCACCGACACCACCTTCTCCGCCCGCCGCGCCAGCTGCACCGTCAGCGCCCCGATGCCGGGGCCTACCTCCAGCACGCCGCAGCCGCTCACGCACCCGGCCGCCGCGATATCCTCCGCCACGTCGCCCCGGATGAGGAAGTTCTGTCCCAGCGACTTGGCAAAGCGGAACCCGTGCCGCGCCAGCAGCGCCTGTATATCATTCCGGTCACACAGATCCATGGTATGTCTCCTTCATTTGCACATTGCCGCCATTGTACCATCTTTTTCCCCGCCACGCAACGAAAAGCCGGGAAAAAGTTTCTCTTTTTCCCGCCGTATCCCCCAAAACTTGACAAACCCGGCAGATAATGCTATACTCCACAGGTATTTCCAAATGGTAACAAAAGTTACAAATTGTTTCAATTTCTATAGCCGCCCCTGTTTAGTATTCCCCTCCGGCGGCTATACTGCGAGGTACTATGGGACAAACATCAGCCACACAACAGAAGCATCCGCGCCGCCGCATCACGCCTGTCACCGTGTGCCAGGCCATCCACGATGCGCCCTATATCGCGGCGCGGGCTGTGATCTCCGGCGTCCGGGCGGTGGGTCACTGCCTTGCCTGGACATGGGACGCCGTGGCCACCGACGCGCGGGAAAACTGGCGTTGGTTCTGCCGCAGCCGTCTTGTGACCGGCTGCCGCCGGGTGCTGCACGCCCCGGAGCTGAAGGAGCTGCGCGACATTATGCGTGACCATGTATCTCTCCGCATCATCACCATGATCGCGGCCACCGCCGTGGTCTTTACCGTGGCAGCCGCCACAGAGCCTGTCCGCACCATGGATGCCATCTGCATCGTGGTGGACAGCGACGGTCCCCATGTGCTGGACGACCGCAGCGCGGAGCGCACCTATGACGATCTGCTGCTGCGCCGCAGCATGGGCGACAAGTCCATGCAGCTGCTGCTCCAGCCGGGGCGCACCGTCACCATCACCCACGGCGAGGACACCTGCACCCTCACCACCGAGGCCGAGCGCCTGTCCTCCCTGCTGCAGCGCAGCGGCGTCCGTCTGGGCGAGGACGAAATGGTGGAGCTGAACGTCACCGGCGACCAGCCCTCCATCCGCATCAGCCACACCCTCACCTACCAGCACTATGTGGTGGTGGAGACGGACTTCAAGATCATCCGCATACCCGATCCGCTGATGGACAAGGGCACGGAGGAGGTCATCCGCAAGGGCATCACCGGTCAGATCGTGGAGACGTACGAGGACACGGTGGTCAGCGGCGAGGTGGTGTCCACCAAGTATATCGGCGCCAGTCACGACACCTCCCACGCCCAGCTGGTGCTCTACGGCACGCGGGTCTATGAGGTGGCCGAGGGCGACACCATTGAGAAGGACTTCCCCAACGAGGAGGGCGAGGGCGGCTATCTGCTGTTCGCCTCCGGCGACACCATGACATACAGCAAGGTCATGGCCTGCTCCTCCACCGCCTATTACAGCGGCGGCAGCGGCGGCGCGGCGTGGACAACGGCGGTAGGCGCCCGCGTGGGCGTGGGCACCGTGGCCGTGGACCCCAAGGTGATCCCCTATTACACCAAGATGTTCATCCAGACCACCAACGGCCGCCGCGTGTACGGCATGGGCACCGCGCTGGACTGCGGCGGCGCCGTCAAGGGCAACATCGTGGATCTGTGGTTCCCCTCCAAGGGCGACTGCTACAACTGGGGACGCCGCAACGTCACGGTGTATATTCTGGACAAGAAAGCAAACTGAAGCCGAAAGAGCATGACCGGAACGGTCATGCTCTCAGACTGTCAAAAAACCTGCCCGGTTACAAGTATCGGAGGGAAGGATAGTGTGAAAGGGAACCGTCAGGGTTCCCTTTCGCGTTCAATCACCCG
>DNFA01000026.1:0-3230 GCA_003487665.1 Oscillibacter sp.
CGAGTGATTTTTGGTTTTTGAGACGCCGCTGGGCTGAGTCGGCATATTTTCGCCGATGCTGCCGAGCGACGTTCCTTTGGAGCGAGGCTGACGCCCGCCAAGGCGAAAAGGGCAAAAAGCGCCGGAAAGACACGCTGTCAGGCGTGTTTGCCCTTGTCAATCGATGGTACCATTGAATAAAAAAGTCTCTGTCCGGTGACAATACGGGCAGAGACTTTTTTATCACGGCGTGCCGCCCGCCGGAAGGGGCGGCGGCGGGGCTGCGCCCCGTTCGGAAAGGGACTGATATGAACGATTCCCGAAAAGGCCGCTGGAAGGCCATGTTCGGTGGGCGGGGCTACTACATAGCCCTCGCTCTGTGCCTTGCGGCAGTCGGAACGATTGGCTATTTCGCCCTGAGAGAACGCCCGGTGACGGTGAAGCAGCAGGAGCCTGCGCCCACACTGGATATCCAGCCCGCCCCCACCCAGCCGGTGGTAAAGCCCGCGCCGGTGGTGATCCCTGAGCCGGAGCCGCAGCCGGAGATCACCGAACCGGCGGAGCTGCTGCCGCAGGTGGTATCGCCCCTGGACGGCACCACGGTGACGGTGTTCAGTATGACGGAGCTGCTGTATGACACCACCATGGCCGACTGGCGCACCCACGACGGCATCGACGTGCAGGCCGAGGAGGGCGCGGCGGTGAAGACCGCCGCCGGCGGCACCGTGCAGTCCGTCACCGACGACGAGCTGATGGGCACCACGGTGGTCATCGACCACGAGGGCGGCTATTCCACCCGGTACAGCAGCTTGCAGAAGGACGTGCCCGTGACGGCGGGGCAGCAGGTAGTCGCCGGGGAGGTCATCGGGCGCGTGGGCACCACCTCCGCCGCCGAGAGCCAGATGGGGCCGCACCTGCACTTCTCCGTCAGCCGGGACGGCGCGGTGATCGACCCACGGGACTATGTGGGCAGCGAGGAATAAAAAAAGAGCGGCTATGCCGCTCTTTTTTTGCGCTTACTTCCGCTTGGCGGAGTCCACCACCACCGCCTGTGCCGCGGCCAGCTTCAGGTCGTGGCGCAGACGCAGGGGCGGCAGCTGCTGGCGCAGCAGCTCCACGGACAGGTCGTACTGCCGGGACAGCTCCTGATATTTGGCGTCCAGATCCGCCTCGGTGATGTCGATGCCCTCCCGCCGGGCGATCTCCGTCATGGCCAGCTCGTAGCGGGCGGCGGCGGTGGCCTGCTGGCGGGCGTGGTCACGGAGCTGCTCCATGGTGGTGTCCCCCGCCTCCAGATACTGCTCCAGCGACACGCCCTGCGCCTGCAGGTGGCCGCGCAGCTCGTTGATAAGGCCGTCCAGCTGGTTTTCCACCATGGCGTCGGGGATGGTGACGGTCATGGCCGACGTCACCTGACGGATCAGGTCGTTGGCGAACTGCTCCGCCGCCTGCGCCTGCTTCCTCTGCACCGCCGCCTCCATTACGGCGCGGCGCAGGGCGGACACATCCGCAAAGCCCTGCTGCCGGGCGAAATCGTCGCTCCACTCCGGCAGGGAGCGCCGGGTGATCTGGTGTACCTTGATGCGGAACACGGCGTCCTTGCCCGCCAGCTCCGGCACATACTCCGTGGGGAACGTGACGTTCACGTCCCGCTCCTCACCCACGGCGGCGCCCGCCACCTGCTCCTCGAAGCCGGGGATAAAGTAGCCGCTGCCCAGCAGCAGGGGATACTGCTCGCCCTTGCCGCCCTCGAAGGCCACGCCGTCCACGAAGCCCTCGAAGTCCAGCACCACCTCATCGCCCATGGCGGCGCGGTCAGGGTGCTCCACACGGGGGTTGGCGCGGGCGTATTCCTCCAGCGCCGCCTCGGTATCGTCGCTGGTGAGCTCCACCTCCGGGTACACGGCGGACAGGCCCTTGTACTGCCCCAGCTGCACCTCCGGGTACAGGTCGATGACGGCGGCGAAGGTATAGCCGTCCGCGCCGATCTCCTCCACCGTCAGGGTGGGCGTGCCGGCGATCTGGATATCGCTCTGGCCGATGGCCTCCACCAGCGCGGCGGGATAGGTGTCGTTCACCGCCTCCTGATAGAGAAACTCCGCGCCGTACTGCTTTTCGATGTTCTCCCGCGTGGGCTCCCCGCTGACGGGGCACACGGACTTCACGCCCTGGTAGCTCCGCGCCAGCGAAGCCTGCCATGTGTCCCTGTCCACCGCGATGGTCAGGCGCACCTGCCGCTTTTCGGGGATGTCCTCCCGCTTGATGATCTGCATGCTGTCTCCTCCTATACATATATTGAAAAGTATATTACAGACTGTCGAAAAACCTGCCCGGCCACAGATATCGGAGGGAAGGATAGTGTGAAAGGACTTTTTCGACAAGCTGAGTATACTATACACGCCGCGCCTTGTCCATACCGTTTGGCACTTGGGCACTTCTGCCTGAGTTGTAAAAAAACTGTGATATTTCACGGTGCGGGGTTGCGCAGCGGCGGTGGATTCTGCTACAATACGGAGTACGATATCACGCACTGCTTCCGGGAGGTACCATGCAAGCGATCAAACAGTTTTTCAAGACCCACCCCCACGCGTGGTGGGGCTTCTATCTGCCGGTGTATCTGGCGGCCTTTTTTATTATCGAGCATTTCATCACCGACAACTACTGGGCGACCCAGACGGTGCTGGACAACTATGTGCCCTTCTGCGAGTGGTTCATCTTCCCCTATGTGTCATGGAGCCCGCTGCTGGTGGTGCTGGGCGTTTATCTGATCCTCAAGGACGGGGAGGGCTTCCGCCGCTACATGTGGTACATCATGGTGACGTTCACCACAGCGGTGGTGTTCTGCATCCTGATCCCCAACGGGCAGGATCTCCGCCCGGCGGTGATGGAGCACCATAACCTGGCCGCGTGGCTGGTGGAGTACACCTACTCCATCGACACCAACACCAACGTGTTCCCCAGCGTCCACATTCTGGGCTGCATGGCGGCGGTGGCCGCCGTGTGGCACACGCCGGGGCTGCGGAAGCCCGCGTGGCGCTGGGGCGTGACGCTGTATGCCGCGCTTATTATGGTGTCCACCATGTTCGTCAAGCAGCACGCGGTGATCGACGTGCTGGCCGGTCTGCTGACCGGCGCCATCGCCTATGTGTTCGTCTATGTGATCGTGGGCAGGCACCGGGATAAGCGGCTGGGGATCAAGTGAATCGAGCCGCCGCTGTGTACAGCGGCGGCTTCAGCTTGTCAAAAAAGTC
>DNFA01000026.1:3536-3661 GCA_003487665.1 Oscillibacter sp.
TTCCCTCCGATACTTGTAACCGAGCAGGTTTTTTTGTCTGTCGGGGGAGCTGCCATGGGCGGACAAGTCGTCCGCCCCTACAATGCGGGACATGAGCCGCACAAAACGGGACGTCGGGGACGCCG
>DNFA01000026.1:3843-4154 GCA_003487665.1 Oscillibacter sp.
CGCCGTCCCCTACGGGCGGTTCGCCGCGCCTGTGCGCAGGACGGGGTTCGCTCACCCCGCCGCACGGAAAATGAGGGACGCCTCTCTTTGTGGATTTCACAACAATTGATAATTGACGGTTTGCGGTAATAATGCTACAATAACAGGAACGGATACCATCGGCGGGCAAACCGCCACGAAATACAAAAAAAGGAGCCGTGATGTATGTACCGTATCGTCAGAAAAGAAGCGCTGAAGCCCACCGTGATCCTCTATGAGATCGAGGCCCCCATGGTGGCGAAGAAGGCGGAGCCGGGGCAGTTCATCATCCT
>DNFA01000026.1:4308-4455 GCA_003487665.1 Oscillibacter sp.
CGGGGCAGTTCATCATCCTGCGTGTGGACGAGATGGGCGAGCGTATTCCCATTACCATCCACGACTACGACCGCGAGAAGGGCACTGTGACCATTATCGTCCAGACCGTGGGCGCTACCACCGAGAAGCTCAGCCACAAGCAGCAGG
>DNFA01000027.1:0-690 GCA_003487665.1 Oscillibacter sp.
GAGTCGTCCGCCCCTACGAAGCGGGACGTGGGGGACGCCGTCCCCTACTCTCCCGTCGGCGCTTTGCGCTTCTGCAGCTCCATCAGCTTTATAAGCCGCGGCCTGTTGTATCGCTGCATAATGACAAACGCCATGTCGCACGCCGCCGCCAGAACGGAGGTGATGATGAACACCGGATAGGCTCCGAACCGCACGCCCGCCGCAATGGGCAGGAAGCTCAGCACCGCGATCGTCTCGTGGACAAGCTCCGCCTGACAGGTAGCCTGCACGATCTCCTCCCATGTGCGCGTCCGGGGGTCGAACAGGGACGGGTCGTAGGTGGGCATGCCGCGCTTCCAGCGCTTGACCTTCAGCTTCTCGTACACCGCCATCTCCCGGCGGCTCACCTGGTACCAGCGGCTTGTGTAATTCGCGCGGTTCTGCATCCCCGCGCTGAACGCAAGCCCCACCAGCAGCCGCATGATGATGTGATACGCCACCGTGCCGCAGGTAATGGCAAGGGAGAGCCAGACGCCGCCGGATGTTGCCCTGTACAGGGCGGACAGGAGCAGCGTCCCCGCCAGCGACAAAATCGCCGTCAGCTTCATTGTCCGCGCCATGCGCCGCCCTCCCTCCGGTGTCCGTTACTATAATAGGATTGTACGGTAGGCGGAGGGCTTTGTCAAGCGCAGCGCGGCCGGCAGCTTCGCA
>DNFA01000027.1:868-9583 GCA_003487665.1 Oscillibacter sp.
TTTCAGCGTGTCGATAAACCTCACCCCTGTCATTCCGAGGAGTTCCCCAAGAGCACTTGCTTCGCGGAGTGAAGCGACGTGGGAATCCGCATCTTTTTAGGCAGAAACCTGCGAAAAGCGCAGGCTTTGTTCGTTTTAGAAACAGATTGCCGCGTCAGTCTGGGACTGGCTCGCAATGACAGACTTTTTCGACAGTCTGCTATGCTGCTTGCTGTATTGCTTATTTTTTCACCCGCAGGGCGCGGATGGCGTTCAGCACAGCCAGCACCATCACGCCCACGTCGGCGAAGATGGCCGCCCACATATCCGCCAGACCGATGGCCACCAGCACCAGGCAGGCGAACTTCACCGCCAGCGCAAACACGATGTTCTCATACACGATGCCGATGCACTTGCGGGAGATGCGGATAGCCTTGGCGATTTGCAGGGGCTCGTCGTCCATCAGGACGATATCCGCCGCTTCGATAGCCGCATCGCTGCCCATAGCGCCCATGGCGATGCCAATATCCGCCCGACCCAGCACCGGCGCGTCGTTGACGCCGTCGCCCACGAAGGCCAGCTTCGCCTTGCCGCTCTGCTGCGCCAGCAGCGACTCCACCTTGTCCACCTTATCGCCGGGCAGCAGCTCGCTGTGTACCTCGTCCACGCCCAACTCCGCCGCCACCGCGTCCGCCACCTTTTTGGCGTCGCCGGTAAGCATGACGGTCTTTTCCACGCCGGCCTTATGCAGCGCTTCGACGGCCTCCTTCGCGTGGGGCTTCACCACGTCGGAGATAACGATGTGTCCGGCGTACTGCCCGTCCACCGCCATGTGGATGATGGTACCCACGCTGTGACAGTCGTGATACGGGATGCCCAGCTGCTCCATAAGCTTGCTGTTGCCCGCCGCCACCGGATGACCGTCCACCACCGCCGTGACGCCGTGGCCGCTGAGCTCCTGAATGTCCGTCACACGGCTGCGGTCGATAGCCTTGCCGTAGGCGCGCTGGAGGCTCTTGCTGATGGGATGGGAGGAGGCGCACTCCGCCAGCGCCGCATACTCCAGCAGCTTCTGCTCATCCATGTCGCTGTGGTGCACCGCCGTGACCTCGAACACGCCCCGGGTCAGGGTGCCGGTCTTGTCGAACACCACGGTCTTTACCTGCGACAGCGTCTCCAGATAGTTGGAACCCTTGATCAGGATACCCTCGTGGCTGGCGCCGCCGATACCGGCGAAGAAGCTCAGGGGGATGCTGACCACCAGTGCGCAGGGGCAGCTGGTCACAAGGAAGGTCAGCGCGCGGTAGATCCACTGCTCCCACTGACCGTCCATACCGCCCACCAGCCGGATCACCGGCGGCAGCACCGCCAGCGCCAGCGCGCTGTAGCACACCACCGGCGTGTAGATGCGGGCGAACTTGGCGATGAAGTCCTCGCTGCGGGACTTGCGGGAGCTGGAATTCTCCACCAGCTCCAATATCTTGGATACGGTGGACTCGCCGAAGGCCTTGGTGGTCCTGATCTTCAGCACGCCGGTCATGTTGATGCAGCCGCTGATGATCTCGTCGCCCTCGTGTACATCGCGGGGCAGGCTCTCGCCGGTGAGGGCGCTGGTGTTCAGGGTGGAGCTGCCCTCCACCACCACGCCGTCGATAGGCGCCTTCTCGCCCGGCTGCACCACGATCACCGTGCCGACAGCCACCTCGTCAGGATCCACCTGCACCAGCTTGCCGTCCTGCTCGATGTTGGCGTAGTCCGGACGGATGTCCATCAGGGCGCTGATGTTCTTCCGGCTCTTGCCCACGGCGTAGCTCTGGAACAGCTCGCCCACCTGATAGAACAGCATCACGGCGATGGCCTCGTTGTAGTCGCCGCTCTTTTCATAGATGGCCAGCGCGAACGCGCCCACCGTGGCCACAGCCATCAGGAAGTTTTCGTCGAATACCCGGCCGTTGGCGATGCCCTGCCCGGCCTTTTTCAGAATGTCGTATCCGATGACCAGATAGGTGACCAGATACAGCCCCAGCCGCAGCAACCCGGTGACGGGGAGGAAATACAGCGCCGCCAGCATCACCGCCGCGATGATGATGCGCAGGAGCATCTTTTTCTGTTTCTTTGTCATACCCGGCTCCTTTCCGTGCCTTTTCTGATGAAAAGCGCCCTGTGTGCAGGGCGCTTCACTGTGTTTACAGCTCGATCTCGCAGTCCGGCTCCACCTTCTTACAGGCCTTCAGCACGGCCTTCATGGTGGCCTTGGGATCGGCGCCCTCGTTGAATTCCACGATCATCTTCTGGGTCATAAAGTTCACCACGGCAGAAGCCACGCCCTCGGTCTTGCCGGCGGCCTCCTCCATCAGGTTGGCGCAGTTGGCGCAGTCGACCTCGATATTGTATGTCTTTTTCATAGTGTCTCCTTTCGCAGCGCTTCCATGATTAAGCACTTGTTTAATCGTTATGCCCGTAGTATAATAGCAGCGGTCCCGATTGTCAACGGTTTCGTCCCACTCCCTTCCGGGCGGGCGAAAACCGTTTCCTTTCGGGCGAAAAAGGAGGTCACCATATGGATACCATGCCCCTACCCCACTACCACGGTGAGGAGCCCAGCCACACGAAGGTCATCCGGACGCTGCTGGACAACACCGACACCTTTACCAGCCTGGCGGACATCTTCCGGCAGCTGGGCGACGCCAGCCGCATCCGCATTTTCTGGCTGCTGTGTCACTGTGAGGAGTGCGTGGTGAACATCGCCGCCATGCTGAATATGTCCAGCCCCGCCGTGTCCCACCACCTGCGCACCCTGCGGGACAGCGGACTGCTGGTGACCCGGCGGGACGGCAAGGAGGTCTATTACCACGCCGCCGACACCGCGCAGGCACGGCTGCTGCACGAGATGATCGAGCAGGTCATGGACGTGGCCTGTCCCCAGTGGCGCTCCGAGGCGCAGCAGGTGCAGCTGATCCGGCAGATACACGACTATCTGCTCACCCACATGGAGCAGCGCATCACCATCGAGGAGCTGACCCATCTCTATCCCATCAACCCCACCACGCTGAAGGAGGTATTCAAGGACGTGTACGGCACGTCCATTGCCGCCCACCTGAAGAAGCACCGGATGGAGAAGGCCGCGCAGCTGCTGCGGGAGACAGACCTGCCCGTGGCGGAGGTGGCGCGGCAGGTGGGCTACGAGAGCCAGAGCAAATTCACCGCCGCCTTCAAGGAGCAGTACGGTCAGCTGCCCAAGGAGTACCGCCGCCCGTGACCATACCGGTTTATGCTGCAGGGCGGACAGAGTCATCCGCCCCTACGAAGCAGAACAAGAACCGCGCAAAACGGGACGTCGAGGACGCCGTCCCCTACGAAGCAGCATCCACAGACATACGTATGGACGGGGTGCGCTCACCTCGCCGGATAACAGACAAAGCCCCGCGGGACATTCCCGCGGGGCTTTTCAGCCCATTTTCTCTCTGGCCAGTGCCAGAAGCGATCCTCTTTCGTTGGGCGCGCCGTCCAGCACCGCGTCCAGCAGGGCGCGCAGCATGTCGCCGATCTCCCGTCCCCTCAGTCCCAGCGCCGCCATGTCGCCGCCCTTCACCGCCAGATCCCGCAGGGAAAAGCACTGCTGCCGCGCCAACAGGCCGTCCAGAATGTCCTCCGCCTGCTGTATATCCGCCAGACGGTGCCGGTCGTCAGGGCTTTGGGCGGCGTTGTCCGCCCGCTTCACCGCCAGCAGCTGGCGGAACACGTCCTCCCCCAGCTTGCCCACGGCGCGGGCGATGGCTCTGTCCGTCCGGGGGATATCCCGGTCGTGCCAGCGCACCAGCGCGACGATGCGCTCCGCCGAGCGGCTGTCCATCCGCAGGCGGCGGCACGCGCCCTCCGCCAGCTCTGCGGACACCGCCGGGTGCCCGTAAAAATGCCCCACGCCCTGCTCGTCACGGGTGAAACAGGCGGGCTTTCCCACGTCGTGCAGCAGCATCGTCCAGCGCAGCACCGGCTCCGGCGCAATGGCCGCCGCCGCGTGCGCGCTGTGCCCCCACACGTCGTAGATATGGTGGCGGTTGCACTGGTCGAAGCCCACGCAGAGCGCGATCTCCGGCAGGAACACCGCCAGCACGTCCGGATAGTCCAGCAGCACCGGCAGGACATGCCCGCCGCACAGCGCCCTGTCCATCTCCGACAGGATGCGCTCCGGGGCGATATACTTCAGCAGCGGCGCCGTCTCATGGAGGGCGGCAGCGGTGCGCGGCTCGATGGCAAAGCCCAGCACGGCGGCAAACCGCAGCGTCCGCAGGATGCGCAGGGCGTCCTCCCGGAAGCGGCGCTCCGGGTCGCCCACGCACCGCAGAACGCCCGCTTTCAGATCCTCCCGCCCGCCGAACAGGTCGGTGATCTGCCCCCGCCTGTCCATGGCCATGGCGTTCACCGTCAGGTCGCGGCGGCTGAGATCGTCCTCCAACCGCCGGGAGAACGTCACCGCGTCCGGGCGGCGGTGGTCGGTGTACGTCCCGTCGGCGCGGAAGGTGGTCACCTCGATGCCTATGCCCTCCGCCCGGACAGTCACCGTCCCGTGCTTCAGCCCCGTGGGGATGGCGCAGCCGTCAAACAGCGCCAGCACCTGCTCCGGGCGGGCGGCGGTGGTCACATCCCAGTCGCCGGGCACGCGCCCCAGCAGCGTGTCCCGGACGCAGCCGCCCACGGCGAAGGCCGCGAAGCCCGCGTTTTCCAGACGCTCCAGCACATATTCCACCGGCTGCGGCAGCATACGTCCGCCTCCCCTCGTTCCGATTCGCCCCGCGGCGGCAAATACCGGCAAAAAAGCCGGTTGCGCATGCGGGCGCGTTGTATTATAATAGTACAGTAATTTTTTGGCTCCTGTCAAGGAGGTATGATCTATGTTCCATCCCATCGAGGACTTTCACAAGTATATCCAGCCCGGCAAGCGCGTCCATCTGGCGGGCATCGGCGGCGTGTCCATGTGCGCGCTGGCCGAGGTGCTGCAGGGCATGGGCGTCACGGTGCAGGGCTCCGACATGTCCGACAGCGCCACCGTGCAGCACCTGCGCTCCGTGGGCATTCCCGTGGCCGTAGGCCATTCGGCGGAGAACCTGAAAAACTGCGACGCGGTGATCCGCACCGCCGCCATTCACGACAACAACCCGGAGATCGCCGGCGCTGTGGCGCGGGGCATCCCCGTATACGAGCGCGCCCAGGCGTGGGGCGCCATCATGCAGGGCTACCGCAACGCCCTGTGCGTGTCCGGCACCCACGGCAAGACCACCACCACCTCCATGGCCACCCACATCTTCATGGCGGCGCAGGCCGACCCCACGGTGATGATCGGCGGCACGCTGCCGCTGCTCCACTCCGGCTACCGGGTGGGCAAGGGCGACACCATCATTCTGGAGAGCTGCGAATACTGCAACTCCTTCCTGAACTTCTTCCCCACCGTGGCGGTGATACTGAACGTCCACGCCGACCATCTGGATTTCTTCAAGGATCTGGCGGACATCGAGCACTCCTTCCACGACTTTGCGGCGCTGGTGCCCCAGCGGGGCTATATCATCGCCAACGCCGATGACGAGGGCGCGCGGGAGGCCGTGAAGGGTCTGTCCCACCCGGTGTTCACCTTCAGCGTAAAGGATCGGGGCGCGGACTGCTACGCCGACAACGTCTCCTTCTTCGACGGCTACGGCGACTTCGACGTGGTCATCAACGGCGTGACCTACGCCCACGTGTCCCTGCACGTCCCCGGCGCCCACAACATCTCCAACGCGCTGGCCGCTGCCTCCGCCGCCTATGTGCTGGGCATCCCCGGCGAGGCCGTCACCGCGGGACTGGCATCCTTCACCGGCGCCGGCCGCCGCTTCGAGCACAAGGGCACCTTCCACGGCGCGGAGGTCTATGACGACTACGCCCACCACCCCGACGAGGTGCAGGCGCTTCTGAATGCGGTGCGTCCCCTGCCCCACCAGCGTCTGATCCTGGCCTTCCAGCCCCACACCTACACCCGTACCGCCGCCCTGTTCGACGATTTCGTCAACGTGCTGCGGCAGGCCGACCGGGTGGTGCTGGCGGAGATCTACGCCGCCCGCGAGACAAACGAGCTGGGCATCTCCTCCCGGGATCTGGCGGCACAGATCCCCCACTCCGTCTACTGTCCCACGCTGGAGCAGGTGGCCGACGAGCTGGAAAAGCTGGCGCAGCCCGGCGACATGATCATCACCGTGGGCGCGGGCGACATCTACCGCGCCGGTGAAATGCTGCTGAAGCGAGGTGACGCGCAGTGACCATCTCCCCTATCTTCCACAACGCCCGTCCGGAGGGCGAGCTGCCGCCCCAGGAGAGCGCGGCCTTCGACCTGCTGGACACGCTGGGCATCGACTATGACCGGGTCAGCCACGACGCGGCCTTCAACATGGAGCTGTGCGCCGACGTCAGCGCCGTTCTGGGCGTATCTGTGTGCAAGAATCTGTTTCTGTG
The DNA here is from genome assembly GCA_003487665.1 of Oscillibacter sp. Taxonomy (GTDB): domain Bacteria; phylum Bacillota; class Clostridia; order Oscillospirales; family Oscillospiraceae; genus Vescimonas. The sequence goes on from DNFA01000027.1 coordinate 7,328, forward strand.
CAACCGGCAGAAAACCAGCTTCTACCTTCTGTGCATGCCGCCGGACAAGCCCTTCCACACCAAGGATCTCAGCGCCCAGATCAACTCCTCCCGCCTGAGCTTCGCGCCGGAGGACAGCCTGTGGGAGCTGCTGCATTGTCACCCCGGCTCGGCCACCGTGCTGGGTCTGGCCAACGACACGGAGCACCGCGTGCAGCTGCTGCTGGACAGAGAGGTGTACGACGCGCCCTATATGTCCTGCCATCCCTGCATCTGCACCAGCACGCTGAAGCTGAAAACCTCCGATGTGCTGACCTGTCTCCTGCCCCACACCGGACACACGCCTATCGTGGTCGATTTGTAACAGACTGTCAAAAAAAACTGTCCGGTCACAGGTATCGGAGGGAAGGATAGTGTGAAAGGGAACCGTCAGGGTTCCCTTTCGCGTTTGATCACCCGCCGCAGCGACCAAAATCGCAAAATAAAATACTGCCTTTTATTTTGCGATTTTGCAGGCAGCTTGGTAAAAAGCCCGAAGGGATGTTTGCCAAGCTGTCCTGAGAGCACAGCTCTCAGGGTTCTTTTCGTATCACCTCGTCCAGTATATCCCCGCACTCCGGCAGCGTCAGAAGTCCCCGCGTGATCCCCAGCTGCCGACCCAGCGCTATTTTCCGCCGCAGGGTGTCGCCGTCGTCGAACAGCACAAAGCGCGTTCCGCTGCCGCTGCGGTAGGTGAAGTAGCGGGCGCCCAGCGTGCGGGAGTAAAACACCGCACGTCCCCGCTGCCGCTGTGCCAGCTGCTCCCCCGTCAGATACACGCCCTCGCCGCCGGGACAGGGCAGGGGAAAGTCCATCCGCAGCCGCTGGAGATCCAGCACGATGCGGTCGGCGCCGAAGGCGCGGCAGCACCGGGTCAGGCGCTCCTCCATATCGCCGCCGGACAGCGCCGTACACACCAGCACCCGCCCGCCGGGCGCGGCATGGGCGCAGTGCTCGTGTACCCACAGCGCCAGCCCCGCCCGATACAGGGGCGGCGCCAGCGTCTGTACCAGCGATGGGTGGGGAAAGGGGACGATCACCGCGCCATACTGCCGGGCGCGGCACTCCCGGAGAATGCCCTGCGCCGCCGTATCACGCCACACGCCGTCCCAGCCGGTCAGCAGCAGCGCGCCGCCCTGCAATGAGCGGGGCATGGGCAGGGCGCACAGATAGCCGCCCTCCAGCCGATAGGCGGCATTGGCCACCGGCAGCCGTGCGGCGCAGGCGGTCTGCCGCAGCTCCGGCGCGGCGGCGATCATCAGCTGCATGGCGTCACCCCTTGCGTTACCACGCTGTGCGTGGTAGAATACTGCTGCAATCTATGAGAGGAGCGCCCTGCCTATGCCTGTTTCCATGACGCCCTACCGTGTTTTCCCGGACTACCGCCATATCGACCCGGCCTTTTTCACGCGGCACGGCATCCGCCTGCTGCTGTGCGATCTGGACTATACGCTGGCGCCCAAGTCCCAGCCGGAGCCGGACGACGCCCTGCGCCGCTGGCTTTCGGAGGTACAGGCGGCGGGCGTCACGGTGATGATCCTGTCCAACAACCGCAGTCCCGCGCGGGTGGAGCGCTTCTGCCGCGATCTGGGCATCACCTACGAGGGTCACGCCGGAAAGCCGTCCCCCAGGGGCTTCTGCCGCGCCATGGCGCGCTGCGGCGCAGCGCCGGAGGAGACGGCCATGCTGGGCGACAAGCTGCTGACGGACATGCTGGGCGCGAACCGGGCGGGCGTTCTGCCGCTGATGGTGGAGCCGCTGGGCGGGCCGCAGGGTGCGTGGAATCATGTGCTGCACGCCCTGCAAAGGCCGTGGAAGGCCGCCAGCCGGAAAAAACACCCGCAGCGTTGACTTTTTTCCGCGGAAGCACTTGCCAAACGGCACATTATCATGTAGAATATACAAGGCCTATTTTGGGCTGGTATCATTTATTCAGAGGGAATGGAGATATTCCCTCATACACAATGGGAGGAATATCAATATGGCAACTATTACCGCCGGTGATTTCAGAAACGGCAAGACCTTCGAGATGGACGGCAAGGTCATGCAGGTCGTGGAGTTCCAGCACGTCAAGCCCGGCAAGGGCGCGGCCTTCGTCCGCACCAAGATGCGCAACGTCGTGACCGGCGCTGTGACCGAAACGTCCTTCAACCCCACCGCCAAGTTTGAGGAAGCCTTCGTGGATCGCCGCGACATGGCGTACAGCTACAACGATGGCGACCTGTACTACTTCATGGA
>DNFA01000011.1:0-15972 GCA_003487665.1 Oscillibacter sp.
CAAGGGCAAACACGCCTGACAGCGTGTCTTTCCGGCGCTTTTTGCTCTTTTCGCCTTGGCTTGCGCCAGCAAGCCTGCGGCTCAAAAACCAAAAATCACTCGAAAATACATCGCTGGCAGGTGCGGAGCAGTTTTGCCGGAGCAGAAATGTGTCCAGACAAGAAAAGACCCGCAGAGAATACTTGCCGTATTGTCAAGGGGCTTGACGCAGTATGGGCGCATTTCTGCCCGTCAAAACCGTGTCTGCCCTTGTCAATCGATGGTATCCTGATGGTAACACAACGGAAAATGGTTGTCAACACGCGGCGGGTCTGGTACAATAAAAGAAACGGAGAGGAGGCGCGGCTGTGGAAAAGAATATCACCGTGCGCCTGACGGCGCGTCTGTTCGCGGAGGAGAAGTGCTACGGCCCCGGCGTGGAGCAGCTGCTGAAGGCGGTGGAGAAGCACCGGTCGCTGCGGGCGGCGGCGGCCTCCATGAGCATGGCATACTCCAAGGCGTGGAGCATCATCCGCGCGGCGGAGCAGGGCTTCGGCTGCAAGCTGCTGCACTCCACCATCGGCGGCAGCGGCGGAGGCGGCGCAGAGCTGACGGACGAGGCGCGGCAGATCATGGCGGCCTATGAGACGTACTGCGCCCGGTTGAACGAATACGGACAGGCGCTGTTCGGGGAGCTGTTCCCCTTCTGCGCCAGGGAGAATCATATTGACAGCACCCGGAAGTAACGGTATAATGGTGCCATGCTACATCAGCAGGGAGGTTCTATCACAGGATGGACACAGCCGGCAGCGACTCTTGCCCTGAACGAAATACGAATACGAATCGGACATAAGTAAGACATGACCTGTGCGCCGGGCACACAGGCCGTGTCTTTTGCGCTTTTCGCCGGGAAGGGCGGAGAGCAGGAAAGGAGATCGATCTTGGAAACTTCTATAGGTTGGCTATTGCTTTTACAGGTGGTGCTTATTTTCCTCAACGCCGTTTTTGCCTGCGCGGAGATCGCCGTGCTGTCGGTGAACGAGGTCAAGCTCAATAAAATGTGCGCCGACGGCAACCGGAAGGCGAAGCGCCTCAGCAAGCTGACGGCGCAGCCGGCGAAATTTCTGGCCACCATTCAGGTCGCCATTACGCTGGCGGGCTTTCTGGGCAGCGCATTCGCGGCGGAGAACTTCTCCGACCCGCTGGTGGATTGGCTCATCGGGCTGGGCGTGACCATTCCGCCCGCCACGCTGAACACGCTGGTGGTCATACTGATCACCCTGATCCTGTCCTACTTCACGCTGGTGTTCGGCGAGCTGGTGCCCAAGCGCATCGCCATGAAGCAGTCGGAAAAGGTGGCGCTGGGCATCTCCGGGCTGGTGATGGTGATCTCTAAGCTGTTCGCACCCATCGTCTGGCTGCTGACCGTGTCCACCAACGGTATGCTGCGGCTCATCGGCATCGACCCCAACGAGGCGGAGGAACAGGTGGGCGAGGAGGATATCCGCATGATGGTGGACGCCAGCAGCGAAAACGGCGGCATCGACCACGAGGAGAAGGAGTTCATCCAGAACGTGTTCGAGTTCGACGACCTGACCGCCGAGGAGATCGCCACCCACCGCACGGACGTGGATCTGCTGTGGCTGGACGACACCATGGACGACTGGGCGGAGACGATACACAACACCCGCCACACCCGCTATCCGGTGTGCGAGGACAGCGCCGACAACGTGGTGGGCATCCTCAACGCCAAGGAGTATTTCCGGCTGGCGGACAAGAGCCGGGAGAGCGTTATGGCCGGCGCCGTGCGCGCACCCTACTTCGTGCCGGAGACCATCAAGGCCGACGCCCTGTTCCGCAACATGAAGCGCACCGGCAACCCGCTGGCGGTGGTGCTGGATGAGTACGGCGGCATGGTGGGCATCGTGACGCTGAACGATCTGGTGGAGGAGCTGGTGGGCGATCTGGGCAGCGATGACAGCAATATCCCGGACGATGACGAGCCCCGCATCGAGAAGCTGCCCGACGGCTCCCTGTCCGTTACCGGCAACGTGGAGCTGGACGATCTGGAGGATGCACTGGACATCGAGCTGGATCAGGAGGAGCACGACACCCTCACCGGGCTGGTGTTTGATGCGTTGGGCATGATCCCCGACGACGGGGAGCAGGACATCACGCTGGAGGCGGAGGGCATGCGCATCCATGTGACCTCCATTGCCGACCATCAGGTGAATGCCGCGCAGGTGTGGCTGCTGCCCAAGGAGGCGCCTCCGGAGGACGAGGAATAAACGCAAAAAAGAAGCACCCGCCGGGTGCTTCTTTTTTGCGTTTCAGTGCTTAGCCCTCGACCACCAGATGGAAATACAGGGCGTTCATGCCGGTGCCGTCCAGCAGAGCCACCATGACGGGGCCGTCATCCTGCTCGATAAAGCTGCCGGCGTACTTGATGTCATTGTCCATGCTGATGCTGGCCAGCATGCCGTCCTCGGAGATGGTATAGGTGCCCGCGGTGACGGTGTCCGTGCCCTCGGTCAGGGAGACGGCGCCGTTCTCATCAAAATAGAAGGCGTACTCGTTATCCAGCTGGCTCAGCACCTCGTTGGTCTGATCCTCGGTCATCTGCTTGCCCTGTACATAGCCGCCGATGAACGTCCAGGTGGTGCCCGCCAGCTCGGGAGCGGCCACGAAGCGGTCGTTCAGGATGGCCATGATGCTGTCGCCCTCACCGGGAGTGGCGGCATCGTCACCGGTGTTGTCCTCCACCTGGGTATCGTCGCCGGAGTTGGTGTCATCGGTACCGGTGTCACCGCCGCAGGCCATCAGGCTCAGTGCCATGACCAGAGCCAGCAGGCAGGCAAAAAACTTCTTCATTGTGATATTCCTCCAAAATTCTTGTTTCCCGCCGATTCCGGCGGATGTATTTATATAAACCGCAGAGCGGCTTATACCCTGTTTATTCATAGACCGAGGTGGTGATATCCTCGCCGTCCACAGTGAACCCGATGCCCTGCGAATAGGCGCTGTTGCCCTGGGAATCCCGCATTTCAAAGATCATCAGATACTCGCCGTCCGGCAGCGCCTGCTCATAGAAGGCGGTGTCCGCCGTGACGGTCAGCGTTTCGGACTCGTATGCCTCGAAGCCGCTGTCCTCGCTCCAGTCGGAGAGGTACCACACCGTGGTGATCTCGTCGCCGGGCTTCAGCAGCCGCAGCTCCTTGTCGGCCATGCCGCTGTCGTCGATGCCCTGCCGCGCGCCCAGAATGCGCCATTCCTCGTCGGTGAAGTCATAGACCACCTGCAGGTTGTATGCCTCGCCGTTGAGCAGGACGGGCACGGAGTACAGGTTGTAGTCCTCGCCCTCGCTGGACAGCTCCATGTACACCAGATGGCCGTCAATACTGCCCCACACGCCCCGGAAGTTGTCGCTGAACACGCCGTTTTCCCAGTCGCAGGTCATGTCGTTGTCGGTGCCCAGCAGGAGCATGGCGTCGTTTTCCTCGTCCAGCCAGTACAGGCTGAAGCCGATGCCGGCCAGGATGCTGTCCGCCTCCGGCCCCAGCGTCAGGACGGCGTAGCCGTCGTCCGCCAGCGTCAGCGGCGCGTTGCTCCAGCCCATGGTGCTCAGGGATTCCACCGGCGCGAGCGTATCCACGCCCAGCTGCGCGATGTAGTCCATGCCGTCCTGATCCAGCTGGCCAGTGAGCTGATAGGCGTACAGGTACTTGAAGGCCGCGCCTGCACCCTGCTGTATGTAGCCGTTCAGATCGTCCACGTCGCCGCTGTAGGAGTAGTAGCAGGAGAGCCCCGTTCCCTCGCTGCGGTATTTGCCGTTGACCCGATAGAGCACGCATTCGTCCAGTGCGTCCAGCACCGCCTGTGCGCCCGGCAGGGTGTCCGCCGTGTGCCGGGCAATGCCGCCCAGATCCACCATGTTGGTATAGCCCTGCTCGCGGGTGTTGCCGCCGTAATTCTCGGTGCCGGCCGCCGCACGGCTGAACCGGGACAGGAAGCCGGGATCCTGCGCCGCAGCGGACAGCGCCTGCGCGCCGAATTCCTCATAGGCGTCCAGCAGCCCCTGTATCTTCGTCAGGTCGGTGACGGACAGCGTGGCGCTGTCCTGCGTCTCCACCGCCTGGCAGCCCTCGTAATAGGCGTCGCAGATCACCTTGCCCAGCGCCGCGCCGTCCATGGACGGATCGTCCGCCAGCGCCTGTACCCACTGGGAGTAGTACCAGCCGTTGGCCGGCTCCGTCTCCTCGGAGGCCACCAGATAGTGGCTCAGGTCGCAGAAGGTGTAGGCCGTGTCCACGGTGGCCATCAGGCAGGTGTCGAAGCCCACCAGCTCCAGCGGAGGAGCCTCGGTGTCAGGCTCCCACACGGCGGAGAAGGCCTCGTACATCTCGCCCAGGGTCAGGGAGTCGTAGTCGTACAGCTCGTCGAAGGACGCGCCGGACACGGAGCCGCCGCCGTGGTTCCAGAACACCACCGCCGTTCTGTCGGCGGGATAGTTCTCTCTGGCGAAGCGCAGGAATTCCTCCAGCGTCTCGCTGTCGCCCATGCTGGCGGAGGGCTGCTCATCCACAAGGGTCAGACCCTCGCTGTCGTAGACGTAGCGCTGCAGCAGGCTGCCGTCTATGACCTCGTTCTGCCACTGTGCCGCGCCGCCTGTCTCGATGACCACGGTGACGTTCTCCGGCAAGGCCACCTCCAGCAGCTCGTTGAGATCGCCGGTGGCGAAGCCGCCCTCGCTCTCCAGATCGCTGCCGCACAGATACCAGTATACCGCCCAGCTGCCGTCCTCGCCGGAGGGCGCGGGCTCATCGCCGCAGGCGGTGAGGGACAGCGCCATCACCAGCGCCAGCAGCAGCGCACTCAGTCGTTTCATCTTATTCATTCTCAGATCCCCAACAGTTGTTTTTTCTTGGCTGCGAACTCCTCCTCGGTGAGGACGCCCGCGTCCAGCAGCGCCTTGTACTTCTGGATCTCCGCCACGGTGTCTACCGGCGCGGCGGACTGCTGCACCGCGGCGACGGCAGCGGCGGCAGCGGCAGCGGCCACGGAAGCGCTGTCCGCAGAGGCGGCGGAGGCAGAGGCGGCGTAGGGATCCTCGTCCCACTGCTCGGTGCCGCTGGCATCCATGATGTGCAGCAGGGCGGCGGCCAGCTCATGCAGACCGTTCACATCGTCCTCGTATTCGTTGAGATACTCCGCCGTGCTGGGGTTGTAGCTGTCAAAATCGGGTGCGCCGATCTCCTCGCGGAAGCTGTGCCAGTAGGGATGCGCCAGCGTCAGCTCCACGGCGAATTTCTCCACCGGTTCCTTCATGTCGAAGGTGGGGCGGAAGCGGACGGGGCGGTGGTCGTCATCGTCCCGGTGCATGCGGCGATCCATCTCCTCCATGCGCTCGTAGTCGTGCACGTCCATGTAGAAGCGGTCGATGGCCGGCTGCATGGCGGTCACTCTGTCCGGCACGTCGCTGTAATGGCAATACAGCACGCCGTCCCTGGCCTCGAACAGCGGGCGGCCGTCCTCCGTGATGCGGAAGGACTTCAAGTTTTCCGGGCCGAACACGAAGCTGTCGCCGGCGCCGAAGCGCAGCAGGCGGTGGTCGGTGTCCAGCACCAGCGAACCGCTCAGGAAGCCGAAGCTGCGGCGCATCGTCTCGGTGAACGCATCCCGCAGGGGCTTGTTCTCCTCGTAGCAGGCCATGTACGTTTCCAGATCAGCCACGCGCATGGTGTCCAGCGTGCCGCCGGGCAGGTCGATCTTCGCCGCGCACTCCTTGCACAGCGGCATATCCTCCACCTTGGTGGGCAGCAGCCGGGGTGTGGGCGCGCCGCACAGCGGGCAGAGCTTCTTGTTGTTGCTGAACAGTCCCATGATCATATCCTCCTCATGCTATGCTGTTTTCTGACTTGTACCGCAGCCGCATTCCGGCATGTCCGGCTCCCGGTGGAAGCCCATAAGATAGCCGGGGACGTGGATCAGCGGTCGGCGCAGTGTGTTGTTGTAATGCTCCGCCGCCTGGCGGTAGATGTCCTCGCAGCGGCGCAGCACCTGCGCTGCATCCGCGTCGCCGGAGGAGCCGGCGGCACGCCGCCGGCAGGAATCCATCTGACTTCTGGCGCTCTCCACCATGCTGTGCTGCTCCCGCAGACAGCGGCGCACCTCCCAGAACCACAGTATGACCAGCACGGATGTGCTGATGAGCGCTGCGATCCAGCCCATATACATTGACCCCCTTCCGCAGGGATGCCTCCCCCTGCGGCTCACATCATAGCAGATGGGCGGAAAAATGTGCGCTCCCATTCCTGAAATGCGCGTTGGCACCCACGAAATGCAAAATCGCGGCTGACAAGTCCGGTTTTCTGTGGTAGAATACCCGTGCATGATCTGCAAGACAGGCACAGGAGGGACTGCCATGTATATCGCTGTATGTGACGATCAGATCGAGGAGCTGGAAAAGGTCATGGGACTTTTGCAGGCGTGGCAGACCGACCGCCGCGCCGCCGTCCGGCTCCGCTCCTTCCGCAGCGCCGGAGAGCTGCTGGACGCCGCCCAGAGGGAGCGCTTTACGCTGTACCTGCTGGACGTGCTCATGCCCGGCGTGACCGGCATGGAGGCCGCCCGTGAGATCCGCAGCTTCGATGACGCAGCGGACATCGTGTTCCTGACCACCTCGCCGGGCTTCGCCTACGAGAGCTACGGCGTGCGGGCGCTGGAATACCTGCTCAAGCCGGTCAGCGCCAAGCTGCTGTTCCCGCTGCTGGACAGACTGTACCAGCGGGAGCAGAACCCGCAGGATGGACTGACGGTGCGCTCCGAGGGCGTTCTGGTGCGGCTGCCCTTCTCCCAGCTGAGCTATGTGGAGGTCATGGGCAAGCACCTGTTCTTCCACATGACGGACGACTCCGTACACGAGGTGGTGGGCGCGCTGAAGGAGTACGAGGGCGCGCTGCTGGCGCGTCCGGAGTTCATGCGCACCCACCGCTCCTACATCGTCAATATGCTGCAGGCGGAGAAGCTGTCCCCCGCCGGGGTCGTCACCTTCTCCGGCCGGAGCGTGCCGGTGTCGCGGCTTTTGTACAACCAGCTGCAGAAGGACTATCTGGAGCTGCTGTTTTCCGGGAGGGACGCATGAAGGGCGTATTTGATGTGACATTCCAGTCGGCGCTGGACGTGTTCAACTACGGGCTGGTGCTGATCTACGGGCTGTTTCTCAGCGTATCCATCGCCGGCGGCTGCACCGAAAAAAGAGACAAAAAGCTGGTGGCGCTGCTGTGCCCCGTGTTTCTGGTGCTGCAATCCCTGTTTGCGCTGACGCTGGGCACGGACAAGACCATGCAGCTGTACCCGCTGATCGTCCACCTGCCGCTGGTGCTGATACTGACGCTGGCGCTGAAAAAGCCGCTGGGCGTGGCTGTGGTCAGCACCTGCACGGCCTATCTGTGCTGCCAGCCGCTGCGCTGGGGCAAGAACGCCGTGGAAGCCCTGACCGGCAGCATGCTGGCCGCCGACATTGCGTACATCGTCCTGCTGGTGGGGGTGTTCTGGCTGTGCGAGCGCTTTCTGGTGAAGGCGGCCTATGCCACCATGACCTACTCCCGGTGGACGCTGCTGCTGTTCGGCAGCCTGCCTGTTACCTATTATATATTTGACTATGCCACCACGGTGTACTCCAATGCGCTGTACTCCAACGTGCTGATCATCAGCGAGTTCCTGCCCACGGTACTGGTGACATTCTACATTCTGTTCCTCCCCGCCTTTTATCTGGAGACGCAGAAGCGCGCGGCGGCGGAGATGCAGCGCTCCATGCTGACCATGGAGCTGGAGCAGTCCCAGCTGGAGATGGACGCCCTGCACCGCATGGAGACGCAGACCGCCGTCTATCAGCACGACATGCGCCACCACTTGAACATGCTGGACGGTCTGCTGTCCGCCGGGAAGCCGGGGCAGGCACAGGAGTACATCAAGGGGGTGCAGGCGGACATCGAGGCCATCACGCCCCGCCGCTTCTGCGAAAACCAGCTGGTGAATCTGCTGTGCTCATCCTATACCGACAAGGCGCAGCGGCAGGGCACCGTCCTCACAGTGGAAGCGCGGCTGCCTGACGCGCTGACCATCTCCGACACGGAGCTGTGCTCTCTGCTGAGCAACGGGCTGGAAAACGCCCTCCGCGCCGTAAAGGAGCTGCCGCCGGAGCGCCGCACCGTCTCGCTGTACTGCGGCGTGCAGCGCAATAAGCTGCTCATCGAGATCACCAATCCCTGCGGCGAGGCCGTGACCATGAAGGACGGCCTGCCCGTCAGCGACCGCGGCGCGGGACACGGCTATGGTTGTCTCAGCATCCAGACCATTGCCCGGCGCAACGGCGGCCTGTGCGAATTTTCCTGCGGCGGCGGGCAGTTCCGCTTACAGGTGATGCTGCCGGTGCTGGAGCATCGGGGATGATATGAGCTTTCGGGGACGCCTGACGGCGTCCCCGTTTGTATGTCCTCATTCCGTTCTGTAGGGGACGGCGTCCCCGACGTCCCATCCCCGCGGCAGCGTCACGCTGCCGTCCGCCCGCGCTATTCTTCATTTACTATCACGTTTTCCCGCCGCCGGGTACATTCCCTCCTTGTTTTCCTCTCACGAGTATGGTATAGTTATGCTGAATATACGTGCGCTTTCACAGCACAACGCATAAAGGAGAGATACACTATGGCCACATTTACCGTGAACGGGCAGACCGTCACTGTGGAAAAGAACCAGAAGCTCATTCGCTATCTGCGCGACCAGCTGCATCTGACCTCCGTGAAGGACGGGTGCAGCGAGGGCGCCTGCGGCACCTGCCATGTCCTGATCGACGGCAAGCCCACCAAGGCCTGCATCCCCCAGACGGATAAGCTGGAGGGCAAGACCATCGTCACCGTGGAGGGGCTGACCGGCTGGGAAAAGCAGGTCTACACCTTCGCCTTCGGCGAGGCGGGCGCCGTGCAGTGCGGCTTCTGCATTCCCGGCATGGTGATCTCCGCCAAGGGGCTGCTGGACGTGAACCCCGACCCCACCCGCGAGGAGGCCGCCTTTGCCATCCGCAACAACATCTGCCGCTGCACCGGCTATGTGAAGATCATCGACGGCATTCTGCTGGCGGCGAAGATCTTCCGGGAGGGGAAGCTCCCCGCGCCCTCTGCCGACGACTGGCAAATGGGCAGCCGCGTCCACCGTCTGGACGTGGAGGAGAAGGTGCTGGGCTACGGTCAGTACCCCGATGATATCTATGTGGACGGCATGTGCTACGGCGGCGCTGTCCGCAGCCAGTACGCCCGCGCCCGCGTTCTGTCCATCGACACGTCCGAGGCGGAGGCGCTGCCCGGCGTGGTCTGCGTGGCCACCCAGAAGGACATTCCCGGCAAGGTGAACGTGGGGCATCTGAAAAAGGATCAGCCCACCCTCATCGGTGTGGGCGAGATCACCCACTATCTGGGCGACAGCGTGGCACTGATCTGCGCCGTGGATCAGGAGACGGTGGAGGCCGCCAAAAAGCTGGTGAAGGTGGAGTACGAGGTGCTCCCCGCCATCCACAGCCCCGCCGAGGCCGCCGCGCCCGGCGCGCCACTGGTGTTCGAGGGCGACGAGAGCAACGTACAGGCGTACAAGCACGTCTCCCGCGGCGATGCGGAGGGCGCTATCAAAAGCTCCAAGTATGTGCTGACCCAGCACTTCTCCACCCCGTGGACGGAGCACGCCTTTCTGGAACCGGAGTGCTGCGTGGCGCTGCCGCTGGACAACGGCGGCGTGAGGCTGCTGACCACCGACCAGAGCGCCCATACCACCATGCACGAATGCGCGTCCATGCTGGGCGTGGACTATGACCACTGCCAGGTGCAGAACTGCCTGGTGGGCGGCGGCTTCGGCGGCAAGGAGGATATGTCCGTGCAGCACCACGCTGCGCTGCTGTGCTATCTGAGCCGTCGGCCGGTCAAGTTCAAGCTCAGCCGGCAGGAGTCCATTCTGGTGCATCCCAAGCGCCACGCCTTTGACATGGACTTCACCATGGGCTGCGACGAAAACGGCATCATTCAGGGCGTGAAGGCCAGCGTGGTGTCCGACACCGGCGCGTTCGCCTCCCTGGGCGGCCCCGTGCTGGAGCGCGCCTGCACCCACGCCGCCGGCCCCTATGCCTACGAGAACTTCGAGATCGAGGGGCGCGCCTACTACACCAACAATCCCCCCGCCGGCGCCTTCCGGGGCTTCGGCGTCACCCAGACCTGCTTCTGCACCGAGACGCTGCTCAACGAGATGGCCGATCTGGTGGGCATCAGCCCGTGGGAGATCCGCTACCGCAACGCCATCCGCCCCGGCGGCGTGCTGCCCAACGGTCAGATCGTGGACGAGTCCACCGGCCTTGTGGAAACGCTGGAGGCCATCAAGCCCGCCTATGACGAGGCGGTGAAGAGCGGCGACCCGGTGGGCATCGCCTGCGCCATGAAGAACGCCGGCGTGGGCGTGGGCATCCCCGACTGGGGACGCTGCAAGCTCATCGTGGAGGACGACGGCAAGGTACACATCTACTCCGGCGCCAGCTGCATCGGACAGGGACTGGGAACCGTGCTGGTGCAGGTGGTGGTCACCAACACCGGGCTGCACCGGGACGACATCGTCTATGAACGCAGCAACACCTGGATCGCGCCGGACTCCGGCGACACATCCGGCTCCCGCCAGACCCTCGTCACCGGCGAGGCCACCCGCCGCGCCTGCGAAAAGCTGAAGGCGGAGCTGGACAGCGGTAAGACGCTGGACGCGCTGAAGGGGCAGGAGTTCTACGGCGAGTATCTGGCCAAGACCGACCCGCTGGGCGCCGACGTGCCCAACCCCGTCAGCCACGTGGCCTACGGCTACGCCACCCAGATGTGCATTCTGGATAAGGAGACAGGGCGCATCAAGAAGATGGTGGCCGCCCACGATGTGGGAAAGGCCGTGAATCCCCTCAGCGTGGAGGGGCAGATCGAGGGCGGCGTGGTCATGTCCATGGGCTTCGCCCTGACGGAGAAATACCCCATTGACGAGAACTGCAAGCCCACCGCCAAATACGGTACGCTGGGTCTGTTCCGCGCCAACCAGATCCCGCCGGAGATCCAGGCCATCGTGGTGGAGAAGCCCGGTCTGAACGTGGCGGGCGGCGCTATCGGTATCGGAGAGATCACCTCCATCCCCACTGCTCCGGCCATCGCCGACGCCTATTACCGGCTCACCGGTGAGCGGGAATTCAGCCTGCCGCTGCAGAACACGCCGTATGCGCCCAAGAAGTAACGCAAAAAGCACGCTCCTGTCATTCTGAGGGCACTCGCTTTGCGGCGCGGACTGACGGGCAGTGACGAATTTTAGACAAAATAATACAGCGACAGCCGGAAGGCTGCCGCTGTATTGTTTTTCTGTGTCAGATGGCGGGGACTTCCATCCCCAGGCGGCGGTACATGGTCTTTTTTACCGCCTTGAGGATGTTCTCGTAGCCGGTGCAGCGGCACAGGTGGCCGGAGAGCAGCTTGCGCAGCTCTTCGTCGGAATACAGCTTGCCGCTGTCCAGAATTTCCACGGCGGTCATCAGGAAGCCGGGGGTGCAGAAGCCGCACTGGATGGCGGCCTCCTCCATGAAGGCCTTCTGAATGTCGCTGGGTTCACCGTCGGGGCTGAGAAGTCCCTCCAGCGTGCGGATGTGCTTGCCGTCCGCCCACACCGCCAGATAGATGCAGGAGTTGAAAGTCTCGCCGTCGATGAGGACGGTGCAGGCGCCGCACTCGCCCACCTCGCAGCCCTTCTTCACGGAGGTCAGGTGGTAGTCGTTGCGGAGCATGTCCGTCAGGCTGGCGCGGACGTCCACCATCTTCTCCACGTCCTTGCCGTTGATGTTGCAGCGGATCAGCTTATACTGCTTGCTCATGCCAGCTCACCTCCTGCCAGTTCAATGGATTTCACGAGACAGCGCTTGGCGATCTCCAGCGCGATATGCTGGCGGAAGGCTTTGCTGGCGCGCCAGCTGTCGCGGGGATTGATGTCGCTGAGGATGGCGTTGGCAAAGGCATCCACCGTCTCCTGCGTCAGGGGCTTACCCTGCGCGGCGGCCTCGGCCGTGGCGCAGCGCAGCGGTACGGGACCCGCCACGCCGTAGGCGATGCGCGCCCGCTGGATGGTCTTTTTATCCTCGCTGAGCCGCACGTTGACGCTGCATCCCAGCGTGGCGATGTCCATGGCGTTGCGCATGGCGTACTTGATATAGTGTCCCCAGCAGCGGTCGTAGCTCTCCTTGGGGATGAGGATGGCGGTCTGGATCTCGCCGTCCTCCACGCGGATATCCACCTTGCCGGCCTTGATGTAGAACTCGTGGATGGGCAGGCGGCGAACGCCGTTTTTACCGGTCAGTTCCACGATGGCATCCCATGCATGGAGGGTGGAGGAGGAGTCGGCGGAGGTCACGCCGTTGCAGGTGTTGCCGCCGATGGTGCCGATGTTGCGGATCTGGGGGCCGCCCACCATGTCCACGGCCTCGCCCAGCACGTTGATGTACTTCTGGATGATGGGGTCGCGGGTGATGTGGGAGAAGCTGGTCAGGGAGCCGATGCGGATGTTCCCGTCCTCATCCATGCGCACGCCCCGCAGCTCGTCCAGCCCGTAAATGGAGATCAGCTCCGCACCGGCACGCTTGCCCTCGCGCATCTGCACCAGCACGTCGCTGCCGCCGGCGATGATCTGCGCCTCCGGGTGCTCCAGCCGCAGCGCCACCGCGTTCTCCACGCTGGTGGCTTCGTATAAGGCTTTCATATCATACATGGCTCAGTTGCCCTCCTTTTCGTTCCAGCTGTCGCGGATCAGCCCGGCCTTGGTAAACTCGGCAAAGAGAACGTGCGGCGTGATGGGGACACAGTCGATGGCCACGCCGGTGGCGTTGAGAATGGCGTTGCGGATGGCCGGTGCGCCGGAGCAGGCCGGCGGCTCGCCCAGCGCCTTGGTGCCGAAGGGGGAGGTGGGTTCGGGATTCTCCACGAACTGCGCCTCCAGATGGGGATGATCCATAAAGGTGGACAGCTTGTAGTCCAGCAGATTGTTGTTCAGGGGCTTGCCGGTCTTTTCATCGAACAGCAGCTGCTCGCTCATGCCGTAGCCGATGGCCATGGACATGCCGCCGTGTACCTGCGCCTCCGCCAGAGCGGGGTTGATGAGGCTGCCGCAGTCGTGGACGTTGATGATCTTGTTGAGCTTCACCTTGCACAGGGCGATATCCACCTCCACATCGGCGAAGGTGCAGCCGAAAGAGTAGGCGTTGTTGCGGATGGTGTAGGTGGATTCGGCGGTGATGTGCTCGCTGTCGGCGGCGTTGTACTGGGCGGTCATGGCCAGCTCCTTCAGGCTCATGAGCACCGCGCCGTCCTGCTTGCGGACGATGTTGCCGTCCACGATGTCCATGTTGTCGATGGCCTGGCGGGTCAGCTTGGTGGCGTAGGCCAGGATCTTCTGACGCAGCTGTGTGGCCGTCTGGCGGATGGAGAAGCCCGCCACGTAGGTCTGGCGGCTGGCGTAGGCGCCCAGACCGGTGGGGGTGATGTCGGTGTCCTGACAGGAGACGACGTGTACGTCCTTGTAGCTCTTCAGACCCACGGCCTCGGCGGTCATCTGGGAGTAGGCGGTGTCGGCGCCCTGTCCGATCTCCGTCTCGCCGCACTGCATGGTCACGGTGCCGTCCAGATTCAGCAGCATGCGGTTGCTGGACGTCTCCAGCGAGATGGGATACACGGCGGTGTTGTACCAGAAGGCGGCCACGCCGATGCCCCGGCGGATGTTGCCGGTGTCTTTGGCATACTCGGCCTTCTTCTTGTCGTACTCGATGTACGCCTTGCCCTTTTCCAGACAGTCGCGGAAGGAGTCGTAGTAGTTGGTGTTGCCGGAGAAGCCGTCGTGGAAGCCCTTGGGCATGATGTACTTCATGCGGTACTCCAGCGGATCCATGCCCACGGCCTTGGCGCACTCGTCGATGTTGGCGTCGTCGGCAAAGGAGGCCTGCGGCATGCCATAGCCGCGCATGGCGCCGGCCGCGGGGCGGTTGGTGTACACCGTCCACGCGTCGCCCTCGAAGTTGTCGCAGGGGTAGATCTGGGGGAAGGAGCCCATGGCCTTGGCCACGATGGAGTGACCGTGGGAGGCGTAAGCGCCCTGGTTGGAGAAGCACTCCACCTTGCGGGCGGCGATGGAGCCGTCCTTGTGGAGCCATGTGACGATGTGGAAGCGGATAGCGTGGCGCACGCGGTTGGAGACGAACGTCTCCTCGCGGGAGCAGTCCACGCGGACGCAGCGGCCGCCCACCTGCGTGCTGCACCAGGCGCACAGCGGCTCATACAGGGCGTCCTGCTTGTTGCCGAAGCCGCCGCCGATGTAGGGCTTGATGATCTGAATGTCCGCCCAGGGGCGACCCAGCGCCTGTCCCACGATCCGGCGGATGATATGGGGGATCTGGGTGGAGGACACCACCACGATACGGCCGTTCTCCTCGTAGGCGAAGCAGCCGTGGTTCTCGATGTGGGAGTGCTGCACGGTGGGGGTGTCGTACCAGCCCTCCACCTTGATGAGCCCCGGCTCCTGGATGGCGGTCTGATAGTCGCCCTTGCGGATATCGGAGTGCTTGAGGATGTTGTTGGGGTATCCCTCGTGCAGCTGGGGCGCGCCCGGCTCCATGGCCTTCTGCACGTCCAGCACAAAGGGCAGTTCCTCGTATTCCACCACCAGCGCGCGGACGCCCTGCATGGCGGACACCTCATCCTCAGCGATGACCACGGCGATATCGTCGCCGTAGTAGCGCACATGGCGGTTCAGCAGATTGCGGTCCGCCACATCCTGATGGCCGGGATCCATGGACCAGGGATGACCCGCCGTGGGGAAGCAGTGCTCCGGCACGTCGAAGCAGGTCAGCACCTTCACCACGCCCTCGATGGCCTCCGCCGCGGACTTGTCAATGGACTTGACGTAGCCGTGGGCGATGGTGGCGTGCTTGATGCGGGCGTACAGCGCGCCCGCCGGCATCCGATCCTCGTAATATTTCGTCCGCCCGGTAGCCTTGTCAAAGGCGTCCACGCGGATCTCGCTCTTTCCCACCTTGCTCATAGTAGGCAGCCTCCTGTTGGTAAATTGTCTATTATTTGCACTTATGCTATGTATTCATGGGAATTATAGCACACAACGCACAAAATGTACAGGGCGGGCGTGATTTTATTTCGTGAATAACGATACGCCGCGTCTTGACGGGGCATACTGAAGCTGATACACTACACGGTAAGAAAGAGGGTGACGGCATGGCGGAGCTTCGCATAGGCTGCCTTGTGATGGCGGCGGGCAGCGGCAGCCGCTTCGGGCGCAATAAGCTGGAGGCCGTTATAGACGGGAAAACGCTGCTGCGGCGGGCGCTGGAGGCGGTGCCGCGGGAGGAGTTTGCCTGCGTGACTGTGGTGACACAGTATGACGGCGCGGCGGCGCTGGCGGAGGAATTCGGCTTCGCGGTGGTGCGGAACGACCGTCCGGAGGACGGCCTGAGCCGCACGGTACGTCTGGGCACCGAGGCCATGGCCGGGTGCGGCGCCATTATGTATCAGGTAGCCGATCAGCCGCTGCTGGAGCGGGACACGGTGCGCCGGGAGGTGGAGCTGTTCCGGGCGCATCCGGACAGGATCGTGGGGCTGGGGCACAACGGCGTGCGGGGCAACCCCTGCATCTTCCCCCGGCGGTTCTTCCCGGAGCTGATGGCGCTCACCGGCGACACCGGCGGCAACGTGGTGATCCGGGCGCACCCGGAATCGCTGCTGCTGTGCGAAACGGCGGCGGCGGAGCTGCGGGACGTGGACACGGTGGAGGCACTGGCTGCCATACGCACAGAAAAGATCATGTAAAAAGAGCGTCCGTTGGACGCTCCAGCGTGTCGATAGACCTCACCCCTGTCATTCCGGGGAGTACCCCAAGGGCACTTGCTTC
>DNFA01000011.1:16156-25961 GCA_003487665.1 Oscillibacter sp.
GCAATGACAGGCTTTTTCGACAAGCTGAGGCGGGGCTGTTGCAGCTCCGCCTTTTTGCGCGGCAAAATTTCCCAGCCGCCGCCGCGCCAGTGTCCGCGCCGTTTTCCAATTCATCCTGATTTTGTTTCTCATGCTTCGCCGCCGTTCGGCGCAAAGTAACGCTGTCGCCGGCGACAAAATCAAACAACAGGATCAGGGGTGAGACGCTTGTATGAAACACGGCATATCCCCGCAGCGCGCCGCCTGGCCGCGTGGCTGCTGGCGGCGGTATTCTCCCTCTCGCTGTGCGTCCAGTCCGCGTGGGCGGCGCCCGCAGCCCCGGCGGAGCGCACCGTGATCCCTCTGGGTAAGGCGGTGGGCATCAAGCTCTTTGCTGCCGGTGTGCTGGTGGTGGGTCTGGCGGACGGCGACACGCCTGCCCGCACCTGCGGCCTGCGGCAGGGCGACATCATCACCGCCATGGACGGCACCGCCATCGACTCCACCGAGCAGGTGCAGTCCCTGCTGGCGGAGGCCGCCGGACAGGAGACGACCCTCACCGTCCGCCGCGGCAGCTCCACACTGGCGCTGTCCGCCTGCGCCCGTCCCGGCGCAGGGGACGCCTGGCAGCTGGGCGCGTGGATACGCGACAGCATGGCCGGCATCGGCACGCTGACCTATTACGACCCGGCCACCGGGCAATACGGCGCGCTGGGTCACGGCATCACCGATGTGGACACCGCCCAGCTGATGCCGCTGGCCTCCGGCTCCATCATGGAGACGACGGTCAAGGCGGTGAAGAAGGGCAGGAAGGGCGACCCCGGCGAGCTGAAGGGCGACTTCTCCGTGCAGCGGGACGTGGGCACCGTCACCGTCAACAGTGACGGCGGTATCTTCGGCACCGTGGCGGACGGAGAGTTCCTCTCCGGCGGCACGCCGGTGCCTGTAGCCACGGCGCAGCAGGTGAAAACAGGCCGCGCCACCATTCTGGCCACCATTTCCGGCAGCGACACGGCGGAGTACCAGGTGGAGATCGTCCGGCTCTACGGCGCGGACGAGCCCACCCGCAACATGCTCCTGCGCATCACCGATCCCCGGCTGCTGTCCGCCACCGGCGGCATCGTGCAGGGGATGAGCGGCAGCCCCATTCTACAGAATGGCCGCATCGTGGGCGCTGTGACCCATGTGCTGCTCAACGACCCCACACGGGGGTACGGCATCTTCATCGGCAACATGCTGGACATGGCCGGATAACAGACAACGGGCGCTTGCAGAAAACCGGCACCGGAACAGGCGGTTTCAGGCAGAGCGCCCCGGACAAGCCAACGTAGGAGGAATCACACATGCAGTCCCTGCTTATCAAGGACACCACCCGCGCCCAGCGGGAGGAGATCGTCCGACGCGCCCTCAGCGTATGCGGCAGCCCGTGCGACGGCTGCAGCGGATGCGGCAATCTGGGCGGCGGACGGGTGGACGAGATCTACCGGCCCTATATCGACGGGGAGAAGGAGCTGGCGGAGATCAACGCCGAATACGCCGCTTCCCGCAGACTGGTCAAATAGCAAAACGAGAAGGCGGCTCTGCGAGCCGCCTTTTCCATATCTTAGTCTTACTCGCCCGCCTGCTCCTTTTTATAGGCCTCCTGCACCGCGATAGCCAGCTGGTCGGCGCAGGACGTGGGGCGCGGGCCGCAGGTGTTGCCCCGCAGCATAGTCTCGATCTGCTCCACGGTCATGCCGTCCACCAGTTTGGCCACGGCTTTCAGATTGCCGTCGCAGCCGCCCACAAAGTGTACGTTCTTCACCCTGTCGCCGTCCAGCTCAAAGGAGATCTCGCGGGAACAGGTGCCCTTTGTCCGATAGGTGTAGTCCATAGTTATGCTCCTTTATCCGATATGTATATAGCTCTCGGGCTTTCCGTCGCGGAAAGTCACCTGAAATCCGGTGCCCGGCGCCGGGGAGTAGTCGTACCGCGTGCCGCCGAACCAGTGCATCATCAGTCCGGAGGTCACGCCGCCGTGGATGACGCACACCGTGTCCTCGCCCGCATCCAGCACCGGCTGGATGGCGCGCAGACTCCGCTCCAGCACCTGCGGCACGCTCTCCCCGTGGGGGCAGACGTTGTGCTCCGCATCCTCGCACCACGCGCGGAAGGCCGGGTCGTTTTCCAGATCACCGGCGTAGGCGCGCATTTCAAAATCGCCGAAGTCCATCTCCCGCAGCCCCGGCAGCACGGTGTAGGGCACGTCGCCGTACAGGGCGCGGAGCGTCTGCACCGTGCGCAGCATGCCGCTGATGCAGTAGCGGCCGGCGGTGGGGTAGACGCCCGCCTTTGCCTTTTCCTCCAGCGCCCTCAGCGAATCCGGCAGCACCGGAATGTCCGCCGCGCCGTAGTAGAGATCACGGCGGCTGCCCTCCGTTTCGCCGTGACGTATGAGTGTCAGCTTCATTTTAATACCTCCGAAAGCCCGCAGAAAATGCGGGTCACATGCGCCGCATTCCGGGCGAATTTTTGCAGCAGCAGGCCGTAGCGCTCCCGCCACGCCCGCTCCTCGCCGTCCATGGGGACGATGCCGCCGTTGACCTGCCGGGCGATGACCACCGCGTTTTCAAACAGGGGCAGATACCGCTCCGCGTCCGGCTCCCGGCGGCTCAGAGCCTCCAGATGCCGGTAGCACCGGTACCCCGGCGCGGGGTCGCGCTCAGCCAGATCGCACACGTCGCTCTCTGTCAGGCCGTAAGTCTCCAGCGCGTAGGCCAGCTTGCCCTGAAACGCGCCGCCGATGACCAATTCCATGCCGTTACCTCCACAATACCAGCGCGGCCGCGCCGCCCAGCTCCGCCAGCGTCAGGGCGAAGCCCGACACGTCGCCGGACATGCCGCCCAGCTGCTTTACGCCATACCACGCCGCCAGCGCGTATACCGCCGCCGCTGCCAGCGGGGCGAAGCTGCCCCATACCAGCGCGGCGGTGATGCATGCCGCCGCCAGCACCAGGGCGGCGAATACCACCGGCGCGCCGCCGCGCTCCATGGCGCTGTACTGGCTGGTGGTCATGGGGCGCAGCGTCAGCACCGCCAGCGCCGCACAGGCGCGGGAGGCCACCGGCACCAGCGCCAGCGGCCACAGGGCGATGCCCTCCGCCGACAGAAACACCGACCACTGTCCCAGCGCCAGCAGCACCATGCAGATCACCGCAAAGGCACCGCAGTGGGAGTCCTTCAGGATGCGCTGCCGCGTCTCCATATCCCGGCGGCTCATCACCGCGTCACACACGTCCATAAAGCCGTCCAGATGCATGAAGCCCGTCACCAGCCACGGGGCGGCGGCGCACAGCAGCGCCCCGATGGGACGGGGCAGGAAGCCGCCCAGCCATGCACACAGCGCCCATACACCGCCGGCGATCAGCCCCACCAGCGGCAGACACGCCAGCATGCGCCGGCGGGCGCTCTCGCTCCATGTCTTTTTCGGGCAGGGGATAGCCAGAAACATGCCCCACGCCATGAAAAAGCCGTAGATCCAATCAGACACGGGGCAGCTCTCCCTTCCATAGGCGGGGCAGCCCCGCCGTCATTTCGCACACCGCGTCGAACTCCGACGCCAGCGCGCGGCATATCTCCGCCAGCTCCCGGACGTAGACCTCTGTCCAGTCCTGATAGTCCTCGCCGCCGTGCCACAGATCGTCGCACACGGCGATGAGGTGGCCGCAGGAGCGGCTGACGGTCAGCAGCTCGCCGGTGATCTCCCGCCCGGCGCGGGCGTTGGGCGTCCCGTCGGGGAACATGCGCTCGGAGAGACAGGCGGTGATGCTGTCGAACAGCACCGTGCCGTTCGGGTCGATCTCCCCCAGACCGCCGGGCAGGTCGAAGCTCCGCTCCACGGTGACGAAGCCCATGCCCGCCCGATCCGCCACATGGCGGCGTATACGGGCGCGATCCTCGTCGTCGTGGGGCGTCATGGTAGCCCAGTAATACCGGGGTGCGTCCCCGGACAGCGCTGCGGCCAGACGCTGCGCCAGCGTGCTCTTGCCGCTCTTGCCGCCGCCGATCAGTAATATCCTCATGGCCTGTCCACCGTAAAGCTGTCCTGCGCGCGTATCTCGTCCAGATAGCCATCGTGAATGGCGGCCTCGGCAAAGGTGGCCATGCCGCTCATGACGCCGCAGGCGCCCTCCATGACGCGGAACAGCAGCGGGCAGCCGCTGCCCTCGCCCAGCCGCATGCCCAGATGCAGGCACGGCTCCAGACCCAGCCTCTCCGCCGCCAGACGGTAGCCCACCTCGTAGGAATCGTGGGACAGGAACAGATAGTCCCGCACCGCCGGGCACAGCGCCACGGCGCACAGCGCCGCCGTGACGGAGATGAAGCCGTCAACCGCCGCCGGTATGCCCTCGTGGGCGCAGCCCAGAAACGCGCCGGTCATGGCGGCGATATCCAGCCCGCCCACGGCGCAGAGGACGTCCACGGCGTCGTCTCTCCGGATAGGGCGGCGTCCGATGGACGTGCGGAGCACGTCCTTTTTCCGGGCGAAGGCGCGGTCGGTCAGGCCGCCGCCGCGCCCGGTGACAGTCTCGATATCCGCACCGGTGAGCACAGCCAGCACCGCCGCGGAGGTGCTGGTGTTGCCGATGCCCATCTCTCCGATGCCGAGGGCGGTGATGCCGTCGGCTTTGGCCAGCGCCGCCTGCTCCATGCCGGCGGCTATGGCTGCCAGCGCCTGCGGACGGGTCATGGCGTCCTCGATGGCGATGTCGCCGGTGCTCCGGCGCACGCGGCGGTTCAGAATGCCCGCCGGGGTGGTGCCGCAGTCCATGCCCACGTCCACCACCGCCACATCGTCGCCGAAGGCGGCGGCCATGGCGGACATGCCGGTTTTGCGCCGGGTCATGTTGACGGCCTGCTGCACGGTCACGGAACGGGGCGCGCAGGACACGCCCTCGTCCACCACGCCGTTGTCGGCGGCGAATACCGCCACCCGGCAGCGGTTCATGGGTGGGCACACCCGGCCGGTGACGCCCGCCAGACGGACGGACATATCCTCCAGCGCGCCCAGACTGCCCGGCGGCTTGGCCAGCTGCGCCTGCCGCTGCCGGGCAGCGGCCATGGCGTCCCGGTCGGCGGGGCGGATGGCGGCGATGTAGTCTTTCAATTCTGTCTCAGTCATAGGATATCCTCAATGTACCCCTGCCGCGCCAACCAGCGCAGGGAGGGGAGTGCGTCCTGATTTTCAATGGTAAAGGTGGCGTGGGGCGCTTGCTCCAGCACAGCGCCGATGATCTCCCCCATGGGCACGGTGCCCTCATCCAGCGGGGCGTGGAGATCCTCCTGCCCCCGGTTGTTGTGCAGGTGGACGTGGCGCAGATAGGGCGCCATGGGCGCGATCCAGTCCAGCGGCGGCGTCCGGCTGACGCAGGTGTTGGCGTGCCCCACGTCCAGACAAAGCCCCAGCCGGGGGTCGTCCACGCCCGCCGCAATGGACACCAGCGTGTCCGGCGACGGCTCCATGACGTTTTCCAGCGCCAGGACGAAGTCCGGCGGCACCTCCTGCAAAAAGTCCCGCCAGAACAGGACGGACTGCTCCACATACCACTCCGGGAAGTAGACGTGGGGGATGAAGCCGCCGTGGAGCACCACCTGCCGGATGCCCAGCTTCTGTGCCGCCGCCAGCGTCTGGCGGAAGCGGTGCTGTGCCGTCTGCCGCACCAGCGGGTCGATGGCGCAGGGGATCAGCTCGGCAAAGGGCGCGTGGAGCCACAGTCGGGAAAGACCGGCGACCCTGTTGGCCGCCTGCGGCAGCGCGGCGGGGTCATCCAGCATGGGCGCGTAGGAGAAGGTGATGTCCTCACAGCCCAGCCGCCAGCGCCGCGCCAGCGAAGGGGCGCGGTCGTCCATGCCGGAGATATGCAGCTTTTCCTGAAGGGGATAGACCATGAGCGCGCTCCTTTTGTCGTTCTGCGGCGTATTATACCACGGGCGGAGAAAAAAGAAAAGCCCTGCGGGGCAGTATCCCGCGGGCAAAACCTCCGGACACCATAAAGCGGAGTGCCGTCAGGCGCTCCGCATATATGGAAGGAAGAGAAGATGAAAAAGTTTTTTGCTTCTTGCAAGTATAGGATACCCCGGAGATGTGAAAAAAATTCGGTTACAAATATTAAAATTCCGTTAAATAATCGACAATCATGGTGTGTCGAGTTCATTTTCACCGCTTTCTGACCGAATAGTTCGGAAAAACGACTGCAAAACGTCCCGGCATTCGTCACCGCATATATTGCCCACCAGCTGCGGCGGGCGGGGAAAGCCCTCCATGTATAGGTTCAGTACGCCGCCGCAGGCGCCCATCACGTCATCCCGCGCGCCGTAGAACACCCGGCGGATGCGGGCGTTGAGGATGGCGCCGGCGCACATAGGGCACGGCTCCAGTGTCACATACAGGTCGCAGTCGTCCAGCCGCCAGCTGTGCAGCACCTCGTTGGCCTGCGCCAGCGCCTCCATCTCCGCGTGGGAGGCGGCGGACTGTTTTTCCTCCCGGCGGTTGCGGCCGGAGGCGATGATCTGCCCGTCCCGGACGATGACGCAGCCCACCGGCACCTCGCCGTGGGCGGCGGCCTCCCGCGCCAGCGCCAGCGCCTGCTGCATGTAGAATTCGTGATCCATGGCGTCATCCTTTCCGGGGCGTGTATCCCCTTGCCCTTTCGTAGGGAACGGCGTCCCCGACGTCCCGTTCCGCGCGGGTCTTGTTCCGCATTGTAGGGGCGGACGGCTCTGTCCGCCCGCGTGTGACCCGTAGGGCGGGGCCCGCGTGCCCCGCCGGAAGGAAATGCGTATTTTGCGGCGGGACACATGGGTCCCGCCCTACTTATCGTGCCCGCATGTTTAACCGGCGGCATAAGTGCGTAAACTGTTCATAGACTATACGGAGTGGAGGTAGCTCTATGGCAAAGAAACGCAGCAGCGACCCGGCGATGCGGGAGCTGGAGAGGGAATTACAGGCAAACACACAGGCGCTGAAGGATGCCTATCTGCGCTTTGATTATGTGTGCGACAACGATCTGGTGGAGTCGTGCATCTTCGAGATCAACGCGCTGAAGGCGCGCAGCAACTATCTGCTGCGGCAGATCAAGCAGCGCAGCGGCCAGCCGGTGCCGTCGGGTATTCCGCAGGCGGTGGCGGTGCCGGTGCAGGAGGCTCCCTGCGTGGCGGCGGGAGCCATGAAGGGGGGAGAACCATGTCCGTCGTGAAGATAGCCGCACTGTCGCTGACAGTGCTGTTCCTGCTGGTGGCGGTGGTGCGGCTGTTTCACCGGCCGCTGCGCCTGGCGCTGCGGGTGGTGTTCAACAGCGCGCTGGGTCTTCTGGCGCTGTGGATATTGGAGCGCACCGCACCGGTGACGGGGCTGACGCTGGGCGTCAACTGGTTCAATGCGCTGACGGTAGGGGTGCTGGGCGTGCCGGGGCTGGGGCTTCTGCTGCTGGTGAAGTGGGTGCTGGTGTAGGTACATAGGGGAGAAGACATTTCTGCGAGACAGACCGGATTAAACTATTAACGCAAATTATCTTGGTCAATTACAAATTTTCTGCACTTATTACAATAAAATACTTTTACAGTTATGCCGTCACTCATTGATGTCAGTTTGATTCCTTTCACAAATGGAGTGAAATTCAATAATCCTCTATCTTTGTCGGACGGAACCCATTTTAGAGCATATCGGTCTTGAGAAATGTTTCCAACGAGCATTTCTGCATTACAAAATGGACACTTCATATAGTTGACACCTCCAGATAGAATAAATTCAAGTTTGCAGGTCTTGCGGCAAGCCGCTCACTTCTCCATCTTCTCCAGATCCCACCCGTACAGGGGATAGCGCTGCATGGCGCCGAACAGCTTTTTTTTCAGATCGGGATAGCGCTGCTCCAGCTCCGCCAGCAGCTCCTTGACCTCCTGCCGGCGGCTGTGGCCGTCCATGGGACAGGTGTTCTTCACCACCGGCAGCGCCAGCTTTGAAGCCATGCGGCGGATGTCCGGCTCCTGGCAGTACAGCAGCGGGCGTATCTGGGTGATGTCCGTCCTGTCCAGATACGTCACCGGCTGGAAGCAGCCGATGCGCCCCTCGAACAGCAGGTTCATCAGCAGTGTCTCCACCGCGTCGTCGTAATGGTGCCCCAGCGCGATCTTGTGGATGCCCCGCTCCGTCAGCGCCGTATGCAGGCTGCCTCGCCGCAGCTTGGCGCACAGGGAGCAGGGGTTCTTTTCTTTCCGCTCGTTGAACACGATGTCGTATACCGGCACGGAGATACGGGTATAGGGCACATCCAGCGCGGCGCAGTAGTCGGCCACGGGGGTGAAATCCATGCCGGGCATGCCCGTTTCCAGCGTGATGGCCTCCACCTGAAAGGGCAGGGGATAGAACGCGCGCAGGCGCGCCAGCGCCGTCAGCGTCAGCAGGCTGTCCTTACCGCCGGAAACGCCCACGGCCACCGTTTCACCGGCTTCGATCATGTGATAGTCCTCCACACAGCGGCGGACAAGTCCCAATATATGCTGCACGGTCAAGCCTCCTTCATAAAAACAGGAATTGCGTTGCGAGAAAACGGGAGATACTCGGAGTAAACGAGAGATAATGTGAGATGTTTGCGCCGTAAATCAAAATGCTGTTGACATCGGCGCGGCGGTGTGGTATAAATAATCCTGCGCGCTGAGCGCGTTTTCTCTGCCCCTGCATTGTAACAAGGGCGCGTGAAAAAGTAAAGCATACATTATATAAATTGGAGGAAGATCACCATGTCCACTTTCATGGCAAATAAGGCCAACATCGAGCGCAAGTGGTACGTCGTGGATGCCGCCGGCAAGCCCCTGGGCAAGACCGCCGTCATCGTCGCCGACCTGCTGCGCGGCAAGGGCAAAGTTACCTATACCCCCCACGCCGACTGCGGTGACAACGTCATCGTCATCAACGCGGGTAAGGCTGTGCTCACCGGCAACAAGATGGAGCAGAAGTACTATCGCACCCACTCCGGTTGGGTGGGCGGCCTGAAGGAGACCAAGTACCGCATCCTGATGCAGGACAAGCCCGAACTGGCCATGCGCGTGGCCGTCCGCGGCATGATGCCCCGCAACATCGTCACCAAGGATTCCCTGAAGCGTCTGCACATTTACGCCGGCGAGCAGCATGACCATGCGGCTCAGAAGCCCGAGCTGGTCAAGTAAGGAGGAAATAAAGAATGTATCAGTCCAAGAATCCCTACAAGTACGGCACCGGCCGCCGCAAGTCCTCCGTTGCCCGCGTGCATCTGTTTGAGAACGGCACCGGCTCCATCACCATCAACGGCCGCAGCATCGACGAGTACTTCGGTCTGGAGACTCTGAAGATGGTCGTCCGTCAGCCCCTGAACGCCACCAACACTCTGGGTAAGGTGGACATTGTGGCCACCGTCGAGGGCGGCGGCGTGTCCGGTCAGGCCGGCGCTCTGCGTCACGGCATCAGCCGCGCCCTGCTGCTGGTGAACCCCGAATACCGCGCCATCCTGAAGAAGGCCGGCTTCCTGACCCGCGATCCTCGCATGAAGGAGCGCAAGAAGTACGGTCTGAAGGCCGCCCGTCGCGCTCCGCAGTTCAGCAAGCGATAATCGACTGCTCAGACTATATCAAAATGGCTCAAAAAGCCCGGAAAATCAAGGTTTTCCGGGCTTTTGCTATATCTAAACGGGCTGATATAGTTTGACAAAATTTGGCA
This sequence comes from Oscillibacter sp., assembly GCA_003487665.1. Classification (GTDB taxonomy): domain Bacteria; phylum Bacillota; class Clostridia; order Oscillospirales; family Oscillospiraceae; genus Vescimonas. The sequence goes on from DNFA01000011.1 coordinate 25,863, forward strand.
AAACGAGAGCCGATTTCATCCAATTTTTAGTGGTCCGCAAGTGGTTAACTGGCCAAAAAGAGGGCAAAAAGAGGGGGAAGTGGTTCCCAAAGTGGTTAA
>DNFA01000011.1:26149-26312 GCA_003487665.1 Oscillibacter sp.
AACCGAGAGCCGATTTTTGGGGGTGTTTTGGGGTCGCTTTTCAGCCCTTTGTCCCCTCGTTTTCGCCTGTGGCAGTTTGACATAGTTTGACCTAATTTGAATAATTGAATATGAATTTGATACGGCACTCAGTATAAAATGACTGGGTGCTTTTTTCATTTCA
>DNFA01000011.1:26657-27196 GCA_003487665.1 Oscillibacter sp.
GCGTTGGCAAAACAACAACCTGCGCGAACCTGGGCATTGGACTTGCACAGGCTGGACGAAAGGTGCTTTTGATCGACGGGGACCCGCAAGGCAGCCTTACTATCAGCCTGGGCCACCCCCAGCCGGACAAGCTGCCCTTTACCCTGTCCGACGCGATGGGCCGTATCCTGATGGACGAGGCGCTGCGCCCCGGCAAGGGTATCCTGCACCACCTGGAGGGCGTTGACCTGATGCCTGCCGACATCCAGCTCTCTGGCATGGAGGTCTCCCTGGTGAACGCCATGAGCCGTGAGACCATCCTGCGGCAGTATCTGGACACGCTCAAGGGACAGTATTCCCATATCCTGATTGACTGCCAGCCATCCCTGGGTATGCTCACGGTCAACGCCCTGGCCGCCGCTAACAGGGTCATAATCCCCGTGCAGGCGGAGTATCTGCCCGCCAAGGGCCTGGAACAGCTGCTCCAGACCGTAAACAAGGTGAAGCGGCAGATCAACCCCAAGCTCCAGATCGACGGTATCCTCGATTTCAAACCGGGA
>DNFA01000048.1:0-2930 GCA_003487665.1 Oscillibacter sp.
AAGGACCGCACCGAACAGGAAAAGCGCTTCGGTATCCAGATCGACTCGCTCAACGACCTTGTCTGCTTCGGCGTGCTGCCCGCCGCCATCGGCTGGAGCATGGACTGCGATAGACTCTGGTTCCTTGCGACGATGTCGTTTTTCGCGCTCTGCGCGCTCATCCGCCTCGCCTATTTCAACGTGACGGAGGAGGAACGGCAGGACCGCACGAGCGAAAACCGCGCCTACTACCTCGGCGTGCCGGTCACGGCGAGCGCCGTGCTCGCGCCGCTCTTCTATCTGCTCTCGCTGCACTTTTCCCTGAACTGCGCGGTCGTTTACGCGCTGGGGCTGTTCCTGCTTGGCGTACTGTACATCACACCGATTCGCGTCAAGAAGCCGCAGCTGCGCGGCGTGGCGTTTCTGTCCGTGTTCGGGCTTGGCGAATTTGCTGTTTTGCTCCGCGTATTGACGCGTTAGCGCTCCCATCTCTCTCCTCCGGGCCGTCCGAAAGGTTTTCTTTTGGGCGGCCCCTCTCTTTTTACTTTCCCGATTGACGGCGGGAAGTCCGCGTGCTATGATAGTCGGCAACTACCGTTTGCATGTTCTGTCAGATCGCGAGGAATTTTTATGAAAAAGGCCGACCCCCGTCTCATGCTCATTATGTCGATGACCGTCTTCGGCACGCTGGGGCTTTTTGTGCGCAATATTCCCGTCTCGTCCGGCGAGCTGGCGCTGTACCGCGCCGTGCTGGCCGCGCTGCTGATTGGCGTATACTTACTTGTCAGCAGGCAGAAGATCCCCTTCGCGCGCATCAAAAAGGAGGTGCCGCTGCTGCTTCTCTCCGGTGCGGCGATGGGCGTCAACTGGATCCTTTTATTTGAGGCCTACCGCTATACGAGCGTTTCCGTCGCCACACTGAGCTATTACTTCGCGCCCGTCATCGTCACGCTCGTCTGCCCCATCCTCTTCCATGAAAAGCTGACAGGGAAGAAATTTCTCTGCTTTGTCATGTCCACGCTCGGCCTTGTGCTCATCACCGGCATCGGCGACACGCGCGGTGCGAACGACCTCAGGGGCATTCTCTTCGGCCTCGGCGCGGCGGTGTTTTACGCGACCGTCATCCTGCTCAACAAGTCCATCCATCAGGTCGAGGGCATCCACCGCACATTTTTGCAGTTTTTGTCCGCCATCGTCGTGCTCATCCCCTACGTGCTCTCGACAAATGGCATCACACTCAGCTCGCTGAACGCCGTCGGCTGGGTGAACCTTCTCATCGTCGGCCTTGTCCACACGGGCATCACGTATTGCCTGTACTTCTCGTCGCTCAAGGAGCTGCCCGGACAGGAGGCCGCGATTTTAAGCTACATCGACCCCCTCGTCGCCGTCCTCGTCTCCGTCACCCTGCTCGGCGAGAGCATGACCGCAATGCAAGTCATCGGCGGCGCCCTGATCTTAGGCTTCACCCTGCTCAACGAACTCTCTCCCACCCCCAAAGCAAAAAAGAAGTAACTCCCGCAAATCTCGCCAAAACGCGTCGCAGACTTTGCGCCCACAAATATTAAAAAGCATCGCAGATTTTCGCGCCGCGCACGGCGCGAAATAAATTGAAATCGTTTTTTGTCGCGACATGTGCGTGGCAAAAAACACCTCTCAGCCCGCAAGTGTGGAAATCGCCCGCCGTTGGCGGGCGATTTATGCGCGCAGCGGGCTGTGATCTCCCTAAAAATAGAGGCCGCTCAGCCATGACTGAGCGGCCTCTATTTTTAATTTAGAAATTCTGCTGGGTCGCAGGGTACCCCATCTTTGCTGACCGAAAAATGCAGATGCGCCGGCATCGAGAACTCTGCGATCGAGCTGCTGCCCACCGCGCCGATGACCTCGCCCGCGGAGACATACTGTCCCTCGCCGACGCCCGGCGAGCTGCGGAGATTGGCGTACGTCGTCTCGTACCCGTCGTCGTGCGCGATGGTCACGAGCGTGCCCATCATATCGTCGTCGCGCACCGCCGTCACAACGCCGCTGCACGCGGCGAGCACCTGCGTGCCGACCTCGGCGGCGATGTCGATGCCGTCGTGCGTGCGCCAGTCGCCAAGCGTCTCGTTATACTTAAGCTCGTCGACCGAAAACGCCGCGACCTCCTCCCCCACGAGCGGCGCGACCACGAGCCGCGGGGCGACGGGCTGCGCGTCCGTCTCGCTCTCCATCGCGGGGACAGTGTCCTCCACGCCCGTGGCCTCATCCATCACGGTGAGGTCCTCGGGCGGCTCCTCCACCGGTTCTGCCGGCTTTGCCGCCTCCTGCGGCAGCTCCGCCTCCGGCATCTGCGGCGTTTCGTCCTCAAGCGGCAGCTCCACCTGCGAGGAAACGTTCTCCGCGTCCTTGTCCGTCGTATTTTTCGGCAGCAGCGTCCAATAGCCCGCGACGGCCAGCGCCGTCACACCGAGGAACAGGGCTATGTATAAGCCCGTCCCGCCGAAGAAGTGCCGCTTTGCGCGGCCGTTCGATCCTGCCATGTTTCATCCTTTCCGCCGCTTTGCGGCTCGTGCGAAAATTGCGAGCAAAAAAGCTCTGACGGTAGTGTGTACCGTCAGAGCTTTTTCTAAACATGGCAGATTCGATTTTTTAGCGGACGATCAGCGTCTTGCCGTCCATTTCCGCGGGCTGCTCAAGGCCCATCACGTCGAGGATCGTCGGCGCAATATCGGCGAGGCGGCCGGGGCGCAGCTCCGTGCCCGCGCCGCAGAGGATGAAGGGCACCACATTCGTCGTGTGCGCGGTCATCGGGCTCTTGCCGTCGGCCTGGAGCATCTGCTCGGCGTTGCCGTGGTCGGCGGTGATCATGGCGATGCCGCCCATCTTGAGCGTCGCCTCCACGACCTGACCGACGCACTCGTCGACCGTTTCGACGGCCTTGACGGCGGCGTCGAACACGCCGGTGTGGCCGACCA
>DNFA01000048.1:3091-9150 GCA_003487665.1 Oscillibacter sp.
GGCCGACCATGTCGCAGTTGGCAAAGTTCAGAATGATGACGTCGTTCTTGCCGGACTCGATGCGCTCGACGCACTTGCTCGCGACCTCGTAGGCGCTCATCTCGGGCTGGAGGTCGTAGGTCGCGACCTTCGGGGACGCGACGAGTACGCGGTCCTCGCCGGGATACGGGTCCTCGACGCCGCCGTTGAAGAAGAACGTGACATGCGCGTACTTCTCGGTCTCGGCGATGCGCAGCTGGGTCATGCCCATGCTGCTGAGATACTCGCCCAGCCCGTTCTTCACCGCGATGCGCGGCCACGCCACCAGCACGTTGGGCATGGAGGCGTCGTACTCCGTGTTGCACACATAGGTGGTGGGGAAGAACTCCCGCTGGAAGCCGTCGAAATCCGGATCCACGATGGCGCGGGTGATCTCCCGGGCGCGGTCGGGACGGTAGTTGAAGAAAATGATGCTGTCGTTGTCGCTGATGGTGCCATCGCCGTCGATGACCACCGGCTCCACGAACTCGTCGGTCACGCCGTCGGCGTAGCTGGCGGCCACCGCCGCCGCCGGGTCGCTGTTGTGGTGGCCCTCGCCGTACACCATGGCGTCGTAGGCCATCTGCACGCGCTCCCAGCGCTTGTCACGATCCATGGCGTAGTAGCGTCCCATCACCGTGGCGATCCGACCCACGCCCAGCTGGGCACACTTGTCCTGCAGCTCCTGCACGAAGCCCTTGCCGCTGGTGGGGGACACGTCCCGCCCGTCCAGGAAGCAGTGGATATATACCTTCGTCAGCCCCTTGTCCTTGGCCATCTGCAGCAGGGCGAACAGGTGCTCGATGTGGGAGTGTACGCCGCCGTCGGACAGCAGACCGTACAGATGCAGGCTGGTGCCCTTGGCAAGGCAGTCGTCCATGGCCTTGTTGTAGGCCTCGTTCCGGAAGAAGCTGCCGTCCTCGATGGCGCGGCTGATGCGGGGCAGATCCTGGAACACCACGCGGCCGCCGCCGATGTTGGTGTGACCCACCTCGCTGTTGCCCATCTGACCGGCGGGCAGACCCACGTCCAGCCCGCTGGCGGACAGGGTGGTGTGCGCGTATTCCTTGAACAGCTTATCCAGCACCGGCGTTTTGGCCAGCGTCACGGCGTTATCGTCCGCCGCCGGCGCCAGGCCGAAGCCGTCCATAATGATAAGGGTGGTAGGGGTCTTGTTCATGCCGTTCCTCCTTGGGCGCTCAGCCCTGATTGGCCGCGTTGATGATGGCGATGAAGTCCGCCGCGTTCAGAGCGGCGCCGCCGATCAGACCGCCGTCGATATCCGGCTGGCTCAGCAGCTCCGCCGCGTTGGAGGGCTTCATGGAGCCGCCGTACTGGATGGTGATGCTGCGGGCGATACGGGCGCCGTACAGGTGGCGCACGGTGGTGCGGATGAAGGTGCACACCTCCGCCGCCTGCTCCGCCGTGGCGGTCTTGCCGGTGCCGATGGCCCACACAGGCTCATAGGCGATGACGCACTTGCGCAGCTTCTCGGCGGGCACACCGGCCAGCGCGGACTTGACCTGCAGGGCGATCAGCTCCATGGTGATGCCCAGCTCCCGCTGCTCCAGCGTCTCGCCCACACAGATGATGGGGTGCAGACCGGCCTCCAGTGCGGCCAGCACCTTGCGGTTCACGGTGAAGTCCGTCTCGCCGAAGTACTGGCGGCGCTCGGAGTGGCCGATGATGACGTACTTCACGCCCAGATCCTTCAGCATGTCGGCGGACACCTCGCCGGTGTACGCGCCGCTCTTCTCATAGAACACGTTCTGCGCGCCCACGGACACGCGGGCGTCCTTGAAGCCCTTGAGGGCGGCGGCGATGTTCACGGAGGGAACGCACACCACGATGTCGCACCACTTGGCCTTGGGCAGCAGCGCCTTCAGCTCCTCGGCGAACTTCTTCGTTTCGCTGGCGGTTTTGTTCATCTTCCAGTTGCCGGCGATGATGGTCTTGCGGTATCTGCGATTCATAACGATTTAACTCCTCTGTTCAACTTATATATTCATTCAATAGAAAATGCAAGCGCTTCAGGCCGCTTACTTGTCCAGCAGGCAGGCCACGCCGGGCAGCTCCTTGCCCTCCAGGAATTCCAGGGACGCGCCGCCGCCGGTGCTGATGTGGGTGATCTTGTCGGCGAAGCCCAGCTGCTCCACCGCCGCCGCGCTGTCGCCGCCGCCCACGATGGTCACGGCGCCGCTGTCGGCCAGCGCCTGCGCCATGGCGCGGGTACCGGCGGCAAAGTTGTCGAATTCAAACACACCCATGGGGCCGTTCCACACCACGGTGCCCGCGCCCTTCACAGCGGCGCAGAAGGCGGCGATGGTGTCCGGGCCGATGTCCATGCCCTCCCAGCCGTCGGGAATGGCCATGGTGCTGACCACCTGCCGGTGGGCGTCGTTGGAGAAGTCGTCGGCGGCCACGGTGTCGGTGGGCAGAAGCAGCTTCACGCCGTTCTTTTTGGCCTTTTCGATCATCTCCAGCGCGTAGTCCAGCTTATCCGGCTCGCACAGGCTCTTGCCGATGGAGCCGCCCTGCGCCTTGGCAAAGGTATAGGCCATGCCGCCGCCGATGATGACGGTGTCGGCCTTGTCCAGCAGGTTGTTGATAACGGCGATCTTGTCGCTGACCTTGGCACCGCCCAGCACCGCCACGAAGGGGCGCTTGGGATCGTCCAGCGCCTTGCCCATCACCGCCAGCTCCTTGGCCACAAGGAAGCCGGACACGGCGGGCAGATAGGCCGCCACGCCTGCGGTGGAGGCGTGAGCCCGGTGAACGGTGCCGAAGGCGTCGGACACATACAGCTCCGCCATATCCGCCAGCTCCCTGGCGAAGCCGGGGTCGTTCTTCTCCTCGCGGATGTCGAAGCGCAGGTTCTCCAGCAGCATGATCTGGCCGGGCTTCAGAGCGGCGGCCTTGGCCTTGGCGTCCTCGCCCACGATGTCCTTGGCGAAGATGACCTCCTGCCCCAGCAGCTGGCTGAGCCGCTGCGCCACAGGCGCCAGCGTCAGCTTGGCCTTCCACTCGCCCTTGGGCTTGCCCAGATGGGAGCAAGCGATGACCGCCGCGCCGTTATCCAGCAGATAGCGGATGGTGGGCAGAGCGGCCACGATGCGCTTGTCGCTGGTGATGGCGCCCGTCTCCTTGTCCTGGGGTACGTTGAAGTCGCAGCGCAGCAGCACCTTCTTGCCCCGAACGTCTACGTCCTGTACAGTCTTTTTATTGTAATTCATGAGATACACTCCTCTCGCGTGAGATCATATATTTGCCATCTCGCCGGTACCGGCAAGACCGGGAAATCCATTCTGCCGCAGCGCCTCATAGGTGAGGATCGCCACGGAATTGCTCAGGTTCAGGCTGCGGGCGTCGCGGCGCATGGGCAGCCGCAGGCACCGGCCGTAGTGCGCCATGCGGAAGTCCTCGGGAAGCCCCGCCGTCTCCTTGCCGAAGAACAGCCAGCAGTCCGGCGAGAACCGCGCCTGCGTGTAGTCCTGCGGCGCCTTGGTGGTAGCCAGCCACAGGTCGTCCAGCGCCTCCGGATGGCGGGCGAACAGGTCGTCCAGCCCGTCGTAGTCCTGTACCTGCACCAGATGCCAGTAGTCCAGACCGGCGCGCTTCACCGCCCGGTCGGATATGTCGAAGCCCAGAGGCCGCACCAGATGCAGACGGCTGCCGGTGGCGGCGCAGGTGCGGGCGATGTTGCCGCAGTTCTGCGGTATCTCCGGCTCTACCAGAACGATATGCAGCATGGGTGTGCCTCCTTACATGGTGAGTACCGGCTTGTATTGTAATGCAACGGGAATGGAAATGCAACTATAAAAAAGGGAAAATGGGCAATATTTCTCCGAAACATTCAAAATAGCTTCTCTTTGACCGGCTAAAGGCGGCGCGGGACGCCGCCGGGAGCCGCCGGAAAAATTATTGCCGAAAAAAACAGGAAAAATACTGGATTTTCCCGCAAGACCTGTTATAATAGGGACAGAGAACAACGAAGGAAAGGGGTGAGCGCCCATGGGCTGCCTCCGCAACAACAAGGGAAATACCGTCCGTGACCGCGCCCGCCATCCGGGTGTTGTGCCGTCTTTGCCGCAGGGCGCGCTGTAAGGCGCCGCTGTCGGCGGGACGGCATTTTTTGTTTTCTTTTTAACAAACAGATACCCTCTGTTTGCAATACATCGTACCTTATAAAATATGGATAGAAAGCGAGAGTGCGCACCATGATTTCTCACGGCAAGGATATGAAGATCTTCACCGGCAACGCAAACCCCGCGCTGGCACAGGAGATCTGCAAGCTCATCGGCATCAAGCTGGGCGAGGCGGAGGTCAAGAGCTTCGCCGACGGCGAGGCGTCCGTCTCCCTGTACGAGACAGTTCGCGGCAGCGACGTGTTCCTCATCAATTCCACCTGCAAGCCCGTCAACGACAGCCTGATGGAGCTGCTGATCATGATCGACGCCTGCAAGCGCGCCAGCGCAGGCCGCGTCACCGCCGTGATCCCCTACTTCGGCTACGCCCGCCAGGATCGCAAGGCCAAGAGCCGCGACCCCATCTCCGCCAAGCTGGTGGCCAACATGCTCACCGCCTCCGGCGCTGACCGCGTGCTGACCATGGATCTCCACGCCAGCCAGATCCAGGGCTTCTTCGATATCCCTGTGGACAACCTGCTGGGCAATCCCGTGTTCGTGGACTACTACGCCAAGAAGTTCGGCGAAAAGTGCGAGGACATGGTGGTGGTGTCCCCCGACGTGGGCAGCGTGGCGCGCGCCCGCACCTTCGCCCAGAAGCTGCACATGGGTCTGGCCATCGTGGACAAGCGCCGCCAGAAGGCCAACCAGTGCGAGGTCATGAACGTCATTGGCGACGTGGAGGGCAAGGACTGCATCCTCTTTGACGATATGATCGACACCGCCGGCTCCATCTGCAACGCGGCCAAGGCCATCGTGGAGGTGGGCGGCGCCAACAGCGTGTACGCCTGCGCCAGCCACGGCGTGCTGTCCGGCCCCGCGCTGGAGCGTCTGAACAACAGCGTCATCAAGGAGGTCGCCCTCCTGAACACCATCCCCGAGACTATGGGCGATGGCTGCGACAAGATCAAGTACATCTCCGTGGCGCCCATGTTTGCCGAGGCCATCGAGCGCATCTATCAGGAGATCTCCATCGCCAAGCTGTTCAACTAAATACTTTCCAAAAGGAAACAGCTGTGCTATAATAGAGGGACTGCGTATGCAGTCCCTCTATATTTGTCACAAGGAGGCGAGAGCCTTGTTTTTTAATCGAAACGGCGGCAGCGGCGGCGTGGAGTGGCTGCTGGTGGGGCTGGGCAATCCCGGCACCAAGTACGAATCCACCCGCCACAATATGGGCTGGCTGGCGCTGGACAGCCTGATGGAAAAGGAAAAATTCACCCTCAACAAGCTGCGCTTCAAGGCGTGGACAGGTATGCTGGACTACAAGGGGCATAAAATACTGGTGATGAAGCCCCAGACCTACATGAACCTGTCCGGCGAGTCCGTAGGCGAGGCGGCGCGATTCTATAAGGTGCCCGCCGACCATGTGCTGGTCATCTCTGACGACGTGTCCCTGCCCGTGGGCAAGCTGCGCATCCGCAAAAGCGGCTCCGCCGGCGGCCACAACGGGCTGAAGAACATCATCCAGCACCTGGGCACCGATGCTTTTCCCCGCATCAAGGTGGGCGTTGGCATGCCCGAGCATCCCGACCACGAGATGATCGACTGGGTCATCGGCAAGCCCCAGGGCGAGGAGGCCAAGACCCTTCGCGCCGCGCTGGACAGAGCTGCGGAGGCGGCGCTGTGCATTGTTGACGAGGGCGCGGATAAGGCGATGAACAAATTCAACTAAACACCGGCGGCGGGATCTTTTCCGCCCTGCCATCGTCAGACCTCCTCGACGTACACACGGTACGCCGTCGTCGGTCTGCCATCGGCAGGACGAAAAATCTCTCCGCCGGGGCGGCATCTTTTCCGCCCTGCCTGCGTCAGATCCGGTACGCCGTCGATAAACGTCCGTAGGGGACGGCGTCC
>DNFA01000080.1:0-483 GCA_003487665.1 Oscillibacter sp.
GCGAGACTTTGTCAACAGCACCTTTTTGTCCCGAGGTTTGGACGGCTTGGTCTTATCGGGAGCGGCCTTGCCATCCTTGGGCGGACGGCCTCTGCCGGGCTTGGCGGCCTTGTCCTTTTCCGTGGGCGGCTTCTGCTTGACCGCCTTTTTCTCCTCCTTGGCCGCCTCGTCACGGGCAGCGGCAAAATCAACTACCTTGCCGGAATGTGCCGGGGCGGGGGCATCCTTGCCGGGAGCGGGCGGCTGCTCCTTTTCAGCCTTGGGGACTTCGGGAGCAGCAGGCTTCTCCACCTCGGCGTGGGTAACAGCGTCGGCGGGATCGGGTACGGCCTCGCCCATTTCAAAGAGCGCCGCCTGCCCCTCATGCTCCAGCATGACCACCTCTGCATCGGTCAGCGCAGGCTCGGGCGCAGGCTGCTCCGGCACAACGGCATTTTCTACCGTGGGAGCGGGAGCCTCGGCGGGCGGGGCTGCCTCGGGAAT
>DNFA01000080.1:782-5576 GCA_003487665.1 Oscillibacter sp.
CCTGTTGGGCGGCGTTGTTCTCAATTTTAAGCTCCCGCTGCCTATAAAGATTTAGGCAACGAGAGCTTTTGTTAGAATAAAAACCTCTTGCTGACTGCCAGATTGATACTTTCAATTTTAGTCCGTTGTAGTTTTATTTGCTGCTCGCATCTCTTTGTCCAAGTCGGCAAACATCAGCTTTAGCAAGATGTCTGCCATGCTTTCACCGTCTTTCCTGTACCGTGGCTCAACGATAAAAACTCGACCGCCAATTTCGTATCGTTGGGGCTCTCCGGCAATATATTCTTTTTCCATGCCCGCACCTCCTTTCCAACATGGACATAAAAATTATATCATGCCGTGGAGGGACGCAAAGCAGAAAAATTATTTTCCTTGATATACGGGCTTCCTTTGACTATAATGAAAGACATTCAGGGTGTGTTTTGGGGTTGCCCGCGTATTGAAGCACTCTTTTGACCCGGTTTAGGGGGTATGTAACCGCACTAACCGGGAGAGCGCTTGAATGGCATTCAAGAGGTCAGCGGTTCGATCCCGCTTATCTCCACCACAGAAACGAGACACACGAAAGTGTGTCTCGTTTTTTGCAAAGGAGAAAAATATGCGTAAAAAACGCCTTTTACAATTGACGGCGGCGCTGCTGTGCGCCGTCATCCTGTCCGCCTGCGGCGGCGCTCCGGCAGATGCGGACTACACCTGCACCGTGTCCATCTCCTGCGCCACGATCCTTGACAACATGGATCAATGCGCCGAGAGCAAAAAGGAGCTGGTACCCGCAGACGGTGTGATCCTGCCGCCCACCGAGGTGGCCTTTGCCGAGGGCGAGAGCGCCTTCGACGTGCTCCAGCGGGTGTGCCGGGACAACGGCATCCATCTGGAATCCAAATTCACCCCCGTGTACAACAGCGCCTATATTCAGGGCATCCACAACATCTACGAGTTCGACGTGGGCAAGCTGTCCGGATGGATGTACGCCGTCAACGACTGGTTCCCCAACTACGGCTGCTCCCTGTATCAGGTGCAGGACGGCGACGTGATCCGCTGGGTGTATACCTGCGATCTGGGCGCGGACGTGGGCGGCGGTCAGGCCGCCGGGGACGGACGGCAGGAGGGAGCAGGCACATGAACAACGTCACACTGTCCCACGTGGACAAATCCTATACCACATACAGCACGGACATAGTGCTCACCGGGCAGGAGCGGCAGAGCCGCACCCGTCAGGTGCTGCGCGATCTGTCCGTCACCCTTCCCGAAGGGCAGATCACGGTCATCGTGGGGCGCAGCGGCTGCGGCAAAAGCACGCTGCTGAAGCTGCTGGCGGGGAAGGAGCAGCCGGACGCGGGCACGATCTCCATTCCGGAGGACTGGCACAGCGCCATGCTCAGCCCCGACCCCTATGTGATCACATGGACCAGCGTCCAGCGGAACGTGGCCATGGCCTGCGGCGTGGGCAAGACGCCGGAGGAGCGCTATGAGCATGCGGCGGAGTTCGTGCGCATGGTGGGGCTGGAGGACTACGCCGACCTGACGCCGGTGGAGCTGTCCACCGGCATGAAGCAGCGACTGGGACTGGCGCGCGTGCTGGCGGGACAGGCGCAGCTGCTGCTGATGGACGAGCCCTTTGCCGCGCTGGATTTCCTGACCCGCGCCGAGCTGCAGACCCAGCTCCTGACCATCCAGCAGCGCCTGCCCCGCACCATCGTTCTGGTGACGCACCAGCTGGAGGAAGCCCTGCTGCTGGGACAGAAGATCGTGGTCATGCACCCGGACAGCACGATCTGCGAGTTCGACCTCACCGACCTGCCCTATCCCCGCGACCCGGACAGTCCGCGTCTGCGGCAGCTGAAGGAGCAGATTACTGCCCAATGCCGCATGGCCACAGCAAACTGAAAAAGACCCCTCCCGCCCTCGGAGAGAAGGCGGGAGGGGTTTGTCTATATTCTCTGCCAGATCAGGCGGGTGCCGTCCGGCTGGGCGGCGACCTGCCCGGCGTCCATGAGATAGCTGAGATACGACCGCACCGTGCTGCCCATGAGGGCATACTGGGGCAGGGACATGGCGAGGCCGTAGGCGGCGAACACCGCGGACAGCAGCTCGTCAAAGGTCACGCCGGTACACAGGGCGGCGATACGCTCCGCCGCCTCGTTGGTGCGGTCGATGTTGTACTGCGCCAGCGGCGCGATGTCCTCCGTGGCCGCCGCATGGGAGGGGATGAACAGGGCGGCGGACATGGCCTTGACCCGCTCCAGCGTGGCGAGATAGGCGTTCACGTCGTACAGAAAGGCGATGCCGTACTTGTCCAGCGTCTCCCGAGAGGCCAGGCAGTCCGCCAGATACACCACGTCATCCGGTGTGCGGAAGCCCACCATATCCAGAAAGTGTCCCGGCAGGGGCAGCAGCTCCCAGCCCTCCGGCAGTACGTCCGCCGTCAGGGGCGCGGCGTCGCTCTCCTGCGCCATCAGAAACTTGTTCCGCAGCGCCTTGGGCGGGCAGCCGCCATACAGCAGGGAGGGCTCCAGCACCGTGCGGCAGGTGATGTACTGCTCCATGCCGGGGGCGTAGATGGGGCAGCCGGTCTGCTTTTGCAGGTACTGGTTGCCGCCGATATGGTCGGCGTTGGAATGGGTGTTGTAGATAGCCGCCAGCCTCCAGCCGTTGGCGTCCAGATGCTGACGCACCTTGCGCCCCGCGTCCTTGTCACTGCCGCTGTCGATCAGGCACACCTCGGTGTCGTTCAGGCGCACCAGCCCCACCTTGGCGGGGCTTTCGATGTAATAGCTGCTTCCCTTGGCCTGGATCAGTTCATACATAGTGCGTTCCTCCGTCGTTTTTCTGTATTGTACCACGCGCCACGCTCCGGCGCAAGAAGAAAGGCAGCGGCAGAGCGTCCCGCAAAATTCCGGGAGAGCTGTTCCCGCTGCCGGCTTTTTTACAGAAAGTACTTGGCTTTTTGCGGCTGTCGAATATAATAAAGGAAGCAAGCCGTCCGACACGGATACAGAAAAGGAGCGTATCGCAATGGAACATCTCTACGAAAAAGCGCAGCAGAGCGCGGAATTTATCCGCTCACACATGACCAAGCGTCCGAAGATCGCCGTGGTGCTTGGCTCCGGTCTGGGGAATCTGACCGCCGATTTCACGGAGACGGAGGAGCTGCCCTACCGGGACATCCCCAACTTCCCCGTGTCTACGGTGGAGGGGCACAAGGGCGCGCTGCTGGCGGGCAAGCTGGGCGAAAAGGAGGTCTATGCGCTGGAGGGGCGCTTCCATTTTTACGAGGGCTACTCCATGAAGGAGGTCTGCTATCCCTTCTACGTCCTGAAGCTGCTGGGCGTGGAGCAGGTGGTGCTGACCAACGCCTGCGGCGGCATCAACCGCAGCTTCACGCCGGGAACGCTGATGCTTGTCACCGATTTCATCAATATGATGGGCACCAACCCGCTGATCGGCCCCAACGACGAGCGCTTCGGCCCCCGTTTCCCTGATATGACCGAGCCGTACAGCGCGGAGTTGCGTGACCTTGCCAAGCGCACCGCCGATGAAATGGGCATCGCCTATCAGGAGGGCGTGTACATGGGCTTCATGGGTCCCTGCTACGAGACGGCTGCCGAGATCCGCGCCTTTGCCGGTATGGGTGCCGATGCCGTGGGCATGAGCACGGTGCCGGAGACCATGGTCTGCAACTACATGGGTATGAAGGTGCTGGCCGTCAGCTGCATCACCAATATGGCCACCGGCATCCAGACGGTGAAGCACAGCCACGCCCGGGTGCTGGAGATCGCCAACCGGGCGGGGGATACCATGTGCCGCTGGCTGGGCGCGGTCATTCAGAAAATGTAAGTCACACCGGCGGAGAAAGGAACGGACGCCCATGAGGGACGGCAACATCATCTTGTCCGTGGCCAAGGCCATGGAGCTGCTGCAAATACTGAGCCGGGCGGGAAGACCCCTGTCCCTGAAGGAGCTGACCGACCTGTGCGGCTATCCCAAGAGCACGGTGTTCGGCCTGCTGACCACCATGCGCCTGCACGATGTGGTCACGCAGACGCCGGAGGGAAAATACACGCTGGGGCTGCGGCTGTTCGAGTACGGACGGCAGGTGGAGCGCTCGTGGGACATCTCCCGGGTGGCGCGCCCCTATATGGAGCACCTGTGCCGGCAGACCGGCGCGTCCGTGATGCTGTCCGTCTGCGAGGGCGGCAGCGTCATCACGCTGGATCAGGTGGAGACGCGGGGCGGCCTGCGTGTGGTGTCGGACACCGGCTCCCGCCTGCCCGTCTACTGTACCTCGCAGGGCAAGGTCTTTCTGGCGCACATGTCCCGCAGCGGGGCGGAGGCGCTGCTGCGCGGGCAGAGCCTCACCCAGTTCACGCCCCACACCATCACCGACATCCCCGCCCTGCTGCGGGAGGCGGAGGCCTGCCGCGCCAACGGCTACGCCATCGAGAACGGCGAGTACAAGATCGGTCTGCGCTCCATCTCCGCGCCGGTTCGCACCGTGGAGGGCAAGGTACGCTATGCCGTGGGCGTCATCGGTATGTTCCGCAGCGTTCACTCCGAGGAGTTTCACGCCGCGGTGGAGCAGGTCTGCGCCACCGCCGCCATGATCTCTGCCGCGCTGGGCTACCAGAGCAACCCCACCGGCTGAGAAAAAGGGCGTTGTGCGCGGCGCTTCATCGCAGCATCGTAGGACACGGCGTCCTCAACGTCCCGCGCGGAGCTCCGATAGACGTTTGCAGGGGCGGACGACTCTATCCGCCCTGGATGACCGCCGTACCCCGTAGGGCGGGACCCATG
>DNFA01000080.1:5785-28469 GCA_003487665.1 Oscillibacter sp.
CGCACTGGCTCGGAATGACAGACTTTTTTGACAGACTGAAGCGGGAGGGGCAAAGCTCCTCCCGCTGCTTTTCCGTTGGATCGATTTGAATCAATAGCTGCCCAGGTCGGCGCTGGCGTCGCCCTCGACGCTCTTGCCGAACTCGTAGTCGTTGCCGGGCAGGAGAGCGTTCAGGATCACGCCCGCCAGAGCCGCGATAGCCAGACCGGTCAGGGTGATGTCGGCGCTGCCCACGGTGAAGGTGATGCCGCCGGTGGAGCTGAAGCCCAGGCCGCAGACGAAGATCACCGCGGCGATGATAAGGTTGCGGGACTTGGTCAGGTCAACGCGGTTCTCCACCACGTTGCGCACGCCCACCGCAGAGATCATGCCGTACAGCACGAAGCTGACGCCGCCCACGATGGCCGTGGGGATGGAGTTCACCAGCGCGTCGAACTTGGGGGAGAAGCTGAGGATGATGGCATACAGCGCAGCCAGACGGATGACACGGGGATCGTACACGCGGCTCAGCGCCAGCACGCCGGTGTTCTCGCCGTAGGTGGTGTTGGCGGGGCCGCCGAACATACCGGCGAAGGCGGTGGCCAGACCGTCGCCCAGCAGGGTGCGGTGCAGACCGGGATCCTCGATGAAGTTCTTGCCGGTGGTGGAGGAGATGGCGGAGATGTCGCCGATGTGCTCCATCATGGCGGCGATGGCGATGGGCGCCATGACCAGGATGGAGGTCACGTCGAACTTGGCGATGACGAATTTCTGCAGACCCACGATGTCGGCGCCGGCCACCGCGGTGAAGTCCACCTTACCGGCGATCAGCGCCACGATGTACGCGCCTACCACGCCCAGCAGGATGGGGATGATCTTGATCATGCCCTTGCCCCAGATGTTGGCCACGATGATGATGGCGATGGCCACCAGTGCCAGCCACCAGCAGGTGGAGGCGTTGGTCACGGCGGTGCCGGACAGGTTCAGGCCGATGAGGATGATGATGGGGCCGGTGACGATGGGCGGGAAGAATCGCATGACCTTCTTGGCGCCCACCAGCTTGAACAGCAGCGCCAGCACCAGATACAGCAGACCCGCGATCACCACGCCGCCCAGCGCGTAGGGCAGCTTCTCCTCGCCGGTCATGGCGGCGAACTTGCCGCTGTTCAGATCAGCCACCGCCTGGAAGCCGCCCAGGAACGCGAAGGAGGAGCCCAGGAAGGCGGGTATCTTGAACTTGGTACAGACGTGGAACAGCAGTGTGCCGATACCGGCGAACAGCAGGGTGGTCTGGATGGACAGGGGCAGTCCGTAGCCCGTCACCAGAATGGGCACCAGCACCGTAGCGCCGAACATGGCGAACAGGTGCTGCAGGCCCAGCAGGAGCATCCGGGGTATGCCCAGCTCCCGCGCGTCGTAGATGGCGTCGTGTCCGAGTTTTTTGTTCATGTGTTGTGACCTCTCTTTCTCGTTCTTCTGTGTATGTTGACTTTTACTTGCAAACAGCCTAAAAAAATGACCGGTGAAAAACACCGGTCAAATGGAAACAATATCAGAAACAAAAACAGAAGGAGCGTCCGTCCGCTTTTTCACAACAGTCTTGCAGGTCATGGCACGTTCCTCCTCTCGATTTGTCCTGCCTATTATACGGGGCGTTCCGCCAAAAAGCAATACATGTCTGCTCCAATTCTGCGGCGGATGCACAGAAGTGCTTTTGTTCGTATTGCACAAGTTCATTCACTCTGCTTATGGCTGCCATCGGCCAGCTTCAGCCGCCGCCGCAGCACCGGGCACACGCCCGCCGCCACGATGATCTTCACCGCGTCGCCGGGCAGATAGGGCAGCATCCCCGCCCACAGCAGCGCGGACAGCGTCATGCCCTTTCCCATGTAGACGTTGAGGATCAGCGCCATATAGGGCATACCCACGGCATACAGCACCGCCAGACCCGCCAGCGACGCCAGCGC
This sequence comes from Oscillibacter sp., assembly GCA_003487665.1. Classification (GTDB taxonomy): domain Bacteria; phylum Bacillota; class Clostridia; order Oscillospirales; family Oscillospiraceae; genus Vescimonas. The sequence goes on from DNFA01000080.1 coordinate 7,732, forward strand.
CATCCGCCGGGGGTCAAGGCTCTCACCCGCCGCGGCGCCCACCACCCACGCCGCCGGGATCAGCCCCAGCAGGAAGCCGAAGGTGGGCTGGAACACATAGCCGAAGCCGCCGCCCATGGTAAAAATGGGCAGCCCCACCAGTCCCAGACACACATATATCAGCTGGCTCAGCGCGCCCCACTTCCGCCCCAGCAGCAGCCCCGCCATGGCGGTGAACAGGTATTGCAGCGTCACGGAGCTGTATCCCATGGGGATGCGCATAAACGCGCCCGCCGCCGTCAGTGCGGCCAGCAGCGCCGTATATACCAGCTTGCGTGTGTTGTTCATGGCGGTCGCCTCCCGTGCCTTTCTTTGCCCCGATGATACTAAAAATCTCAGCACCTGTCAACTATACAGCTTGGCGGAAAAGTCCGAACGGACTTTTCCGCCAAGCTGCCTGCAAAATCTCAAAATTAAATACTATATCCTTCCCTCCGATATTTGTGACCGGGCGGATTTATCGACAGACTATATTTACAAATACGGCTCCCGGTGGTAAAATTGGGTTTCCGATGAAGGGAGGTGCCGCCTGTGGCATGGAGCATCCTGCGCTGCGATGAAGTGGATTCCACCAATAACGTATGCAAGACGCTGGCCGCGCAGGGCGCGGATGACACGGCGGTCATCGCCCGGCGTCAGACCGCCGGGAAAGGCCGTCTGGGGCGCTCGTTCCTGTCGCCGGAGGGCGGGCTGTACCTGTCCGTCCTGTGGCGCGGCTGCCCCGCCGGGCAGCTGCTCACCGTCACGCCGCTGGCGGCGGTGGCCGTGTGCCGCGCCATCCAGCAGACCTGCGGCGCGGTGTGCGGGATCAAGTGGTGCAACGACGTGGTGCTGAACGGAAAAAAGCTGTGCGGTATCCTGACGGAGTCCTCCCTGCGGCCGGACGGCGGCGCGGAGTGGCTGGTGGTGGGCATCGGCGTCAACGTGGCGCAGACGGCCTTTCCGCCGGATATCGCGGACATGGCCGCCTCCCTTGCCATGCAGGGGTACAGCGTGTCCCCGGACGCGCTGGCAGAGGTGCTGCTGGAGCAGCTGACGGCCATGCGGCAGGCGCTGCCCCATCCGCAGGCGTGGCGGGAGGAATACCGCCGCCGGTGCGTGAATCTTGGTCGGCCGGTGCGGGTGCTGCGGGGCGATGCGTCCCGACAGGCCGCGGCGCTAGACGTGGATCAGCAGTTCGGCCTGACGGTGCGATACGAAAACGGTGAGACGGAGACAGTCCGCAGCGGCGAGGTGTCGGTGCGGGGACTGTACGGATATATGGAATGAGGTGATACGAGCATGAACGCAAAACTTCTCGGTCAGCTGTTCCTCACCTTTGCCAAGGTGGGGGTCATGACCTTCGGAGGCGGCATGGCCATGCTGCCCATCCTCCAGCGCGAGGTGGTGGAGGACAAGGGCTGGGCCACGGATGAGGAGCTGGTGGACTACTTCGCCATCGGCCAGTGTACCCCCGGTATCATCGCCGTGAACACCGCTACCTTCGTGGGGCAGAAGCAGGCCGGTATCCTGGGCGGCATCGCGGCCACGCTGGGCATCGTGTTCCCGTCCCTTGTGATCATTACGGCGCTGGCGGGCGTCATCAACAGCTTTTCCCATCTGGCGTGGGTGCAGCACGCCTTCGCGGGCATCCGTGTGTGCGTGTGCGTGCTGATCTTCAACGCCGTGGTGAAGCTGCTGAAGGGCTCCGTCAAGGACTGGCCGGCGGCGCTGATCTTCGCGGCGGTGCTGGCGGCGGCGCTGCTCACCGACCTGTCGCCTGTCATCTTCGTGGCGGGAGCCGCGGCGCTGGGCATCGTCATCCAGAACGTTATAAGGAGGGCGAAATAATGCTGTACCTCCAATTGTTCTGGGAATTCTTCAAAACCGGCCTGTTCGCCGTGGGCGGCGGACTGGCCACCTTACCCTTTCTGCAGGATATGGCCGACCGCACCGGCTGGTTCACCCACGCGCAGCTGGCGGATATGCTGGCGGTGTCGGAGTCCACGCCGGGGCCTATCGGCGTGAACATGGCCACCTATGTGGGCTTCACCACCGGCGGCGTCGGCGGCGCGCTGGTGGCTACCCTCGGACTGGTAGCGCCCTCCGTCATCGTCATTCTCATCGTGGCGGCGTTCCTGAAGGCCTTCCGCGACAGTAAGTGGGTCAACGCGGCGTTCTACGGCCTGCGCCCGGCCTCCACCGCTCTGGTGGCGGCGGCGGGCATCTCCGTGGTGCCCATCGCCCTGCTGCACAGCGGCATGACCGGCTTCGCCGCCCTGAACTGGCCGGCCATCGCGCTGGCGGCGGTGCTGCTGGTGTGTACCAACTGGGTGCCGGTGGTAAAGAAATGGCACCCCATCGTGTTCATCGGCATCTCCGCGCTGGTGGGCGTCCTGCTGAAATTCTGAGTAAAAAAAGGAAGCGGTGCACAGCACCGCTTCCTTTTTTTACAGCCCCGCCACCAGCAGCGCGGCGGCGGACAGCGTCCCCACCGCCAGCGCGTAGGGCGTGGTGGCGCGGATGATGGTCAGGTTGGACACGCCGGAGCCTGCGGTGGTCATCAGCACCGCGTCGGCGTAGAAGCACAGACTGTACCCCAGCGTCACGCCGCTCATGACGGCGGCGATCATCAGCGGTGCGGCCACTCCCGCCGCCAGCCCCATGGGGATGAACACCGGTATGGCGATGGTCATCACCGCCCAGCAGCCGCCTACGGCGAACACCGTCAGCGCCACCAGAAGGAACGCCAGCGGCGCGATGAGATACGCGGGCACGGCACTGCCGATGCCGTTGATGAGAATGTCGAACAGCCCCAGCGCACGGTTGGCGTCGCTGAGCATCAGCCCGAAGCCCACCACAATGGCGATGCTCACCATGCCCTTGGCGCCCGCGAAGAAGTGGCTGAAATATTCGCCCACCGTCATGCGCCTCCGGAGCACATACAGCAGGAACTGTACCACCAGCGCGATGACGATGCCGTGCAGCAGGTCGTTGTCAAAAAGGACGGTGCCGCCCACCAGCGCCGCCAGCGGGATGATGGCGTTCCACGCGGAGGAGACGTTGTCCTCGTCCACGTCCGCGATGTCCACCAGCTTTTCCGCGGAGCCGGACTGCTCAAAGGGCGCGCCGCCGGACGCCACCCGCCGGTACGCCTGCTTCAGCCCGCCCACCTTGGGAAATGCGCCCAGCGCCAGCAGCAGGCTCAGCAGTATCATAGCCAGCGGATAAAACATAAACGGCACGGCGCGCAGATAGTCGTCAAACCCCAGTCCAAAATCGGAGATCAGCCCCACGCTGAAGGCCGTCCAGCTGGTGAACGGCACCGTGACGCACAGGCAGCAGGCCATGATGTTGGTCTGCACCGCCAGATGCTCGCGGGGGATGCGGTTTCTGTCGCTTACGCCCCGCAGGGAGATGGTCACCGTCAGCGCGTTGAGGTATTCGTCCACAAACATGACCACCGACAAAAGCCACGCCAGCAGCAGCGTGCGCCGGGGCGTGGAGGCCACCTTTGCCAGCAGGTCGCGGAAGCCCATCAGCCCACCGGAGGCCTGAAACAGGGCGATCATGCCGCCGAAGCTGATGATGACGCAGAGGGCAAACTGATAGGACGAGCTTGACAGGGTGGCGTACATGGCCTCGATGGTGCCGGTGATGAACCGTTCCCGGTGTACCAGCACCATGGCCAGCAGGGTGGCGAGCACCATGGCGTCCGCCATCTTGCGGCTTTTGAGCGCGTATATGATCAGAAACAGCAGCGGTATAAACGCCAGAACAGCGTGCAGCATGGTGTACTCCTTTCTTCGCCTCCGTACAGGCGGTGGCCACAGTGGAAGCCGCATTTGGCCAGAATGGACGTCAGTCCGGCAAACAGCGCCGAACCGAATGCAAACAGTATCCACATGACCCGTCACGCTCCTTCTGTGCGGTACCCTGCATATCGATTATATCCCGCCGCAGCCGGTAATGCAAGGTGTGCGCGGACAAATCAGCCGCTGATGGGCACGGAAGGGGACAATTGTTTCCGGCAAATGACATTGACAAAGGTGGAAACTCCGTTTCCTTCCCGGCGGCGGGCAGCGGGAGAGGGAAGGCGCAATTGCAGTGCAAGTTACGTACAAGTTATGTACAAGTCATGTACAAGTAAGTTATGTACATTTTATATGCATTTCCTCTTGCTTTTTGCAGCGTTGTATGGCATAATGGTGGTATACGTGCCATGCGGCGAAAATTCGTTCCCCTGAGGTGCGCGCGGGAGAGCGCGGGGACGTGAGGAGGAAAAGGAGAGGACTATGAAACGACGTATCGTAAGCGTACTGATGGCTCTGGTCATGGCGCTGTCGCTGCTGCCGGTGCAGGCACTGGCGGAGGACGCAGCCGTGGGGGAGCCGGTAACGGAGATCAAACAGGCAGAGCAGACCGGGGAGGGCGAAGAGCCCGGCGACCCGGAGGAGGAGCAGGAGCCGGGGGAGCCGGAGGAGCCTGTGCGGGAATTTGTACAGGGAGAGGCGCAGCTGACGGTGTCCACGGCGGCGATGGCGGCGGGCACCGCCGGAGAGAGAACGGTGCCCAGCGACATTTATGAAGCTCTGAGCGTCGGCGGTAGCCTCAAGCTGCTGAACGATGTCGAGTACTCCGGCAGCATGGACGTGGCCTTTGACCTCGTTATCGACCTGAACGGCTATGTGCTGAAAATGACCGGCATTAAGGTGGAAAACGGCGCGCACCTGACCATCATTGACAGCCGACCCAACGCGGAGCATCAGTTCACCTCCAACGCCAACGGTCTGTGGGTGCGGGATGAAACCAACGGAACAAAGACCGTCAAGGGCGGTGTTATCTACGGCGGCACGGGCAGCAGCATCGGGACATCTGTTTACGGCGGCGGCGTGTACGTGGAGGGCGGCGGCCAGTTCACCATGGAGGGCGGCAATATCGTGGGCTGTACGGCCTCCGCCACCTTTCAAGCGCGGGGCGGCGGTGTGTTCGTGGCTGATAGAGGCACGTTCACCATGTCCGGCGGCAGTATCACGGGCTGCACGACGGTGGGAGGTTATTCTTATGGCGGCGGCATATACAATGAAGGAACTATGACCTTGTCCGGCACGGCGGAGATCCGGGACTGCCATGCAAAAGACAGCGATGAGGGCGATGCTGCATATGGCGGCGGCATTTCTGACAGCGGCAGAGCTTCTCAGATCAGCGGCAATGTGAGGATCACCGGCTGTACTGCTGGCGGAGGAAAAACGGACGCCATGAGTATGGACACCGGAAGTGTCATCAGCGGCGGCACGTTTGACGGCTCGGTGCAAAACACGGGCAGGATCAGCGGCGGTACCTTTAACGGCAGGGTGGTCAACAGCAACATGATCACCGACGGTATCTTTAACGGCGAGGTGGTCAACGACTACGGCACGATCAGCGGCGGCACGTTTAACGGCGTGGTGACAAATTACAGCACGATCACCGAAGGCGCGATCAGCGGTATCACCGTGACCTACAAGGCCAACGGCGGGGTCTACGCCACGCAGATCGTGCCCAGCGGCAGCGCGGCCATCAAGCCCGTTGACCTCGCCAAGCCCGGCTACAGCTTTGACGGCTGGTACACCTCCGACGGCGCGCAGTGGAATTTCACCACTGCCGTCACCGAGAACATTACCCTCACGGCTCGCTGGACACTCAAAGCTCAGGAGGTCTCAAACGAGCAGGAGCTGACCGCCGCACTGGCGGACAGCGCCAACGGTGTGGTCCGGCTGACGGCGGACATCACCATTACGGCGGGGCTGAAGATCACCCGCGATGTCACCGTGGATCTGAACGGCTATGTGCTGCGCTATGCCGAAGAAGCGGAGCCGGGCAGCATCTTCCGCGTCACCAGCGACTGCACCCTGACCCTGACCGACAGCCGCCCGGCGGCGGAACATACGGACACGACCCTGCCCGCAGGCGGCCTCATCACCGGCGGCAAGGGGTTTAAGTATGACAATGGCGCGGGACAGTCCTACAATTATTATGGCGGCGGCGTGTATGTGGAGACGGGTGCATCCTTCGTGCTGGCGGGCGGCACCATCTATGCCTGCGGCGTCCAGAGCGGAGCGAATCAAGCGTTCGGCGGCGGCATCTATGCCGATGGCGGCTCCGCCACCATGACCGGCGGCGCCATCCGGAACTGCGTTGTCTCAACCGATTACGGTGCCAGCGGCGGCGCGATCTATGCCAAGGCCGGCTCCGTCACCATGTCCGGCGGCGTCATCAGCGGCTGCTCTGCCATGGACGGCGGCGGCATCTTGACATCCGGGTGTACCGTCCGGATCACCGGCGGCCGCATCGAGAACTGCAAGGCAAGCGGACGCGGCGGCGGCCTGTATATCGGCGGCCATGCAGACCAGATATCTGTTCTGGACGCTGCGATCTCCGGCTGCGAGGCGAAACGCGGCGGCGGCGTGGCCCTGATGGGCTTTGCTGAGTTGGAGCTGGGGGAGAATGCCCGCATCACGGGCTGCAAAGCCACCAACGGCGCCGCGGTCTATATGGATATTGGCTCGACGACCTATACCGTCAACCATCCCGGCTGCTTCCTCTATGCCAACGGCGGCCGGGTGGAGGGCACGGTGTATGTGGGAACGAACAAGATTGGCACAAAAAATAACTACTTCAACTCCGTAAAGGCCACCGACGCCATCGACCACACGGACGGGAAGCCTACCACGGTCTTTACCGGCGACGTCTCCTGCGAGGGCGACATAAGGGGCGGTATTTTCCATGGCAGCGTCACCGTGACGGACTCTAATGGGAACATGGGCATAGCGTGGGAGAAATTCTGCGGCAACCTCTCCGGCGGCACGTTCTACGGCCCTGTCACCACGGAGTGCCATGTCTCCGGCGGCACATTCTATGGCGGTCTGACCATGGGTGAGACCGCAAAGCTCAGCGGCAAGCCCATGAACACCGGCGATGCGATCAATACCGAGACCAACATCCCCGACCCCAACGGCACGCCTGTCACCGTGACCTATGCTTACGGGGCTTTGGGTGGAACCTATGCCACGCAGATCGTCCAGGCGGGCGAGAAGGCTATTGAACCGGATGTACCCAGCAGACAAGGTTATCAGTTCACGGACTGGTATCTGGACGACACGAAGTATGACTTCAACGCCGCTGTGACGGGAAACATGACCCTGACAGCCAAGTGGACGGCGAATTTGTACACCATCACCTTTGATACCAACGGCGGCAGCGCGGTTGCGCCCATCACGCAGGACTACGGCACGGCGATTGCCGCACCTGCAAACCCGACAAGAGAGGGCTACACCTTCATGGGCTGGGAGCCGGAAATTCCCGCGACCATGCCCGCCGAGGACATGACCATCACGGCCAAGTGGAGCATCAACCAGTACACCGTGACCTTTGACACGGACGGCGGCAGCGCGGTCGCACCCATTACGCAGGACTACGGCACGGCCATCACCGCCCCCGCCGACCCGACAAGAGAGGGCTATACTTTCATCGGTTGGGATAAGGCGATCCCCGCGACCATGCCTGCCGAGAATATGACCATCACGGCCAAGTGGAAAGACAGCGAAAAGCCAACGGGCGAAATCAAAATCAGCAAGAACAGCTGGAAAGCGTTCCTCAACAATATCACCTTCGGGCTGTTCTTTAAGGACACGCAGACGGTGACGATAAACGCCGCCGACAACAGCGGAACCGTGTTCGTCTCTTATCTGGTGACCCATCAGGATCTCTCCGAGGCGGAGCTTCAATCTCTCGTATTCAGCGGATACCAGGAGCCGTTCCACATAGACCCCAACGGGGAGTATATTGTTTATGCCATGCTTGCTGATGCGAGCCTGAACGTAACATACCTTCGCTCCGACCGCATAACGCTTGATAATGTTCAGCCGGTCATCGGCGGCATAGAGAACGGCAAGACCTACTGCAAGGCACAGACCGTTACGATCAACGAGAAATATGTGGATACCGTCACCGTAAACGGCGCGGCGGTCACGCTTAACGAAAACGGCGGCTTTACCCTTGCTCCGGCAAACGGCGGGCAGAGGATCGTTGTTACCGACAAGGCTGGCAACACCGCCGAAATGACCGTAACGGTCAACGACGGGCATACCTACGGTGAATGGGTATCCAACGGCGACGGCACGCACACCCGCAGATGCACGGTAGACGGTTGCACCGGCTCCGAAACCAAGGACTGCTCCGGCGGGACGGCGACATGCACCGAAAAGGCAAAATGCAGCGTTTGCGGTGTCGGATATGGCGATCTCAACCCTGCCCACCACGCGAATCTGGTGAACGTGCCCGCCAAGGCCGCCACCACCAGCGCCGAGGGCAACATCGAGTACTGGCACTGCGGCGGCTGCGACAAGTATTACAAGGACGCCGCCGCGCAGGACGAGATCAAGCAGGAGGATACGGTCATCGCCAAGCGGCGGGTGTACTACGCGCCCAGCCTCTATCCTGTGCGGAACGGCACCAACCCGCCCAGCGGGACGGAGTATTCCGGCGGCGTTTACGGGCTGATCTTCCGCGCCGCCGTGTCCGGGATCACGGGCGTGCAGGTGGACGGCAGGACGGTCGGCAAGGGCAGCTACACCGTCGAGGGGAGCTATCCCGTGGAGCTGTATCTCAAGGCATCGTACCTGAACAGGCTGGCCAAGGGCGGGCATACGCTCACCGTTCTGACGGACAGCGGAAGCCTGACCGCGGCGTTCACCGTGGGCAGCGGCAAGAGCAGCCCCACCACCTTTGACGCGGGCATCACGGTCTATGCAGCGGCGGCGGTAACGTCCCTGACGGGACTGGAGCTGCTGCGCCGCAGACGCAAGGAAGAGGAATAAGCGGAGATAAAAAAGCGCCGGCCTTCGGATATGTCCGAGGGTCGGCGCTTGTGTCTGTCAGTTCGTGTTTTCCGGCGGCGCGGCGCCGTCCGCCTTATCTGTGATGGTGGGGATGAACGCCTTAGCCAGCTTGCCGTGACCTCTGTGCTTGATGTAGAAGTAGCCGATGGTGCTGAATACCACCGCGCCGATGAAGTTCACGAACAGATCCTTCATGGTGTCGTACAGGCCGATGTCCAGATAGCCGCCGAAGCCCAGCTCCTGCCCGTTTACCTGCACGGAGGTGATGCCGTCGATGGTGACGGGGATGTTGCTGTTGGTGGGGTCCAGCATCACCGAGGTGATGGAGTTGACCACGGTGTCCTTCTGCATGTCCATCTGGAATAGCCGATCCATGCCGAATTCGAAGAATTCCCACAGCACGCCCACCGTCATGGAAAAGCAGAAGGCCGCCAGCGCCACATAGATCGGGGACAGCTGGAATTTGATGCGGCTGTTGCGGTTGAGAATGTCGATGAGCGCAAAGCCGGTGGCGGCGCACAGGAAGCCGGTGGTGGTGTGCAGCATGGTGTCCCAGTGGTGGAACGTGATGAAATAGCATTTCAGCTCGCCCAGTATCTCCGCCGCGAAAATAAACAGCAGAATGATGATCTCCAGCGTGGACGGCAGCTCGATGCCGAAGTTCTGCTGGATGAAAAACGGCAGCATGAACAGCACCAGCACCAGCAGGCATATAAAGGCGCTCTCGTATTCGCCGCGGAGGACGGAGGACACCAGCGTGGCCAGCACGATCAGCCGCAGGATCGTGTATACGGCGAACACGGCGGGCTGGCGGCGGATGGCGGCCTTCAGCTGCGCGCCGGTGCGGCGCGGCGACTTGTCAGATGTTTTTTTCATGTGTGACTACTCCTTATAAAATTGCCGCATGGCGGCGATGAGCCGGGGGTAATCCTCTGCGCCCATGACCTCCACCGCCGCGTGCATGGCCAGCTGCGCAAGACCGATATCCACGGCGCTGACCGGCACCAGCGTGCCGGCGATGCTGCCCAGTGTGGAGCCGCCCGGCAGATCGGAGCGATTGGCCATCGTCTGTACCGGTACGTCCGCCCGGCGGCACAGGGCGCGGAAGGCGGCGGCGGAGCCGCCGTCGGTGGCGTAACGGCGCGGTGCGCTGAATTTCAGCACGATGCCGCCGTTGAGCCGGGGCGCGTTGTCCTTGTCGCTGAGCTCCGGGTGATTGGGGTGGATGGCGTGGGCGTTGTCGGCGGACACCAGCATGCTGCGGGACAGCAGCATCTGATAGCCCTCCTCGTCTATACCCAGCGCCCCGGCGATGCGCCGCAGCACGTCCCGCAGCAGGGTGGAGGCGGCGCCCTCCGGCGTGGCGGAGCCGACCTCCTCGTTGTCCAGCAGGCAGAACACCGGCAGGTGCGCGCCGCCGCTGCTCTCCAGAAACCCGTGCAGGCAGCCCCACACGCAGGCCTGATCGTCCAGCCGGGGCGCCATGAACAGCTCGCCGCTGCTGCCCAGCCGCGTTCCCGGCTGGCGGCAGTACACCAGCAGGTCGCTGCCCAGCACGTCCTCCGGGCGCAGCCCGGCGGACTCCGCCGCCAGGGTCAGGATGTCCGCCGCCCCGTCGCTTCCGGCCAGCGGCAGCGTGTCCACGTTGGCGCGGTACTTGACGCCGTCGTTGGCGGCGCGGTCGAAATGAATGGCCACGCTGGGGATCACCAGCAGGTCACGGTCGATGTTCACCAGCGTCTGGCGGAGGACGCCGTCCTCCTCGGTGAACAGCCGCCCGGCCACCGACAGCGGCCTGTCGAACCAGCTGGACATGCGCAGGCCGCCGTAGACCTCCGTGTTCAGCCGCAGATAGCCGCCGTCCCGCAGGGCGGCATTTTCCTTCAGCTTGAAGCAGGGGGAGTCCCCGTGCGCCGCCGCCAGACGGAAGCCCGCCGGGGCGCGCTCCGGTACCCGGAAGGCGATCAGGGCAGAGCCGCCCCGCGTCATGTAATATTTCCCGCCGGGGCGCAGCTGCCAGCGCTGCCCCTCGTCCAGAGGGGCATATCCGGCCGCCGCCAGCAGCTCTGCGGCGGTGGCTGCCGCGTGGTAGCAGGTGGGGCTGCGCGCGATGAGCTGCGCCAGTGTGTCGATGTATGTCCGTTCCATGGTGTTCCTCCTATGCCCGGTGCCGGGCGGTATGTGGTAGTTTGTCAGGCGCTCACTCCGCCAGCTCCAGCACCACCGGGCAGTGGTCGCTGCCGGTGACCTCCGGCCAGATGTCGGCGCTTTTTACCCGGGGCATCAGCCGCCGGGACACGATGAAGTAGTCGATGCGCCATCCCGCGTTGTTCTCCCGGGCGTGGAAGCGGTAGCTCCACCAGGAGTAGGCGCCGGTGCGCTCCGGGTACAGGGCGCGGAAGGTGTCCACAAAGCCGCTGGAGAGCAGCTGGGTCATTTTGCCGCGCTCCTCGTCGGAAAAGCCGGGGTTCAGCCGGTTGGTTTTGGGGTTCTTCAGGTCGATCTCCTGGTGCGCCACATTCAGGTCGCCGCAGTAGACCACCGGCTTCACCGCGTCCAGATCCAGGAGGTATTCCCGTAGGTCGTCCTCCCATTCCATGCGGTAGTCCAGCCGCGCCAGCTGATCCTTGGAGTTGGGGGTGTAGCAGCATACCAGCCAGAAGTCCTCAAACTCGGCGGTGATGACCCGCCCCTCGTGGCGGTGGATGTCCGCGCCGAAATCGTAGGTGACGGACAGCGGCTCCCGCCGGGTGAACACGGCGGTGCCGGAGTAGCCGGCCTTGTCCGCGCTGTTCCAGAACATGTGGTAGCCCGGCAGGTCGAACTGCGCCTGCTCCGGGCGCATTTTCGTCTCCTGCAGGCAGATGATGTCCGCGTCCGCGAAGGCGCAGAAATCCAGAAATCCCTTGCCCAGACACGACCGCAGGCCGTTGACGTTCCATGAGATCAGACGCATATCAAGCGCTCCTTTGTCTGTTGTTTTCCCCAGCATACCATATTTTCGGACGGGACACAATGGCGGCGGAACGAAAAAAATTTTGAAAAGGAAAAACTGAAAAATTTGCGGCAGTACACTTGCCTTTTCCAGAAAAGTATGGTACAGCATGGTCGCTGGAACCACAAATAAGTGGGCAATTGACACAATGCGGGGGATTGGGGGGATCTGCGTGCGGATCAGAGCCGCACAAACGGGGTCAACCGAATACCGGGTGCAGCGTTATGCTGCGGATGCGATCAGGCACTGTGTCGTCAGATGACTGTGCGTGGACGGACTGAATAAGAATAAAACGCAGCGTAATATACCGTATTTAGGGCGAATTGTGCAACATGCACAAAAACTGCTTGACAAGTTCTATATGTAATTTGCGGCAAAGGTCTTGCAAATAATGACATAATATGGTTAGAATTTTGTTGGTTTTGCGGGATTCAGGGGGGATTTTGCCGCTCAGGACCCTACAAGGCGAAAATTTCCTGATTGGATAGGGGTGGATCACAAATGCAAAAGATACATGTTACCAAAAAGATTCTTTCTGTGCTTTTGGCCGTTGTTCTGCTTTGCGCCGTGCTGCCTGCCCGTGTAACGGGTGAGGAGCCGGCGCTTTTTCGTGTCGCGCTGCTGTACAGCGATACCACCAATGCAGAGGGCGGCAGCGTCAAGGTCGCTTTGAAGCTGACGTCACAGGATGAGAATGATGACAGTTACAACGCGTACCACTTCGTGCTGCGCTATGACAGCGAGAGGCTGGGCTATGGAGCCATTGCAACAGCCGGTGAGGCCATGCCGGAGATCGTGGAGGACAGCAACGGTACGTTGACCATCGCGGGCTACGGTGAACAGAGAATCGGGCAGTCTTTTGTTGTGACGTTTAACGTCCGGGCGGTGGGCGATGCGCAGGTGACGTTGACGGAGGCCTATGTGGATCGCGGTGTCAATGCGCTGAGGGATGCCCGTGCCGCCGATATTACGACGAGCACCGTGACCATCCACGCGGGCGGCTGCGCCGTGGAGCTGCCGGATGTGGAGGGCATCAGCGGCGCGAGCTTCGTCCTGAAGGGGCAGGACTACACCTTCTCTGCCCCGGCAGGGATGGACTACGGCTTTACCGCCGAAATGGGCGGGCAGGCGGTCGCTGTGGAGGACAACGGCGACGGAACGTACACGGTGCGCGCTGTTACCGGCGATCTGGTGATCTATGCCTCTGAACCCGTTTCCCGGACGTACACCGTAGAGCTGACCGGCAGCGGTCAGGACGATGTGGTGCAGTGGTCGTCAAAGGCGACGTTCGGCAACGACTATATCTTTTCTGTGAACCGCGCCAACAACTATGATTACGCCGTGTCCGTCACGGTGGGCGGCCGCCTTGTGAACCCCATTGCCAACGGCAACACCTACACCATCCCCGGCGGGGAGATCACCGGAGACGTGGTCATCACCGTCATCAAGGCGGCGCAGTCCGGTACCACGCAGGTGGTGTTCGTGGGCAGCGGCGCGGCGGATGTGATGGACGGCAAGGGTAGTTATCAGGCCAAAAATGACAAGGAATTCCAGTTCTTTATTGATCCGACGGACGACTGCACCTACACCATCAGCGCCCAGCGAAGCGGCCGCACTGTGACCTTTGAAGCTATGGAGAGCGAAAACTGGTATCGTATCCCGGCCTCTGAAATGACCGGCGGCATCATCACCGTGACGGTGACCAAGACCCAGCAGCCGCGGATCAGCGTTACTGCCGGTACCTTTGTAAAACGGGACGGCGACGAGGTGGTGCTGCTGAAGGCGGTGCCGGGGACGGCGCTGCCCGCCGGCAAGGGGCTGTATTACGGAAGCCAACCTATGTTCTGGTCGCAGGAATACGGCGCCTATGTGTGGCTGGCGGCGACAGCGGACAGCCTTCCCAACACGGTGTCTGCCACACGGAAGCAGATCACAGTTGGCACCGGGTCGTCCACCTCTCTGCGGTACAGCGGAGATGTCAACGGCAGCGGAACGGTGGATATCAATGACGCACAGTACATTTACGAGCTGTACCACGCCAATCTGTATGCAGATACCGCGGGTGCCGGCAATGTGCTGCAGCTGCTTACATGTGATATGAACCGCGATGGACAGATCGCCGTGGATGATGCCCGCGTTGTGGCTTATAAGCTGATAAGCCGGTAGTGTAAAAGAGCAAACAGAACAGCGCTGCCTGATTTGGGACCAAATCAGACAGCGCTGTTTGTTGTCAGGGTTATTCCCACTCGCCAAGTAGAAACGCGTTCTAAACTTTTTTGTATAGACCGTTTGATTCCGTTTGGCTTTATTTGATATCAATTATCCCAATCCTATGGGGTATCCGACTTTCTGCTATCAAAAAGCTATCAGGGGATGCTATCAATAGCGGAAAGATTCCACCTGAGTTATCCTCGTGGAGGGAACGGATCATGCCCGTGAGAATCCTTGTCGCGGATTTCTCCATTTGGACGATGGATAACAAGCTCGGATTCCTGATTGCGGGAAATGCTCCGTGCAATTTTGATTGCTTCTGTTTGTGTCTGGGTTCTCGCTGTAGCGCGGGAGTTCCCTTCGCCTTTTACCTGCCACCCGCCATTGGGGTGCGGAGTTACGTGCTGATTTTTTCCTTTCATACTATCATCCTTTCAAAAAATGAAAAGGATGAAACCGCCAACATCCTTTTTGTGGTTGTTATTTTCGAGTTTTTACGGGAATGCAAAATGCTTTCAAGCCATACTGACTGGCGTAAATGCGCTTGCCATTCTTAAGCGTAATAAACGCAGTATAGATGTACTCTACGGCATCGTTATGAGTTTCTCTCATAAACACAGCACCTCCTTCAAACGAGATTTTTCCGAAACGAATTTCGGATTCGCTTGAAAAAGGTAAATACAGCCGTTATACTTAACTTGTCATGGAGAAGTATAGGCGGTTTGACCGTATTTACTTTTCAAACTGGAGCTTATTCGAGCTGGAACTCGGATAAGCTCTTTTTTATGTCATACAGCCAAAGCTGTCGGACAGCGGACTACTTCAATTCACTTGCCTGGGTAAGATCAAACAGCATGGCCTGATCTTCTTTAAGTAATACTCCATCAACTCGATAACCGCATTTAGATAAATCCCAATGCATGATCCCTTGAATTGTATTAAGAAGATCGCGACCGTTCCAGCGCACAGAAAGTGCATTTGACTTCTTTTCCTTGTTATAAAAAGTCGCGGCGTTTGGGGTGTCTTGTGCGCAAGGTTGTACGGCTATACGTTTTGTTTCTTCATCAATAAGGAGGCGAACATATTCCGGATATTCCAACTTCATTATGACTGACTTGTTGAAGGTCATGCCGTTGATTGTTATCGAGACGTATGGTACACCTTCGTTGAAGTTAAACGGTTTGAAATTTTCGAGAAGTGACATTCTCGCCTCACTCCTTTCCACAAAGCATTATAGCACACTGTCAGGAATAATGCAACAATATTGTTCTGATTCTTCGCTTGATCTTGCTTCGAAAAAATCTTATCAAATTCAAATATGCGCTCGACATAGCTTCTACATTATTTCTGCGTTCTTCTCGTTCGATTTTATAAAGAGAATGATCTTTGTGAGCGCACGTTCTTCTTCAATCTTGTCTCTCTGCATACGCCGAATTGCACATTCCCATACCGTTAAGAGCTTAATACCATGCTCCAGCAATTCTGCTTTCACTGCACTATCCCGTCTGACATTATCATCAAACTTTTTCTGCCAGAATTCCACGCGACTCTTTGGTGTATATGCGTATTTGCAGCCTGGGTGACGATGCCAGAAGCAACCGTTGACGAAAATCGCCGTATTGTATTTACGCAGAAAAATATCAGGATGCCCCGGAACAGACTTATCTGCAATCCGATAACGATAGCCCTGTGCAAAAAGCAGTTTCCGCAGATACACTTCAGGCTTTGTGTCTTTTGATCGTATCGCAGACATATTCTGACTGCGCTTTTCCGGAGAAACAATATCCGCCATCAGAGTCCTTCGACCTCGCGCACAAAAGAAACGAACTTTGAAAGCGTCCATATTCTGTCCTGACGATCTGCAGGATAGGATGTAATGTATTGCCTAGGAACAACGAGAATAACATTCTCGCTCTGCATTTCGTCCATCTGTGCCGGGGAGATTCCCTGCTGGAGCGTACAGAGATATTTAGGTCTGTCACGCAAACGATCAGCTTCGTTGATAACCTGGCGCCAACGATCCTTGCAGGTCGTTTTTGCGGCCAGAGAGATCAGCTTGTCCGTGGGGAAAGTCATATCATGATACGACACCTGCGAAGGGAAGATAAAGTCCGGTTTCTTGTTGCCCTCTGTAACAGCCTGTGCGGTGTATAGGATTTCGTTGCCGTCAAAGATTGCAGAAAGGTGATGCTCCAGACTCTTTCCTGCACGGCTCTTTCTGCGGTTCAGAACCATATTTGCCATCGTGATAAATTCGTCTACGGATGTAAATCCGCGTGCGATGGCATCTCCATATCGTGCATGTTCAATCGCACGAAAAAGTGCATACTCCGTGTTTGTCCAGTCAATGATCTTGCGGTCAGGATTTGTGCGGATAAATTCAAGATGGTCATATACACGGTTCTGAATGTCACGAGCTGCTGCGGACATTTCTTCTGAGAGAGGAAAATCTACTGTCAGCCCTGCAATAAACTCCTGAATGGCAATCCGTTCCTGCGTTTCTTCCTGTACCCGGCCAGCATCAATCAACTGATTTGTTTCTGTTGGACTGATGCCGAATGCGTCAAGGAACTGGTCGATATCTTCTTCGGAATTCAGTACAAATGCCTGATAATCCTCAACATCACATTTTGCAAATACAAAAAGCGCCCCTGTATACTCCGGGCGCAGGAAAGGGAAACCGCGCCCGAAGTTTGTAATCCGATACTCGTTTCGCGTACCCTTTCCGTAGTAAATAAACCGGGTATCTGTTTCAATACCGTCCTGCCATTTGACCTTTACCCATTTTTCCTTGTTCGTTCCCTTGATACCCGGTTCATCAAAAAGGATGGGGATTGACGGCTTTGAAATATAGATTCCCGCCTGATGCCCTCCGGTCAAGCCGGTATCATTTGCCGCAAGAAACTTGCAATAAGCTCTCTGACCGCTCAGAACAGCCTGTATTGCCTGAATTGCGTATTCTTCTGGCATTTATATCACCTTCCTCTGCGGAATATTGGAAAAAGCAATTTCGATTTGCGGGTCAGCATCGAGTTGTTCCAGCTTTACAACAATCAGCTTTGCGACATCGGACATAAGCGGAACAACAACGGAATTTCCAAACTGTCGATATGCCTGCGTATCCGAAACCGGGATTTTGAAGCTGTCTGGAAAGCCCTGCAATCTCGCACACTCACGCGGTGTCAAACGACGTGGATTCTTTCCGCGCTGTTCGATCAGAATTTCAGAACCGTCTTTATAATAACGAGCGCTGATCGTTCTGGTCACTCCGTCCAAGGGGGCGATTCCGTAGCCAAAACCATTGCCTGCTTCACGGTGTTTTGCAGCATAGTTTTGAAGGTAAATCCAGAGTTTATCTGAAAGAGTATACTTCTCGCTGACCTCTTTTTCAAGAATATCACGCACAACCGGATGCTTCTTCAAAGGGTGCAGATCAAAAGAAAAACTGATATCCTCTCCATAGCGTTCTTTATCAAAACCGACAATGACAATACGCTCTCTGTGCTGCGGCACATAGCCTTTTCCGTCAATGATTTGGAAGAATACTTTGTAGTTCAGCTCCCGCAGAGATTCCTGGATAATCTGAAAAGTTCTGCCTTTGTCATGGCTGCAAAGATTTTTGACATTCTCCAGCATAAACGCTTTCGGACGCTTTGCTTTCAGGATACGGCATACATCAAAGAAAAGCGTTCCCTGGGTCTTGTCCTCAAAACCGGTAGCACGCCCCAAACTGTTTTTCTTTGAAACCCCGGCGATTGAGAACGGCTGACAGGGGAATCCCGCTACAAGAATATCATGATCCGGGATGCTTTCAGCCTGAACCTTTGTAATATCACCGTCCGGTTGCACACCAAAGTTTGCGTAATAGGTCTGCTGGCTGTACTTATTCCATTCGTTAGAATAAACACAGCACCCACCGGCTGATTCGAATGCAAGTCGCATACCGCCAATACCTGCAAATAAATCAATAAAGGTGTACCCATTACAATCCTGAGAAGCTTCTTCCTTTGCCTTGACGAGCATTTGCCTAATTGCTACAGACAGGCAGTCCTGCATGGACTGTCCACTTACTACAGAATAGTCGCTGAGTTCCTTATAAATATCATCATCTACGCGGATGTGAACCTGCTTTGCCATTTTGCTTTCCTCCATCTGGGACAAGAACAATACCTGATTTTTCCCCATTATAACACACCTCTCGTTTGAATTCAATATGATGGGGAAAGGTTATGTACCTGATTTTTCCCCACATGGTTAATGCTCATTTTGCATTTCTCAACCGATTTGTATTTCCCTTGGCAAGTTCGCTTGCTGCGTGACGGCGCGCGTCTGAATACGGCGCAGTCAAACGGACAGCGAATCGCCTGCGGTCAATCTCAAAGGTCAGACCGCCCTGTTCGTCATCGTCGGTCTGCCTGCACAAATCGGGATGCTTTGCTGCATACTGTGCCAGCCGCTTTTTGAGCGCGGTATTGTGCGTTTGAATTTCAACGGTTTTGCTGGCTTCGTCAAAATAGATGCAGGTCGTTTTCTGCCGTTTGGTCAGTCCGGTTTTCATGTTGCCTCCATTTCTGCCTGTTCTGCAAAAACAGGCGCATTTTCAAGATTTTTTGTCAACTCTACACCTGCAAAAGCAGGTTGATTTTTGAATGGGGAGCGTCCAAACGATACGCTGCTCGACCTGGACGCTCCCATTCGGTAAAATCCGTTTTTCTCAGCTCAACACGGCATCAGCGGGCATCGTCCCGCATTGCTGCTTTTTCTCTGCGCGGACGGAAGAAATGCCAGAGGTTATTGCGCTGAATTACATCCTCATAGCGCTGCACTTTTCCGCGAAGCTCTGCATTCTCGCGTCCCAGATCCGATGTGCGGAGCTTGCCGCGAACAGATTTGTATTCGGAAAGCTCCTGCTTCAAACCGGCGATCTCTGCCTTGAGCCTTGCAATCAGCCTATTCGCCGCATCCAGAGCCTTTTGCAGTTTGGATTCCTTTTTCTCGGCTGCAACATACTTTTTCGCAAGCGTAGACAGGTGTTCAAAATCCTCACGCTCCACGGCAACCTTGTTTGAGAAGGGGACAGACTTCGCGTCAATCTTTTCGATAGCTGCCACATTGACCTGCTGATTCTGAATTTTCTCAATCTGTCTGCCGAGCGTCGCTACCTGCTGTTCCTGCTGGCGGTTCTGCTCTGTGAGTTCTGCCAGCCGCGCCTGTTCCTGCTGCACCTTGAACTGCGTTACGGTCAGGTGTTCCTCCGAACTGCCGCGTTCGCCGCGCTCCACATCTTCATACCCGGCGTCGCGCATATACCGGAAGAAATCATCCTGCAAAACGCTGTAGGATTTTTTGAGAACGGGCTTGCCCTTTGCGCTCAAGATCGGCTCGCTGTTCTCGTCCAGCGCAGGCTTGGAGTCCCACTTCTTGCTCATGCTAACCTGCTGAATCGTCTCCTTGACCGTTCCCACCAGAGATTTATCCTTGCAGCGTTTCGACCACAGGATTTGCTTCTCTACGACGGGGAGGTAGACCACATGAAGGTGGTAGTGATACACGTCTTGCCTCAGTGCGTCGGACATAGCGCGGTTGCGCTCATCGGCGTGCATGACCGCTGAAAGGATGTACTGCTCACCGCCAACGATTTTGATTGCAGCTTTGTAGGCATCGGCGTAAAATTGTTTTGCAAATTCATAGCCGCCGTGGTTGAAGAAGTACGCGGAGTTGACGTCGAAGATCAGCTCTCCGAATTTCTCAGCATCCGCTTTCAGGCCGCGGGTGGAAATCACGCCGTTAGAGCGCATCTGCTCGAACATCTCCTTATACCCGGCGGTTGGTGTTTTGAAATGGACATTGTATTGTGTCCGTTCAGGAACGATGTCCTGATTGACATACGACGATTTTTCACGCTCATTATGCGCCTGTGCGTTGTCGATGTCTGTATCTTTCATTCTTGCGTTTCTTGCGCTGGTGCGGTGGATACCGTCGCCTCTTGCCATAGGCAGTTTACCTCCTGATTTCAGATTGTGCAGGACGGGTAGCTTTCGGGGAGGCACTTCTGCGGAAGTGTAATAACCCACTATGATACTTTCATCCTGCGGCTGCAAAGTATCGTGGGCTCTCCGAGGGGGTATGCGGCATCTGCGGATGCCTCTGCCGGTTTTGCAGTTTGCTGTGTGGATACAAACCGCAAAAACCGGCGTGGTCAGCAGTTTATTTGCAGACAACCACTGCTCATAATCTCCTGCCCACATCCATCTCAAACTCTGCGGATTTTTCGATGGGGACGGGGGACGCGAGGAGACAGCAGCCCATGCGCTGCCGTGTCTGCCAACCACAGGAGCGTGGCACGCTCCTGTCATAGTTCCCACGGAGGAACAGTCCAACGATAGCTCTGCGGAACGCCGCGCCGGTCAAGATATTTCTGCCGCGCCTGTTCACGTTCTTCCTCGGTCGGTGCCGTCTTATACCGGGAATAGAGCTGCCGGTTCAGCATGGCGTCGAGCTTTTGCTCCAAGCCCTGACAGATTTCTTCTTCGTAATCATCCTCGCCCCGCAGATGGTACATGGCAAGGTCGAGAAACAGGTCATAGGGGATTTGTACGGTTTTCATTCTGTATCGCTCCTTTCCGCGACGGTCG
>DNFA01000002.1:0-5091 GCA_003487665.1 Oscillibacter sp.
CAACCAGCTTGGTCGCCGCAAAGCGCACTGGGATGCGCGCCGTCACGGCATGGTCCTCGATCAGGTTAGCAATGCCGTGAATGCAGCGATGCAGCGCGCCGCCGTCCGGACCATCGGGCGCGCAGAAGTCCAGGCGACCGGGGCGCTCGCGGAACCGTGCCACATGCAGGGCGTGGTCCACCAGCTCGCCGATACCCTCGTTTCGCGCGGCGCTAATGGGAACGACCGGCACGCCCAACAGACTCTCGAGCAGGTTGACGTCAATGGCGCCGCCGTTGGTCGTCACCTCGTCCATCATGTTGAGCGCGATAACCATAGGACGGTCGAGCTCCATGAGCTGCAGCGTCAGGTACAGGTTGCGCTCGATGTTCGTGGCGTCCACGATGTTGATGATGCCGTCCGGCTTCTGGTTGAGGATGTAATCCCGGGTGACGAGTTCCTCCTGCGTGTAGGTGCGCAGGGAGTAGATGCCCGGCAGATCCACCACCGTGCAGTCCTTGTGACCGCGTACCTCGCCGGACTTCTGATCCACCGTCACACCGGGGAAATTGCCCACGTGCTGGTTGGAGCCGGTCAGGGCGTTGAACAGCGTGGTTTTGCCGCAGTTCTGATTGCCCGCCAATGCAAAGATCATACAGTCTCCCTCTTTTCCACGGTGATCTGCCGGGCGTCGTCCACCCGCAGCGTCAGCTCATAGCCCCGGATATGTATTTCAATGGGGTCGCCCATGGGGGCCACCTTGCGCAGTGTCACCAGTGTACGGGGCGTCAGCCCCATGTCCAGCAGGCGGCAGCGCAGAGCGCCATCGCCGCCCACCGCGGTGATAGCGGCTGTTTCCCCTATTTTCAGTTCATTCAGCGTCATGGCTTTGCACCTCGAAAACGGTTTTCCTGTCGATGGTAGCACGGTATGGCCATCCTGTCAAGATTTCCATACGCTTCTGTCGATTTTCGCAAAAAAGAGAGCCATGCGGCTCTCTTTTTTTGCTCAGTTTTCGGTGCTGTACAGTCCGGCGGTGTCGTCCAGCGGCACGGAGAAGGTCACGGTCTGCGCCTCGGTGTGGGCGCCGGCCTTTTCCATGATGGACTTCATGATATCGGCACGCTTGTCGGAGGAGGTCACAAGGAAGATCATCTCCCGCTCCTCGGAAATGGCCATGCCGAAGAATTTGTTGGCGTTCTCCGCGTCCGTGGCGCGGGCGTGGATCACGGTGCCGCCCCGGGCGCCGGCGGCGGAGGCCGCCTCCATCACCGTGTCGGTATATCCGGTGTTGGTAATGGCCACGATCAGCTGGTACGGGCTGTCATTCATCAGTTCTTCCTCCTTTACAGACATATCCGGCTGGGCGTCGCTTTTGCCGGAGATCAGATAGTTCAGCGCCGTGCGGCCGCCCACACTGCTCAGGTGCAGGCACACGGCGATGCCGCTGCCGGGACGGTCGATGCGCATGGTGTCCACCAGCTCGCGCATGAGCACATCCTTGACGGCGGGCGTCACCACGGAGAACATGACGGACTTCTCCGTGGCCTCCAGTCCCAGCGTGTTCAGGATATCGTTGCTGGCGGTGCCGCGGCCGAGGGCAGTGAACACCACCGGCGCGCCGAAGGCGCGATAGAAATCCAGAAAATGGGTGGCGCCCATAACGCGGTTGGTGATGGTGATCATCAGATACAGGCGGTTATTGGTATTTTCAGACATACAGGCACCTCCTCAGCACAGCTCGATAAGCTCCTCCACCGCCACAGGTGCGGCAGGAGCGGGTGCGCGGCGCAGCTTCCGCTGGTAGCTCAGGCCCAGCAGCTGGATCGTCACCAGCGGCGTCATGGCCACCATCGCCACCACGCCGAAGGCATCCGTCACCAGATTGCCGCCCACGGCGTCGCAGGCGCCCAGCGCAAAGGGCAGCAGGAACGTGGCCGTCATGGGGCCGGAGGCCACACCGCCGGAGTCAAAGGCCACGGAGGTGAAGATATGCGGCACCACAAAGCTCAGCGTCAGGCTGATGGCGTAGCCGGGGATCAGGAACCACATGATGGAGATACCCGTCAGCACCCGGATCATGGCCAGTCCCAGCGACAGCGCCACACCGACAGACAGCGCCATGTTCATGGCGTGGGCGGGGATGGCGCCGGCGGTGATCTCCTCCACCTGCTTGTTCAGCACGTGGACGGCAGGCTCCGCCTGCACGATGAAGTAGCCGATGACCATGGCGATGGGGACGAGGATCCAGTTATACTCATGGCTGGCAATACTGCCGCCCAGAAAGCTGCCCACGGGCATAAAGCCCACGTTCACGCCCATGAGGAAGACGGTCAGTCCTATGTACACATACACAAGGCCGATGACCATGTGTACGATCTCCTTACGCTTGAGCCGCCGCGTCACCAGCTGGAACAAAATCAGGAACGCGCCGATGGGCAGCAGCGCCGCGGCCGTCTCCTTCAGGTAGTGGGGTATCTCGCTGAGGTACAGGTCGAACATCTCCACCGTGTCCTTGGCGTCCGGCATGACGGCGGCGGTGTAGGCGCTGCCGTCCGGCTTGTAGAGAAGTCCCAGTATCAGCACCGTGATGATGGGGCCGATGGAGCACAGCGCCACCAGGCCGAAGCTGTCGCCCCCGGCTTTTTTATCGCTTCGCACGGCGCAGACGCCCACGCCCAGCGCCATGATGAACGGCACGGTCATGGGGCCGGTGGTAACGCCGCCGGAGTCAAAGGCCACTGCCCAGAAATCCGGCGACACGAACATGGCCAGCCCGAACACGACGATATAGAACCCGATCAGCAGCCAGCGCAGCTGGATGCCCAGCACGATGCGCAGCAGGGCGATGACCAGAAACACGCCCACGCCCACGGCCACCGACCAGATAATGACGTTGTTCTCAATGGCCGGCACCTGATTGGCCAGCACCTGCAGATCCGGCTCGGCCACGGTGATGATCATGCCGATGAGGAAGCCCACCGCCGCGATGATCCACACCTTGCGGCGGCGCGTGATCTCGGAGCCCACCGCCTGTCCCAGCGGGATCATGGACATCTCCGATCCCAGTGTGAAAAGCCCCATGCCCACGATCAGCATGACGCCGCCCAGCAGGAACGCCACCATGGCGTTGTTGGGCACCGGTGCGATGGTGAAGCACAGCACCAGCACGATCAGCATGACCGGCAGCACCGACGTCAGCGATTCGTGCAGGGGTTTTTTGAAAATAGCGAAAAAGCTCTCGGCCTTCCGCCGTTTTTTACGCAGTCTTGCCTGTTCGTCCTGAATCGTTCTGTGGCTCAATTCTACCTTCCTTTCCTCTTACCAAAAAACGGCGCATCTGTCCATATAGGGCAGACACGCCTCCGCATCTTAACGGTTATATGATACCATAATTTTCCGCCCGGCACAACCCCGGAAACGTTAACAATGTGTGAAAAAATCAGCACTCTTTAATTTAATCTTTCGATGAGCGCCACCGCGTGCGCCGCCATGCCCTCGCCGCTGCCGGTGAAGCCCAGCCTCTCCTCCGTTGTCGCCTTCACGGAGACACAGTCCATGTCCAGTCCCATGGCCTCCGCCAGACGCCGCCGCATTTCCGGGACATAGGGCGCCAGCTTCGGTGTCTGCGCCACCACCGTGGCGTCCACGTTGCCCACCTGCCAGCCGTGCTCCCGCAGCAGCGCCGTCACCCGCCGCAAAAGGGCGATGCTGTCCGCCCCGGCGTAGGCCGCGTCGCTGTCCGGGAACAGCTTGCCGATATCGCCCAGCGCCGCCGCGCCCAGCAGGGCGTCCATCACCGCGTGGGTCAGCACGTCCGCGTCGGAGTGCCCCAGCAGTCCCCGGTCAAAGGGAACGGTCACGCCGCCCAGTATCAGGGCGCGCCCCGCCACCAGCCGGTGTACATCGTATCCATGTCCTACGCGCAGCTTCGTCATGCTCTGTTCTCCCTCTCCCGCAGCAGTGCCTCCGCCAGCGTCAGGTCAGAGGCGGTGGTGATCTTGATATTCTCCCGCCAGCCGGGAGCCAGATATACCTCCTTGCCCAGCCGCTCCACGGCGGAGCAGTCGTCCGTCAGCTCCGCGCCGGCCTCTATGGCCGATTGCAGCGCCGCCTTGAGGATGTTGGCCTGAAACACCTGCGGTGTCTGCACCGCGAACAGCGTCCTGCGATCCGGCGTGGACTGCACCAGCCCCGCCGTGTCCGCCACCTTCACCGTGTCCGTCACCGGCAGCGCCGGGGCTGCCGCATAGGTCTGCCGCCCCAGCCGCACCATCTCGTCCACCTGCTCCGGCAGGATCAGCGGGCGCGCGCCGTCGTGTACCGCCAGCAGCTCGCAGCCTTCGCTGGCCGCCAGCGCCGCCATCAGCACCGACTGGGCGCGGCTGGCGCCGCCCTCTACCACCCGCAGGGGCTTCTTCACCCCCACGCGGGCGCACAGCGCCGCAAGCTCCTCCAGCCGCTCCGGGCTGACGGCCACCACGATCTCGTCCACCAGCGATGCGCCGTCCAGCGCCAGCAGCGTCCGCTCCAGCACCGGTATGCCGCCCAGCTGCGCCGTCAGCTTGTCCGTGCCGCCCATGCGCTCCGACTTGCCCGCCGCCGGCACCAGCGCCGCGCAGTAGGGTCGCCGGGTCAGATGTCGCTTGGATATCATATCAAAAAGTCCCATGCTCACTCACACACTCCCGTCATCACCGCCGCCTCAGGGACAGCTCCTCCGGCACGCCTTCGGTGATCCCCGCGCCGTGCATGGGGTGTACCGCCTGCCGGCCGATGCCGTACATAGAAGCGTCTCCCTTCCCTGTGCAGTTCCTGGTATGATTATACCGTATTCCGCCCTCTTTTACAAGGGAATTTCCCACTTTTGCTGCTGGTAGACCCACCTGTGCGGTTTGCCGGGGCGGACAGAGTCGTCCACCCCGGCGGATGGCAGCGCAGCGGCGCAGCGGCGCAGCGCTGCCGGGGCGTCGAGGACGCCGTCCCCTACAATCGGTTTAACGTACCTGCCCGCGGGCGGACAGAGTCGTCCGCCCCTACGGATACGCCGCGCTGCAAAAACGCATCCCCCGGCGAAGCCGGGGGATGCGTCAGCGTGTCGATAAACCCACG
>DNFA01000002.1:5316-15452 GCA_003487665.1 Oscillibacter sp.
CTGGGAATCTGCGGAAAAGTGCAGGACTTATGCGTTTGGGAAACGGATTGCCACGCCAGTCTGCGGACTGGCTCGCAATGACAGGCTATTTTGACAGACTGACGCATCCCCCGGCGAAGCCAGGGGATGCGTCAGTCATTATCTCGCCAGATACAGCGCTTTGCAGGCGCGGTACATCTCGTAGCAGTCCAGCTTGCCCACCACCTCGAAGGGCGCGTGCATGCTCAGCACGGGCACACCGGCATCCAGCGTGGCGATATTCCGGTTGGCCATGTACTGCGCCACGGTGCCGCCGCCTCCGGCGTCCACCTTGCCCAGCTCGCAGATCTGCCAGCACACGCCCGCCGCGTCCAGCACGGCGCGGACGTAGCGCACCGTCTCCGCCGCCGCGTCGGAGGAGCCGGACTTGCCCCGCGCACCGGTGTACTTGCAGATACCCACGCCGCCGTTGACAAAGGCCGCGTTCTTCTTCTCGTACACCTCGGCAAAATTGGGGTCATAGGCCGCCGTCACGTCGGCGGACAGGCAGAAGGCGTTCTCGTAGCACACGCGCAGGGGCACGCCCTGCCCGTCGCACAGGTCGGTCATAAAGGCGTCGAAGGCCGCAGACTGCATGCCCGTCACACCCATGGAGCCGATCTCCTCCTTGTCCGCCAGCACACACACGGCGGTCTTGTCCGGCGTTCCGATGTCCAGCAGCGCCCGCAGCGCCGCGTAGCCGCACACCCGGTCGTCGTGGCCGTAGGAGCCGATCATGCTGCCGTCGATGCCGATGTCCACCGCGTCGGCGGCGGGCACGGCCTCCAGCTCGGCGGAGGCAAAATCGCTCTCGGTAATGCCGTATTTCTCGTGGAGCCGCTTCATCACATGCAGCTTCACGCGATCCTTGTCGTCCTCGTCACCGATGGGGCAGCTGCCCAGCAGCAGGTTCAGCGTCTCACCGGGGATGGCCTCGCTGAGGGGCTTTTTCCCCTGCTCGCCGCCCAGATGGGGCAGCAGGTCGGTGATGACCAGCTTGGGCTCCTCGCCCTCGCCGATGCACACCTCCACGGTGCTGCCGTCCTTCTTCACCACCACGCCCCGCAGCTGCAGGGGAATGGTCACCCACTGGTACTTGCGGATGCCGCCGTAGTAGTGGGTCTTGAAGTACGCCAGACCGCTGTCCTCGTACAGAGGGTTGGGCTTCAGGTCAAGGCGCGGGGAGTCGATGTGCGCCGCCGCGATCTGCACGCCCTCGGCCAGGCTCTCCCGACCCATGACCGCCAGCATCAGGCCCTTGCCCCGGTTGCAGGTATAGACCCTGTCCCCGGCCTTCAGCTCCATGCCGCGTCTGTACGGCACGAAGCCTTTGGCCTCCGCCGCGGCGACGGCCTCCCGCACGCTGAGCCGCTCCGTCTTGCCGTTGGTGAGAAACGCCTTGTAATCGGCACAGTACGCCTCCATCTCCGCCAGCTGCGCTGCGTCCAGCACATCGTAGCCGCTGCGCTCGTCCCGCAGGAGCTGCTTGCGCAGCGCCTTCATTTCCTCGCTCATGCCTGTTCCTCCTTCAATATCGTCTCCAGCGCCCGGTACGCCCGCTGCTCAAAGGCCGCGGCGTCGGCGCAGTCGTTTACCAGCACGTCCGTGCAGTGTGTACGGTAAAATCCCTCGTCCTTCTGCGCCTGCACCCGCAGGCGGGCATAGTCCTCCGGTATGTGATCCCGCGCCATGATGCGCCGCACCCGCACCTCCGGCGGCGCCGTCACCGCCACTGTCCGGCGGCACATGTCGCACAGGCCGCTTTCGATCAGGTTGATGGCGTCGATGCCCACCACCGGCGCGTCGCTGCCGTCCATGCGGCGGCGCAGCTCATGGGGCAGTCGGTCGTAGATGATGGTGTTCAGCGTCTCCAGCGCCGCCGGATCGCCGAATACGACGGTGCCCAGCTTCTGCCGGTCAAGGCTGCCGTCCTCCGCGAACACGTCCCCGAACGCGCCGGCGATGGCGCCGCGCAGCTCTGTGTCCGTCCGCAGCAGCTCATGGTAGACGGCGTCGCAGTCCAGCACCAGTCCGCCCAGCCTCTCCAGCGCCCGCAGGGCACAGGTCTTGCCCGCGCCGGTGGGCCCCGTGAAGCCGATGACCAGCGGCGACACGTCCACCGTATGGAAGCCCGCCGCCTTTTTCAGCCGGTTGCTCACCGCCAGCCCCAGGCCGCTCTCGTCCGGGCACTGGGCGAAGATGGCCTCCACGTCCGTATCGTCAAAGGTGCGCAGCGCGTCAAACACATGCTGCGCCTGCGCCAGCTTGTCGTCCGCCGCGCCCAGCCGGTGCACGATGTGCCCGGCGAACAGCGGCGCGTACTCATCGAAGCAGATGACCCCCGCCTTCTCCGGCAGGTGCGCCCGGATCCACCGGGCACTGCGGCCGGGCGTGCCCGTCACCACCGTCACGGCGGCGCGGGGCGCGTAGTGCCGGTACTTCATGCCCGGTGCCTTGGCCTTTTCGCCGTCCGCCAGCTTCTGCCGCACGGCCTTATCCACCGCCACGGTGCCCAGCACAGCCTCCAGCGCCTCCAACGGCAGTCCGCCGGGACGCAGCAGGCGCGGCGGCTGCACCGTCAGGTCGATGATGGTGCTCTCCACGCCCACGGCGCAGTCGCCGCCGTCCACGATGCCGTCGATCTTCCCCATCATGTCCTCCATCATGTGGCGGGCACAGGTGGGGCTGGGGCGTCCGGAGGTATTGCCGCTGGGCGCGGCCACCGGCACACCCGCCGCCTGTATAATGGCGCGGGTCACCGGATGATCCGGGCAGCGGACGCCCACGGTGTCCAGACCGCCGGTGGTGCGCAGGGGCACGCAGTCCCGCCGGGGCAGGATCATGGTCAGCGGCCCCGGCCAGAATTTCTCCGCCAGTGCGTAGGCCGTCTCCGGCACATCCACGCAGCAGCGCTCCAGCCACCCGGCGTCCGGAACGTGCAGGATCAGGGGGTTGTCCTGCGGGCGCCCCTTGGCCTCGAAGATGCGGCGCACCGCGTCCTCGTTCAGGCCGTCGGCTCCCAGACCGTACACCGTCTCCGTGGGGATCCCCAGCAGGCCGCCCCGCCGCAGTATGGCCGCCGCCTCCGCGATGGCGTTTGTATCCTTTTCCGGATGGAATATGATGGTTTCCACGGAAATATCCTCTTTCCTGTGATCTTTACAGCCCCAGATCCTCGCCCACGAGGATGACCTTGATGCGTCCGGCGGGCATGCAGAACCGGGTGATGACCAGCTTGGAGCAGATGCAGTCGGGGCTGGTACAGTCGCCGCACTGTCCGATCAGGCCGCAGGGCGTCTTGAGGCCGAAGCGCTGGGCGTTGGCGGGGGCGGCGACGTTCCGGGCGCGGGCGACGGCGTCGTCCAGCGTACCCAGCACCTTGTTCATACCGGCGATGACCACCACCTGACGGGGGCCGAAGCACATGGCCGCCACGCGGTTGCCCATGCCGTCTATGTTCACCAGCTGGCCGTCCTTGGAGATGGCGTTGCTGCTCATGAGGAAGGTGCCGCAGGTCAGCGCCTGGCGCATGATGGCCTGCTTTTCCTCCGGTGTCTTGGCTGTGTCGCGGTCAAGGAGCGTATAGCCCTCCTGCGCCAGCCGCTGCTTCAGCCCCAGCTCGTCCACGGTCATGGCGCCGCCCCAGGACACGGTGTCCTCTCTGGGGATCAGCTCCAGCGCCTTCTCCACGGACTCCTCCGCCGTGGAACAGTAATACGCCTCAAATCTCCGCTTATTCAGCGCCTCCGCCGTCTTGGGTCCCGACAGGTCGTACATCTTTTTCTTGAACTGGTTCATAGTCAGCTCTCCTTTCCCTCCTGCAGCCGCTGTGCCTGATCGTTCAGGATCAGCGCGTCGATCATGTCGTCCAGATCGCCGTTGATGACGGCTGCGATGTTGAAGTTTTTATTGTCTCCCGTCAGCCGGTGGTCTGTGACCCGGTTCTGCGGGAAATTGTACGTTCTGATCTTGCCGCTTCTGTCGCCGGTGCCCACCTGACTTTTCCGGGTGGCGGCGATGGCGGCGTTCTGCTTCTCCTGCTCCGCCTCATACAGCTTGGAGCGCAGGATCTTCATGGCGCGATCCTTGTTTTTGTACTGGCTGCGCTCGTCCTGGCACTCCACCACCACGCCGGTGGGCAGATGGGTGATGCGGATGGCGCTCTCCGTCTTGTTGACGTGCTGTCCGCCCGCGCCGGAGGAGCGGAACGTGTCGATCTGCAGATCCTTGGGGTCGATGGAGAACTCCACCTCCTCCGCCTCCGGCATCACCGCAACGGTGGCGGCGGAGGTCTGGATGCGGCCGGAGGACTCCGTCTCCGGCACCCGCTGGACGCGGTGGGTGCCGGCCTCGAATTTCAGCCGCGACCACGCGCCCGCGCCCTCCACCTCGGCGCTGACCTCCTTCACGCCGCCCAATTCCGTCAAATTCTCGTTGACGATGCTCAGCGTCCAACCCCGCCGCTCGGCGTACATGGTGTACATCCGCAGCAGGTCGGCGGCGAACAGCGCGCCCTCCTCGCCGCCTATACCGGCGCGTATCTCCAGTATCACGTTTTTCTCGTCATTGGGGTCGCGGGGCAATAGCAGCCGCTTCAGCTCCTCCTGCAAGCGCTCCATATCCGCCCGCGCGCCGGCCAGCTCCTCCTGCGCCAGCGCCCGCAGCTCCGGGTCGGAGAGCATCTCCTCCGCCTCCCGCGCCGTGTCCTGCGCCCGGAGATACGCCCGGTAGCACGCCACCACCGGCATCAGCTCCTTCTGCTCCCGGCTCAGGGCGGTAAGACGCTCCCTGTCTCCGTACACCGCCGGGTCGGACAGCTGCTGCTCCACCTCGGTCAGCCGCTGCTCAATGGCCTTCAGCTTTTCCAGCATGGCGCGCCCTCAGTTGTCCAGCCAACGGCGCACGTTCTGCACGAAATCGTTGCGCCAGAATTCGTAGCCCTCGCTGCCGGGGCGCAGGGACACCGCCATCCGGTGTGCGTCCTTCACATACATGTCCATCTGGTCATAGACCTCCTCGCTGCGCTGGGAGGTGCTGCGCGTGACCAGATACGCCACGTTTTTCATCTCCAGCCCACGGCGCTTCAGCAGCGCCCGCACAGGGCTGGCGCACCGCCCCGCCCACACGGGGCTGCCGATGATGACCAGCCGGTACTCGTTCAGCGGCTTTTCCGTCTGGAAGGGCAGCAGCGGGCGGGTGGACGTTTTCATGGCGTCCATGCCGCAGCGGATATAGCCCCGCCAGCCGCTTCTGTCCCGGTCATCGGTGATGGCCGTCACCTCCGCGCCCAGCGCGTCGGCTACCTCCTCCATCGCCCGGCGGGTATGGCCGGTGCGGGAATAGTAAATGCACAAAATATCGCTCATGCTTCATTCTCCTGTTCTTCTGCCTGCAGGCTCAGCTGCTCCCAGCGCTCCATCTCCTGCTCCAGCTGCTTCTGCACGTCCTGCTGCTGCCGATACAGCTCGTTCAGCTTCTCCGCATCGCAGGCGTGCTGCGCCATCTCGCCGTCCAGCCGGGCGATATCCGCCTCCAGCCGGGCAATGGCCGTCTCGCAGATGGTCAGCTGCTTCTTTGCCGCCTGCTGCGCCCGGTTGCCCCGGCTGCCCGCCGCCTTTTTCGGCGGTGCGGCCTGCACCGCCGCAGCCGCAGCCGCGGCGCGCTCCTCGTCCCGCACCCGGCGGTACTCCGCAAAGCCCATGGGATAGTCCGAGATCGCGCCGCCCTCCAGCTGCCACACGCGGGTGGCGAACCGGTTGATGAAATACCGGTCGTGGCTGACGAACAGCAGCGTGCCGTCGAAGGCCTCCACCGCCTGCTCCAGCCACTCGCGGGAGTCGATGTCCAGATGGTTGGTGGGCTCGTCCAGTATCAGCAGGTTGATGCTCTCGTCCATAAGCATACACAGCCGCAGGCGGCTCAGCTCGCCGCCGGACAGCACGCTGACGCTTTTGAACACGTCCTCCCCGGTAAACTGATAGGCCGCCAGCCGGTTCCGCGCCGACTGGGGCGTGATGTCCAGCTCGTAGAGCATGGTGTCCAGTATGCTGCGCTCCGGATGGTCGAAGTGGATCACCTGCGGCAGATAGGCCGCCTTCACCGCCGGCCCCAGCCGTATGGCGCCGCTGTCCGGCCGCTCGTACCCCATCAGCATGTTCAGCAGCGTGGTCTTGCCGGTGCCGTTCTCCCCCAGCAGGGCGATGCGCTCACCGCCCTCGCACCGGAGGTACACGTCCTCGAACAGCTTCTTTTCGCCGAAGGACTTGGACACGCCTTTTATTTGCAGCACCTCGTCGCCCTTGAACTCCCGGCTCTGGAAGCGAGCCTCCAGCTTCCGGGCGCGGGTGGGCTTGGCGGTGGTGCGCATGCGCTCGATGCGCTTTTCCATGCTGAACGCCCGCTTGTGCAGCGCGTCATTGCCCATGAACGCCCACAGGTGCATCTGCTCCGCCGCCTTTTCCAGCTGGGCGATCTTGGCCTGCTCCTTCAGGTACTGCTTCATGCGCTCCTGATAGCGCCGCTCCTTTTCGATGGCGTAAAAGCTGTAATTCCCGCTGTAAAACTCCGCCTTGCCGTCCTGAATCTCGATGATGCGGCTGACGGTGCGGTCGAGGAAGTACCGGTCATGGCTGATGGCCAGCACCGTGCCCCGGAACCTCCGCAGATACTCTTCCAGCCACTCGGTGGCCTGCATATCCAGATGGTTGGTAGGCTCGTCCAGCAGCAGGATGTCCGTGTCCTCCAGGATCAGCCGCCCCAGATTCACCCGGGTCTTTTCGCCGCCGGACAGACACGCGAACTCCCGCGCGCGCATGGCCTGCGGGATGTTCAGGCCGTTGGCCACCTTGTTCACCGCCGTCTCCGTGTCCCAGCCGCCCAAGCCCTCGAACCGGGCGTTCAGCTCCCCGTACCGGCGCAGCGTGGCCTCGCTGCTGTCGCCCTGCTCCATGCGCAGCGCCAGCGCGTCCATCTCGTCCTTCATCCGGAACATCCGGGCAAAGGCCGTCTGGAGCACGTCCTCCACCGTGCAGCCCGCCGGATACACGGGGATCTGGGAGATCAGCCCCACCCGCCGTCCGGCGGCGATCTGTATCTCGCCCTCGTCCGGCTCCAGCTCCCCGGTCAGCATGCGGAACACCGTGGTTTTGCCGGCGCCGTTGCGCCCCAGCAGTCCCACCCGCTCGCCGCTGTCCACCTGAAAGCTCAGGCCGTCCAGTATTCTCTTTTCCAGATCAAAGGACTTCACCAGTCCCGCTGCGCGTATATCTACCATTTACTTCTGTTAAAGTTCCTTCTACTATTTTTCTAATTCCTTTACGATTCTTTCAAAGTGCATGGCGTGGGAGGCCTTCACCAGCACCGCCGTGCCCGGCGTGAACAGCTGCCGTATGGCGGGCATGGCCTCCTCCACCGTGGCGAACCACTGTGCCTGCGGATCCGTCTCCGTCAGGGCGTGCATCTTCTCACCCACCGCCACGGCGGTGAGTCCCAGCCGGCGGGTCAGCGCGCCCATGTCCCGGTGCGCCTGCGCCGTCAGCTGTCCCAGCTCGCCCATGTCGCCCAGTACCGCCACCCGGTGTTGGGCGGGGCTGGCGGCCAGCATGCGCAGCCCCTCCGCCATGGACTGAGGGTTGGCGTTGTAGCAGTCGTCGATGACCAGCCGCTCCCCCGGCAGGCGGATCAGGTGCATCCGGCTGCCCACCGTGGTATAGGCCGCCACACCTGCGGCGATCTCCTCCCTTGTCAGCCCCAGCCGCCGTCCGATGGCGGCAGCCATGGCCATGGGGTAGATCATATACCGTCCCGGCGCGGAGGTGGTCAGCCGATAATGCTCCCCCTCGATGGTCACCGTGCAGGCCACGCCCTCCAGTCCCCGGTCGTCGATGTCCGTGACGCGCACGCCGCAGCCGTCGCCCACGCCGCAGCGCAGGATGGTCTGGGGCAGCGTCACCGTGTTCAGCAGCTCGTCGTCGCCGTTGAGGACGGCGATGCCCTCCGGGGTCAGGTTCTCGAATATCTCGCACTTGGCCTGCAGAATGCCCTGCCGGGTGTTGCCCAGATTTTCGATGTGGGCGTCGCCCACGTTGGTGATGACCGCGATATCAGGCCGCACCATCTCGCCCAGATAGCGTATCTCGCCGAAGTGGTTCATGCCCGTCTCGATGACCGCCGCCTGATGCTCCGGCATCAGCCGCAGCAGCGTCAGCGGCGCGCCGATGTCATTGTTGAAGTTCCCCTCCGTGCGCAGGGTGTTGTACCGCTGCGAGAGCACCGAGGCGATCATCTCCTTGGTGGTGGTCTTTCCGGCGGAGCCGGTGACCTGCACCACCGGCAGGTCAAATTTGTCGCGGTACCACGACGCCAGCGCCTTCAGCGCCAGCCGCGTGTCCGCCACCCGGATGTAAAGCTTCCCCGGCAGCAGCGTCTCCGGCTCTCTGGCCGTCAGGCAGCCCGCCGCGCCGCCGTCCAGCGCCTTGCTGATGTAGGCGTGGCCGTCGAACCGTTCGCCCACCAGTGGGATGAACAGCTGCCCCGGCTGCACCGCCCGGCTGTCGGTGGTAACGCCGGTGACGGGCGCGCCGCTGTCCTGCAGCAGCGTGCCGCCCACGGCGGCGCATATCTCCCGCGCTGTACAGGGCGTCATGTCCGCGCCGCCTTTCGCGCCGCCAGCGACAGCTCCACGATCTTCTCGCACAGGTCGCCGTAGTCCAGTCCCACCTGCGCCGCCTCCTGCGGCACAAGGCTGGTGGGCGTCATGCCCGGCAGGGTGTTGATCTCCAGGCACCACGCCTGCCCGTTCTCGTCCAGGAGGAAGTCCGACCGGGAGTACACGCTCAGCCCCAGTCCCCGGTGCAGCTTCAGCGCCATCTCGCCCACCTGACGCCACTCTGCATCGGTGATGGGCGCCGGGCACAGCTCCACCGCGCCGTCCTTCTGGTACTTGCTCACATAGTCGAAGTATTCCCCGCGGGGGATGATCTCCACCGCCGGCAGATACTCGTCGCCCAGCACGGCGATCTGGATCTCACGACCCTTGATCTTTTTCTCCACCACCACATGGTCGCCGTAGCGCAGCAGGTCGTGCAGCGCCTTTTCCAGCTGCTCCTTCGTGTCCGGCAGCTCCACGCCCAGGGAGCTGCCGCCGTTGACGATCTTCACGGCGCAGGGCACCTCCAGCTCCTCCACCAGACGGGGAATGTCGCTCTCGGTGTAGTGAACGTCCCGCCACGGCGCCGTGCGGATGCCCAGGGAATCCATCATCCGCTTGGTCACGGATTTATCCATGGCCATGCCGCTGCCCAGATAGCCGGAGCCGGTGTACGGCACGCCCAGCAGATCCAGCGTGGCCTGAATGCGCCCGTCCTCGCCGCAGCTGCCGTGCAGCGCCAGGAATACCACGTCCGCCATGCGGCACACGGTCAGCACGTCCTGCCCCAGCAGGCTGGGGCTCTGATCCCGCCGGCTGCGGCGCACCGCCTCCAGATCCGGCTCTACGCTCTCCACCCGGCTCTGACCGCACAGGCCGCCCGGCGCGTCGAAGATATCCTCCAGCGCACCGTCGTAGCTCTCCAGCCCCAGGAACATATCCACCAGAATGGCCTTGTGTCCCCGCTGGCGCAGCGCCTTGCATACGCCGGTGCCGCTGGTCAGCGCCACCTGCCTCTCGGTGGACAGTCCGCCCGCCAATACCACGATCTTCATAAGCGTTCCCTCGCTTTCAGGCGCACAGGAAAAAAAGCACCTGTGCCCCCATGATTTGATGGTATATTATAGCACAGTCCCGCCGGGAATACAACCAGAAAGCGCAGGTCGTCCTCGATGGGCGGTTCAACGCACCTTTCCCGTAGAGCGGAGTCCGCGTGCCCCGCCGGGAAATGCGCGGACACACAGCGCGGCAGAGCCGCGCTGATGGGACGTCGGGGACGCCGTCCCCTACGCACGGTTTTTGCAGCGCTATACGGCGGAACGATATGGGTATCGCCCCCTACGAAATCGCAGGGATACATGCACACAGGACGGACAGAGTCGTCCGCCCCTACAGAACTGAGCAAACCCCTTGCAGAAACGGGACGGCAAAAGGCCGCCTGGCACAAGAAAACACACGGTTTTGCCTGTGT
>DNFA01000075.1:0-525 GCA_003487665.1 Oscillibacter sp.
ACGCCATCCTTGCCGCATCCCAAATGCTGCAGTCCTGGGTGTCTGTGGCGCTGGTGGCCGGCGTGATCGTGGCGGCCTTTATCGGCACAATGATCGGCAAGCGGATCGTGAAAAAGCATCTTGCTGCGTAATGCAGTCGAAAGGAGTTCACCATGAAAGAAATTGAGCCAAATCGCTCCGCCGCCTCGTGGCTGGCAGAGCTGGCAAAAGGGCGGTACGGCGAGTACGCTTTGAGCGTCCTTACGGCGCTGCTGGGCGTCGCCTGCTCCCTTGCGCCGTATTTCATCATCATCCGGCTCATCACCGCACTGGCAAACGGGACGGCGGAGCTTTCCCGCTGCCTGACCCTCTGCGCGTGGATGGCGGGCTTTTGGGTGCTGCGCTATGCGCTGCACAGCGTTTCCACCTCTCTTTCCCACCATGCCACCTTCCATGTGTTAGCCAATACCCGCACACGGCTGCTGGATAAGCTGGCCACGCTGCCCCTTGGCACGGTGCTGGACCGTTCCTCCGGCTCGTACAAGA
>DNFA01000075.1:834-6891 GCA_003487665.1 Oscillibacter sp.
GATCGTCGTGCCGCTGGGCATTATCTGCTTTATGTCCATGTTCAGCGGGTATCAGGAGAAGTTCCAGCGCACCGTGACCTCTACGAAGGCCCTCAACGACACGGCTGTGGAGTACATCAGCGGCATTGAAGTCATCAAGGCCTTCGGGCAGTCTAAGACCAGCTATGCAAAGTTCGTCTCCGCTGCAAAGGAGGGCGCGGACTGCTTCATTGACTGGATGCGGGGCAGCCTCTTCGGGCAGGTGGCGGGCATGGCGATATTTCCCTCTACGCTGCTGGGTATTTTACCGGTGGGCTGCGTTCTTTATATGCATGGCACTCTGTCGGCAGAGACGTTCCTGACGGTTATCGTTCTGTCCTTCGGCGTTATGCAGCCGCTGATCACCGCCTTTTCCTACACCGATGACATCGCCCAGGTCAAGACCATCGTGGACGAGATAGCGGAGGTGCTGTCCGGTGAGGATATGCAGCGCCCAAGGACGGCGGAAAGGCTGCCGGCCGATAACGCCATCGAGCTGAAGGATGTCCGCTTTGCCTATCACAACAAGGAGGTACTGCACGGAGTCAATTTGCACGTTGCCCCGGGGACGGTCAACGCATTGGTCGGGCCTTCCGGCAGCGGAAAGTCCACCATTGCCCGGCTCGTCGCCTCTCTCTGGGATGTGAAGGACGGCGCGATTGAGCTGGGCGGCGTGGATCTACGCATCCTCCCCCTTGCCGAGTGTACGAAGCGCATCGCCTATGTATCGCAGGACAACTACCTTTTTGACCTCACGGTCATGGACAATATCCGCATGGGCAGAAAGGGTGCAAGCGACGAGGAAGTGATTGCCGCCGCGAAGAAATGCGGCTGCCACGAGTTTATCATGGGGCTTGAAAACGGCTATCAGACCGTGTGCGGTGCATCCGGCGGTCACCTGTCCGGCGGTGAGCGGCAGCGTATCTCCATTGCCCGGGCTATGCTGAAGGACGCGCCAATCGTCATTCTGGACGAGGCCACATCCTACACCGACCCAGAAAACGAGGCGGTCATCCAGTCGGCACTGGCAAGGCTGGTGCAGGGCAAGACGCTGCTGGTCATTGCCCACCGCCTGTCTACCATCGCCGATGCCGATCAGATCATTGTCGTGAATCACGGCAAAATCGAAGCCACCGGAACACAGGCAGAGCTTCTGGCGTCCTGCCCCCTTTATCAAACCATGTGGGAAGCCCACATCAGCGTCAAAGACGACGGGGAGGTGGCGTAATGCTCAAGACACTGAAAAAATTTTTTGCCTTCTGCGGGGTGGACAACCGCAGAATGTTCATCGCCTCTATCTGGCTGGGTGTGGTCAGCGCCATCTGCTCCGCCATGCGGATTCCCGCCACTGCCATCGTCATTCAGGCGCTACTCACTAAAAATGTCACCATGCCGACGCTCTGGACGAGCCTCGGCATTATCGTAATCTCATTGATCATTACGATTGCCATCAATATGAAGGCCACTATGCTCCAGACCCGTGCAGGCTACCGTGCCTGCGCCAACAAGCGAATTGAGATTGCCGAGCATCTGCGGTATCTGCCTATGGGCTGGTTCAATGACAACAGCCTGGGTGAGGTGACCTCCGTCACCACCAACACCATGGAGAACATGGCCAACATTGCCACACGGGTGGTCATGGTCACAACGAGGGGCTTCCTGACCTCCGGCATCATTGCGGCGATAATGTTCCTCTTTGACTGGCGTATGGGACTTATTACGCTTACCGGACTGGTGCTGTTCTTCGCCGTCAACGCCGCCATGCAGCAAGCTGAGCAGACCCTTTCCCAGCGGAAGTTCAATGCCGATGAGCGGCTTGTCTCCAAGGTGCTGGAATATGTGCGGGGCATCGCCGAGGTCAAGAATTTTGACCTGACCCACGATTCCGCAACGCAGGTACACGGTGCCGTGGAGGAAGCCCGCAAGGCTTCCTTCGCCATGGAGATACCGTCTGTTCTTTATATGCTGGCGCAGTTCATCGTCAACAAGCTCACCGGCGTTGCCGTCTGCACCGCTGCCATCGGCTTTTACTTCGGCGGCACTATGGAGCTTACAAACTGCCTTTTGATGCTGATCTGCTCCTTCATTCTCTTTGAACAGCTGGATTCTGCCGGGAGCTTTTCGGCTCTGTTCCGCTCCATTGATATCGGCGTAGACAAGGCCAACGCCATTTTGAACGTAGAACCTATGGACATCGATGGCGAAGACCTGATGCCGGAACGGGAAGACATCGCCTTGTCTCATGTGGATTTTTCCTATGACAGCAAGTCCATCCTGCACGACGTGTCCCTGACCATCCCGGAAAAAACCACGGTCGCTATCGTCGGCCCCTTCGGCTCCGGCAAGACCACTCTCTGCAATCTTATGGCGAGGTTCTGGGATGTGCAGTCAGGCAGCGTGCGCCTTGGCGGGCGGGATGTGCGGGAATACAGCTACGACAGCCTCATCCGCAATTTCTCCTTCGTGTTCCAGCGGACCTATCTGTTCTCGGACACCATCGCCAATAACATCCGCTTCGGAAAGCCCGATGCTTCCATGGAGGAGGTGCAGGCCGCTGCAAAGAAGGCGCGGTGCTACGACTTTATCATGGCGCTGCCGGACGGCTTTGACACCGTCATCGGCGAGGCAGGCAGCTCGCTTTCCGGCGGCGAACGGCAGCGCATCTCTATCGCCCGGGCGATTATGAAGGACGCACCCATCATCATTCTGGATGAGGCCACAGCCAATGTTGACCCGGAAAACGAAAAGGAGCTGATGGAGGCCGTTGCGGAATTGACCCACGATAAGACGGTCATCATAATTGCTCACCGGCTGAAAACTGTGCGCCATGCCGACCAAATTTTTGTTGTCGATCACGGTGAGATCGTTCAGCAGGGCACGCATGACGAGCTGGTTGCTGTTGACGGGCTCTACCGCCGCTTCGTGGTGGAGCGGCAGCAGGCCGCCGGGTGGAAGGTCTGATTTCACTTTGCATATTATTCAACAAAGCCCGTACCAGTTAAACTGATACGGGCTTTGTTATGCTCCGCGTTTATCCGCCCCCTAACGCTAATAACACAGCGTCTGCAAGGAGCAGAGAAGCACCTTGCCGCCTCTCTGCTCCCTCACTTTCTTGCTTATTTTCGGGTATTTTCTTCCTTGTCCAGCAGGTCGGTCATATTCCGCAGGCTGATGTCCAGCGTAGACCCGTTGTGCAGCAGTGCCGAGGTGGCAGGTGGCACTACACCCGCCACGCCCAGCGCGATCAGCGTCAGGTTGAAGCCCACGATGAAGCGGTAGCTGCCGTGGATACGCTCCATCAGTGCCTCACCGAGCCTGCGCAGTGTTACCAGCGCAAACAGATCCTCCGAGGCAACGGTGATGTCTGCGATCTCCCGGGCGATGGCCGCGCCGGTGGAGATGGCGATACCCGCGTCCGCTTCGGAGAGGGCGGGAGAATCGTTGACGCCGTCGCCCACCATGATAACGGTGTGGCCCTTCGCCTTTTCCTGCCGGATAAAGGCGGCCTTGTCCTCTGGCAGCACCTCGGCGTACACGGCGTCCACGCCCACCTCGGCGGCCACAGCCTCCGCCGTGCGGCGGTTGTCGCCGGTCATCATCACCACGTTGGCAAAGCCGCTCTCATGCAGCGCTTTTACCGCCTCCCGTGCCTCCCGGCGCAGGGGATCGTGGATGCAGATGACCGCCGCCAGCTCCCCGTCTATGCAGAGGTACAGGTGGGAGTACGCGGCGGGCAGCACGTCAAATTTCGGCTGCTCTCCCTCCGGGATGCGGCAGCCCTCGTCCTCAAAGACGAAGTGGGCGCTGCCGATGATGATCTTCTTGCCCTCCACCATGCTGGAGATGCCGTGGGCCACCACATACTGCACCTGCGAATGGTACTCCTCGTGGGTGAGCCCGTGCCGCTTTGCCTCCGCCACCACGGCGTTTGCCATGGAATGTGGGTAATGCTCCTCCAGACAGGCGGCAAGGCGCAGCATTTCCGCCTCGTCGTGTCCGCCGAAGGGGATGACCGCCGCCACGGTGGGGGTCGCATAGGTCAGTGTGCCGGTCTTGTCGAACACGATGGTGTCCGCCTGGGCCACCGCCTCCAAAAAGCGTCCGCCCTTGACGGAGATGTGATAGCCGCTGCTCTCCCGCATGGCGGACAGCACCGCGATGGGGATGGCCAGCTTCAGGGCGCAGGAGAAATCCACCATCAGCACCGCCAGCATTTTCGTCACATTCCGGGTCAGTAGATACGTCAGTGCCGTGCCGCCCAGCGTATAGGGCACCAGTCTGTCCGCCATCCGGGAGGCCTTGTCCTCGGCGGTGGATTTCAGCTTCTCCGACTCCTCGATCATGCGAACTACCCGGTCATACCGCCCGCTGCCGGAGGATTTCTCCACGGAGATGACGCACTCGCCCTCCTCCGCCACCGTTCCGGCATAGACGGGACTGCCGGGGTGCTTGGCCACGGGCATAGACTCGCCGGTGAGGGAGGACTGGTTCACCATGGCCTCTCCCTCCACCACTCGGCCGTCCAGCGGGATCATGCCGCCGGTGCGGATCACGATACGGTCCCCCGGCTTCACGTCGGTGATCTTCGTCAGCACCTCGGTGCCGTTTGCCTGCAGCCAGACGCTGTCCACCCGCAGGCTCATGGCGGAGGCAAGATCGGCCACGGACTTTTTGTGGGTCCATTCCTCCAGAATTTCGCCCAAATGCAGCATGAACATAACGGAGCCAGCGGTGGCAAAATCGCCCCGTGCCATGGATACCGTGACGGCGGTGGCATCCAGCACGGCGACGGGCAGTTTGCCGTGCCACAGTGCCGAAAGCCCCTCCCGGATGTACTTTACGGAGCGGAGCAGTGCCAGTGCCGCGGTGATGGGCGCAGGCAGAAACAGCTTGGAGATGCACCGCCGCATGACGGCGATAGCCAGCTTGTCCTCAAACTCCCGGTTCAGTGCCCGGGAGGTATGCTCCGGCACCAGCTCCATAGCTTCCGCCTTGGCGAAGGAGAATTGTGCCAGCGCACGGAGTATGCTTCCACGCTCCGCGTCATAGAGCACCACCGCGTCCTGCGTCCGGTCGTAGACCCTGACCTCCTGTACGCCGTCCTGGGCGCGCAGATAGTATTCCAGCACATCCGCTTGGGATAACGTCATCCGTCCGCAGCACAGGTGTACCCGCAGCCGCCCCGGTAACTCATGTAGGATCGTGCATTTCATGGATCACTCCGCCTTAGCGTCCTCCGCGGAAGCGTCCTCCACCACAGCGGCGGCCTCCGCCTCTGCGCGGCGCTCGTTGATGGCCTTGGCTTCTGCGTAGATGTCATCCGCACCCTCACGCACCGCTGTGACCGTTTTCATCACGCCCTCCTTGGCACGCAGTGCGGCGGCAGTGGTGTGGGCGTAGACCTTCTTGGCATCCTTGCTGCCCAGCAGCTTAATGCCTGCCGTTCCGAACAGTACGCCTGCTGCAAATAAACCGAGTTTTTTCATAATGATTGTCCTCCTATATAAAATATATATGTCAAACCGATGGCCGCGATGGCGGCATCGGAATGATCTTACTGTTTCTTCTTCCCGACACTGCTCTCGAAACAGCGGTGTAATCAACGTCTATATGTCCCAAGGCATCCCGGTGTATTTCATTACCTGCCGCCGAATTTGATCTTTACGATCTGCATCTTCATCATTCCGTCACCGACCCTGGCGAGAAAACGGAAAAAGCCGCTGACGGACGGGTCCTTCAAGTCGTTGTAGCCCAGCATATAGCCCCGGCTGGAGACCTGCAAGCGGCTATCCCACGCACTGATCTCTTGGGGAGCGTCCGAAACTGCGAAATACGCGCCCACATCCCTGATCTTCGCACTCTTGAGCCATGTCTTGGTGATCATCTTCACCGCCGCCCGATTCGCAGCGTCAAACACCAGCACACCGCCGGGGAAAGCGTCTGCCATACCCTGCACAAGAGCTTTGACCTGCTCGGTCAGGAAGTAATAGAATACCCCGGAGGCAAAGAATACCGCACCGTTTGAAGAGTCAATTTTTC
>DNFA01000001.1:0-2709 GCA_003487665.1 Oscillibacter sp.
GGTCGATGACGGTTTTCTCGATGGCCTCCAGCCCCGTCTTGCTGCCCATGATAAGCTCGCAGAAAGACAGCACGAAATCGCTTTTCAGCGCCAGCGGGTTTTCTTCCTCGCTGTAATTGAGGTTGATATCCAGCGGATTTACATAGTCGCGGCTGTTGGGAGAGAGCCGGATCACCTGGCCGCCCAGCCGATTCACCAGCGGGGAATATTCATCCTCCGGGTCGCAGATGATGACGTTATCCTTCGTGGTCAGCATGACATAGGTAATCTCCCGCTTGCAGCTCATGGACTTGCCGCT
Source organism: Oscillibacter sp. (assembly GCA_003487665.1). Lineage (GTDB taxonomy): Bacteria > Bacillota > Clostridia > Oscillospirales > Oscillospiraceae > Vescimonas. The sequence continues at coordinate 299 of DNFA01000001.1, forward strand.
GCCCGGTGTGCCGAATACAAGGCCGTTGGGACAACGGGACTGCTTGCGGTCCAGCAGGATCATGTTGTTGGAAAGAGCGTTGAGGCCGTAATACATGGCATTGCCGCCCATAAAAAGTTCCTGGGTCACGAAGGGGACAAACACCGCCAGCGCCGAAGTGGTGAGGCTCCGTTCGATCTTGATACGGTTGAGGCCCAGCGGCAGCGAGGACATAAGCCCGTCCTCCTGCTGGAAGTCCAGCCGGGTTAGGATACAGTTATGGGTCTGGGCGACGCTGGCCGACTGCGAAACGGCGATCTCCAGCTTTTGCTTCGTGGGCGCCAGATGCAGCATGAGGAAGGTCATATTGAACATTCTCTCGTTGCGGCTCTGCAAATCCTGCAAAAGGTTTTTCGCCGCGCCGCCGTAGGTGGAGAGGTCAGAGGGGAGGATATCCAGATCGTAGCCGCTGCGTGCGGCCTTCTTCTGCTCCTGGATCTTCATGGCGTCCAGATCGGTGATCTTGCGCTTGACCATCTTGATGGCCTCGTTCTGGTTGATGCCGCGGACGTGCATGGTGACGAGAAGGTTTCCCTCCACATCCATGAAATCCGTGAGGATACGGTCCTGAATCTCCGGGGCCAATATCTGCAAGAAGGACACCGCGCCGTACATTTCGCCCATGCGGAAGCGCCGCGTCTCCCCAAACTCGAAGGAAGAAGGCGCGATAAAATCCTTCACGGACAGGCCGGAGGGCGCCAGCCAGTCCCATTCAAAGGCGAAGGGCTCCCCTCTGGGATGGAGAAGGCCGTGCAGCAGCGCCAGCCGCTCCTTGCCGTCCAGCACCTTTGCCGCCGCGCCCATGACCTTGAAGCGGTTCAGGGTGTCCGCCTCGATGCGGGAAAACCTTGCCCGCGCCGCCTGGACGCTCTCCGCCTCGATGGTCAGCGTGACATACTTGCTTTTCACATAGCCGTTGCTGCCGCGCTCATACTGCGTTTGCAGGATGCCGGAGGCCTCGGCGCGGATCCCATCCAAATCGTCCCCCTGGGCCGCCATGCGGAACAGGTCCCCGCCGCCGGCCTTGTGGCTGCTGCTCAGGGTCATTTGCACGCCGATGGAGGGGTCATAGCCGTTATAGAAGTCGCAGAGGCGTTCAAAGATATCCCGCTGATCGTCCGGTCCCGCCAGACGGTAGCTGACGTCGGCGTAGGCGATGGTTTTGGAAAAATGCCGGTCATCCAGACGGCACAGACCGTCCGGGTGCATATTGCGGAAGGGGAGGCTTGCCTGTACGGTGTGATTCTTGCCATCCCCCTTGGCCTGCCGGATGACGGCCTCGATCTGCTTTCGCTCCTGCCGGGTGAGCCTGCGCCGGCCCTTGCCTCTTTTCCCCGCGCCGGAGGCGATCCGCCCCACCGTCCGCTCCAGCTCCGCCTGCTTTTCCAAAGCGGAATAGGCGTTGTTTGTCTGATAGACACGCTTTTTCGGACGGGTGAATTTGCACTGGATCAGATTGCCCAGCAGCGCCTCCGGGGTCTGCCCGTTCTTCTCATACAGGGCGAACAGGAAAAAAGGCAGCATCACAAGGATCATGCACAGCGCCGCCGGCGTCGTTCCCATGCTGCCCTTGCTCAAAAAGAAAAGCGGCACTCCAACAAGCGCCGCCGATCCGAAACACACAAGCTGCCGCTTCGTCAGGCCGAACAGCATCTTGCTCTTGATTTTTGTCAGGTCCTTCGGGACCGTTACGTATGCCAATGGTTCACATCCTTTCCGCAAGCCGGATATCGCTTGCAACTTCATTTCCCCACACATCCCAGCCGGGCGGTGAGGCTCTTGCGAACAGCTCAATACGGGGCACGTCCCCCATGAGGGCTTCGATCCGCCGCCGCGCCTCCTCCGGCTTCTGGCTGTGCCGCTCCACATGGGAGAGGATGACCTGCTTCACATCCCGCGCCGCCCGCTTCGGGCGTCCGCGGGTCGCCAGCAGGCAGATCTCCGCGTTGGCCCGCGTCCAGTAGCCCATGCCGGTGAACAGGCCGTCCGACTTCCGGCACTGCTTGATCCAGACGAAGGCCACGGTCTTGAAGGTGAAGCCCCAGGCGTCCATGACGCCCCAGGCCTCCCGCAGCATGGGGAATGTGATCCAGAGGAACAGGGCGCAGTCCTTGTCCGCCAGCTCCCCCACTGGCAGGGCCTTGATGGCCGCTATGTCCATGGTGGGGTAATGGCTCTCGGCGCTGCGCCCCGCGCCCTTCTTGCTCCAGACCTTATAGGCCCAGGGCGGATCCGCGTAGATGACCTTGTATTTTTTCATGGCCGCCTCCCGTCAATGCGCCCCGAACAGGCTCTTTGCAAGGCTGCCGGTGCGAAACAGCGTGTAGCACAGCAGCACCGTATAGCCCAGGCACTCCCAGATCGCCACGGTG
>DNFA01000001.1:2910-4841 GCA_003487665.1 Oscillibacter sp.
CGATATTCTGCACCAGCACCGCGTAGATGCCCACGCAGACCATAATGAGAAACGCCTGAAAGCCCAGGGCCAGCAGGGACTTCAAATAGTTCTGCCCCGTCTGCCCCCACTCCCGGTTGGCCATCGTGGCAAAGGGGATCGGCCCCACGGACACGGTCAAATACACCTCGATCATTCTTCCGTAGATCACAAGGAAGATGGCGATGGTGAGGATATGGGAGCAGAGACCCACAAAAATGCTCTGAAACCACAGGCCCAGCAAAGAACCGATGCTCCAGTCCGCCAGGGTCGTTTCCAAATTGCCAACCACGCCGGAAATGTCGATCCCCGCGTCGGAGATGATGACGCCGGCGCTCTGGCTGACCACGCTCTGCGCCATATCAAATACCGCCATGACGATATTCCAGGTATTGGTGACGATGAGCACCGCGCAGAAGGTCTTGAAGATCCACTTCCAGAAAAGCCAGGTGTCAAAATCGTGGAGATTATTCTTTTCCACGATGAGCTGGATCAGCTCATAGCACATGACGAAGGTGAGGATGATGCCGGCGATGGGAACGATGACCGTTTCAGAGAGGCCGCGGATCATGTTGAAGATGCCGCCGTTCCAGCCGGCCGGCGTCATGCCCACCTCGCCGGCGATCTCGCCCACCTTCGTATTCACGGTGTCAAAGGTCCCGGAGAGGTTGGAGATGATGCCGTCGATCAGCAGCTCCTTGAACCACTCCTGGATCATTTCAATTATCACGGGTGGTCACACCTCCTTTCGGGGGCTCCCGCCGTGAAACGGGAGCCTCCGGGTGGGATGGTCCTGCCGCCGCTCAGCCAAGCAGGCCGGACAGCAGGGGGATCAGGGTCACGCCGATCAGGGCGACGCCGCCGCCCGCGACAAGCTGCTTGACGCCCTGGCTTTTGGCCGCGGGGTTATCCTGGCCGTAGCCTTCCAGAAGGTTGATGCCGCCCCACACGCAAAGGCCGCCGCCCAGGGCGATGACCAGGGTCTGTAATACGTCGATGGCACTGTTGAAGAACTCCATAAATCATATTTCCTTTCGTTTTGTAGAATTGTTGTCGGGTTCGTCTGTCAGGTCTTTTGCGCTCAATTCGTACATATCGAAAGGCTCGTCCGGCTTCACGATGGCCGGTCTGCGCTTCATGTACCGTTCTACGTCAAAGACGTTCTTCTTGTCGGCGTCGGACAGATATTTGTAGCGGGGGTGCTTCGTCAGGTCGTACTTGTCGCTGAAAAACGGGCGCACGCCCCGAAGCTGCAAAATACACTTGCCGCCGTCCATGACCGCAATCTCGTCCTGGGTCATCAACTCCTTTCCTAATTTCTGATAGCTGAGGCCGTGAGAGGTCTGCGCGCCGCGATTTTCAGACTGGCTCAGGCTGTCGATGGTCTCCTTGCCCAGCAGCTCCGAAATCTCTTTCAGCGTTGACTTCTCCTTGCCTCCCAAAAACAAGGTGACGTCGCAGTTGCCGACAATGGTATCCGCGGCGTCCTTGTAGATGGTCTTTAATTGCGACTGGCTCTGCAAAATAATAGAAGCCGATATCTCACGGCTTCGGATGGTGGCGATCAGCTTATCAAAGTTTGGTATCTGGCCGATATTGGCAAACTCGTCCAAAAGGCACCGCACATGGACAGGCAGCCGCCCGTTATAGAGATCGTCCGCCTTGTCGCAGAGCAGGTTGAAAAGCTGGCTTTGCAGCATGGCGATGACGAAATTGAAGGTGGTATCGGTATCGCTCATAATGAGGAACAGCGCCGTTTTTCGGTCGCCCATCGTGTCCAGCTCCAATTCATCCTCCGTCATAATGTCTCGCAGCTCCTTGATATCGAAGGGCGCAAGGCGGGCGCCGCAGCTCACCAAAATGCTTTTGAGAGTTTTGCCCGCCGCCATTTTGAATTTGACATATTGCTTGAC
>DNFA01000018.1:0-163 GCA_003487665.1 Oscillibacter sp.
CAACTGAGCTAAAGGTGCATATCCTGTCAACGGTGCTATTATAGTCGATGTTTTTTGAAAATGCAAGTACTTTTTTCGGGAAATGGGGGATTTCTTTCCGGGGAGGCGGCGGTGCAAAGGGCGGACAGAGACGTCCGCACCCCTACGACGGGACGTCGAGGAC
>DNFA01000018.1:440-2202 GCA_003487665.1 Oscillibacter sp.
TAGTGTGAAAGGGAACCGTCAGGGTTCCCTTTCGCGTTCAATCACCCGCCGCAGCGACCAAAATCGCAAAATAAAATACTGTTATTTATTTTGCGATTTTGCACGCAGCTTGTCAAAAAAGTCCGAACGGACTTTTTTGGCAAGCTGGGAGAGCCGGAAAAGCAGGGCGCTTTTCCGGCTCTCTAAGGGAAAGGAAAGAAGAAATATCAGTTTTTCCACTCCACATACAGCTCGCGGACGCCGTTGGCATCGGCGGGCTTTGCGGCGGGAGCGGCAGGAGCGGGCGCGGCCTTGGGCGCGTCGCGTTTTTCAATGAACTTGGGAGCCACCTGCGGGAACAGGGCAAGGCTCAGCACGTCCTCGTCGGACTTGGCCAGACCCTTGAATTCCTGACGGTATTTGTCCAGCTCCGGCTCCAGCAGGTCGGCGGGACGGCAGGTGATCACGTCCTCCGGCGCGATGCCGGCCTTGGCGCGAACCTCCTCGTTGACCTCACCGGGCAGCTTGCCGTATTCGCCCTTGAGCATGGCACGGGACTCCTTGGGGAACGTCTTATAGCGCTCGCCCATGATGACGTTCATCACGGCCTGGGTGCCCACGATCTGGGAGGAGGGCGTGACCAGCGGGGGATAGCCGAAGTCCTTGCGGACGCGGGGGATCTCCGTCAGCACGTCGTAGTACTTGTCCTCCTTGCCTGCCTGCTTCAGCTGGGAGATCAGGTTGGAGAGCATGCCGCCGGGCACCTGATACAGCAGGGTGTTGGTGTCCACGCGCAGCACCTTGGGATCAAGGATACCGGCGTCCTGCAGACGCTGGGCGACCTTGCGGAAGTGAGCGGCCACGGGGGACATCTTCTCCAGGCTCAGGCCGGTGTCGCGGACGGTGCCCTGCAGCGTGGCCACCAGAGATTCGGTGGCGGGCTGGCTGGTGCCGTTGGCCATGGGGGAGAGAGCGGTGTCCACGATGTCCACGCCGGCGTAGGCCGCCATCAGCAGCGTCATATCGCCGGTGCCGGAGGTGTTGTGGGTGTGCAGATGGATGGGAACGCTGACCGTCTCCTTCAGCGCCTTCACCAGAGAGTAGGCCTCCATGGGCAGCAGCAGGTTGGCCATGTCCTTGATGCAGATGGCGTCCGCGCCCATGCCCTCCAGCTCCTTGGCCAGCTTGACGAAGTAGGCCTCGTTGTGGATGGGAGAGATGGTGTAGCTGAGGGTGGCCTCCACCTGCCCGCCGTATTTCTTGGTGGACTTGATGGCCTGCTCCAGATTGCGCACGTCATTCAGCGCGTCGAAAATGCGGATGATGTCGATGCCGTTTTCAATGGATTTGGCACAGAAGGCATCCACCACGTCGTCGGCATAGTGCTTGTAGCCCAGAATGTTCTGGCCGCGGAACAGCATTTGCAGCTTGGTGTTCTTCACATGCTTGCGGATGGTGCGCAGGCGCTCCCACGGATCCTCATTCAGAAAGCGCATACAGGCGTCGAAGGTGGCGCCGCCCCAGCACTCCAGAGAGTAGTAGCCGATGGCGTCCAGCTGCTCCAGCGCGGGCAGCATGTCCTCGATAGTCATGCGGGTGGCCGCCTGGGACTGGTGGGCGTCGCGGAGGATGGTATCGGTGATCAGCAGGGGCTTGTTAGACAGAAATTCCATAGTTACCTCCTATTAACCGAACAGGGAGATCAGCACGCCCGCGGCGATGGCCGAGCCGATGACGCCGGCCACGTTGGGGCCCATGGCGTGCATCAGCAGGAAGTTGCCGG
>DNFA01000018.1:2357-9819 GCA_003487665.1 Oscillibacter sp.
GCATCAGCAGGAAGTTGCCGGGGTTCTCCGCCTGACCGACTTTCTGGCTGACACGGGCGGCCATAGGCACGGCGGACACACCGGCGGAGCCGATGAGGGGATTGATCTTTTCCTTCAGGAACAGGTTCATGAACTTGGCCAGCAGCACGCCGCCGGCGGTGCCGAAGCCGAAGGCCACCACGCCCATGCCCATGATGGCAAGGGTCTTGGGGCTGAGGAACGTGGTGCCGGTGGCGGTGGCGCCCACGCTGACACCCAGGAAGATGGTGACGATGTTCATCAGCTCGTTCTGCATGGTCTTGCTGAGACGATCCAGCACGCCGCACTCCTTGGCCAGATTGCCCAGCATCAGGCAGGCGATCAGCGGCGCGGCGGAGGGAACCAGCAGCGCCACGAACACGGTGACGACGATGGGGAAGAAGATCTTCTCCCGCTTGCTGACCTCCCGCAGGGGCTTCATGACGATCTGGCGCTCCTCCTTGGTGGTCAGCGCCTTCATGATGGGCGGCTGGATCACGGGCACCAGCGCCATATAGGAGTAGGCCGACACGGCGATGGGACCCAGCAGGGCGGGCGCCAGCATAGCGGTGACGAAGATGGCTGTGGGGCCGTCCGCGCCGCCGATGATGCCCACGGAGGACGCCTCGGCGCCGGTGAAGCCCAGCAGACGGCAGCCCAGATACGTCAGGAAGATGCCCAGCTGGGCGGCTGCGCCCAGCAGCAGGCTCTTGGGGTTGGCGATCAGGGGGCCGAAGTCGGTCATGGCGCCCACGCCCATGAAGATGAGACAGGGATAGATGCCCAGCTTGATGCCCAGATACAGCACGTCGATCAGGCCGACGCTGACGGTGACATCACTGAGGATAACGCCGTAGTTGGCGGCGTACTGCTCGGCGGACGCGAGGGCGGTGAGCTGGTTGGCCAGCGTGCCCACGGCGTCGGAGCCGTTGGCGGCGACCTGCGCCATCAGGTCGTTGATGACATCGGCGCTGAACAGGTTCTGCGCGGAGGTCATCACAGCGTCGGCGTAGGGCTGGAGTACATCGGCGGAGACGCCGCTTGACAGCATTTCCGACAGGAACTGCGCCGTGATGGGCTCGCCGCCGAACAGATCCCAGTGGACGTGCCCGCCGGCAAACAGGATCTCGTGGAACATGTCCGCACCGGGCAGGTTTGTCACCAGCATGCCGAAGGCGATGGGCACCAGCAGCAGCGGCTCGAACTTCTTGACAATGCCCAGAAACAGGAGGACACATGCGATGACCAGCATAATGGCGCTCTTCCAGTTGTCACCCTGGAAGAACTGGTAAAAGCCGGTGCTGGTCAGGAAATTGACAATAGCTTCCATGTGCGATCCTCCGGCGTCAGCCGATGGTGCACAGCAGCGCGCCGGACTCCACAGCGGCGCCCTTGGCGGCGGCCACGGAGGTCACGGTACCGTCGCAGGGAGCCATGATCTCGTTCTCCATCTTCATGGCCTCCAGGATCATCAGCACATCACCCTTCTTGACGGCGCTGCCGTTGGACACGTTGACGGACAGGATGGTGCCGGGCATGGGAGCGCAGACCTTCTCGCCGCCGGCGGGAGCCGCAGCGGGAGCGGCTGCGGGCGCAGCCACGGGAGCGGCGGCAGCGGGAGCCGCGCCGGTGATCTCCTCCAGCTCTACTTCATATACGGTGCCGTTTACGTTGACTCTGTACTTCTTCATGGTGCGTTCCTCCTCACACTTTCTTGATGGATACGATACGGATGGCGGAGACGTCAGTCCCCATGTCCTCAGCGATGGCGGCGGAAATGGCGGCCATCATGGAGGGCGTCACGGTGCCGGCGGCGGGGATGCCCGCAGGGGCGGCTGCCGCCTGAGGTGCGGCCTTCGGCGCGCCGGTGCGGTTGCAGACCCAGCTCATCAGAGTGACCAGCAGGATGATGCACAGCAGGCCGGCAAACACAGTGCCAAGACCCATCAGCACGACAAACAGGTTGGAATAGTCAGGCATGGTTTGAATTCCCTCCCATACTAATATAGATTACCTGTATTGTACCAAACATTTGGTATTGATGCAATCCAAAAAATAGCAAAACCTACAAAATCGTAAGAACGCCTAAAAAATTTTCAGGTTCATTGACGGAATACACAAAGGACGGACGCAGCGGGCGAAGTGCAAAAAAATAAGGGACTTCCCATGGGCTATCATTTGTGATATAATATCATTCTATTCAATTCACAGCGGGGAGGCGGCGCCGTGCAGTACGAAAACGTGGTGCAGGGGCGCTTTTTGTCGCGCCCCAACCGGTTCATCGCGGTGGTGGACATCGGCGGGACGGAGACGGTCTGCCATGTGAAGAACACGGGGCGGTGCCGGGAGCTGCTGGTGCCCGGCGCGGAGGTGTGGCTGGCGCCCGGCGTGACGCCGGGGAGAAAGACACCCTACGATCTGATCGCCGTGGACAAGGGCGGGAAGCTCATCAACATGGACGCACAGGCGCCCAACCGGGTCTTTGGAGAGTTCGCCCAGCGGTTCGATCCGCTGGCGCAGGAGGTGCGGCCGGAGTACCGCTTCGGCGCGTCCCGGCTGGACTTCTGCCTGACCCGCCCTGACGGGCTGCATCTGGTGGAGGTCAAGGGCGTCACGCTGGAGTCCGGCGGTCACGCCCGGTTTCCCGATGCGCCTACGGAGCGGGGCGTGAAGCACCTGCACGAGCTGATACACGCCGTGGAGCAGGGGCACCGCGCCACGGCCTTTTTCGTGGTGCAGATGGCGGAGGTCACGGACTTCGCGCCCAACGACGACACCCACCCGGCCTTCGGCGCGGCGCTGCGGCAGGCCGCTGCCGCCGGGGTGAATGTGGTCGCCTACGCCTGCCGCGTCGCACCGGATCGCATGGAGATCGACCGGCCTGTGCCGGTCATATTATAAGGGGAGTGCGCTATGACGCTTTTGGAGATCTTTCTCATCGGCATCGGCCTGAGCATGGACGCTTTCGCGGTGGCCATCTGCAAGGGGCTGGCCATGCCGGACAAGGTGCATAAAAGGAGCGCCCTGCTGATCGCCCTGTATTTCGGCGTGTTTCAGGCGCTGATGCCCGCACTGGGCTGGCTGCTGGGCTCACAGTTTGCCCGCTATGTGACGAGGCTGGCGCCGTGGATCGCCTTTGTGCTGCTGGCGTGGATCGGCGGGAATATGATCCGCGAGAGCCGCGCCGGGGACAAGGAGGACGAGGAGCAGCCGTCCAACGGCGAGGTGCGGCACAAGGAGCTGCTGGTGCTGGCTGTGGCCACCAGCATTGACGCGCTGGCTGTGGGTGTGACATTCTCCATGGTGGAGCTGTCCGTGTCCATCGGGCTGGCGGTGGCGCTGATCGGCTGCACCACGTTCCTGATCTCGCTGGGCGGCGTGTACGTGGGGAATGTATTCGGCGCCAAGTACAAGAACAAGGCGGAATTCGTGGGCGGAGCGATACTGATATTGATCGGCGTGAAGGTGCTGTTGGAGCACCTGCTGGGATAATGGAATACAAAAAAACGGCGCACCCGCGAGGGTGCGCCGCTTCGTATGCTGGATCAATCGAAGTAGATATAAGGTGCGGATTCGATGAGCTCTGAATGCACTATAACACGTAAAATATTGTCCGTCAACAATATATTTTTAAGAAAAGTATTGCATTAAAAACTATTACGTGGTATAAATATTCATGCCTACAAAGGATGGTGAGTATCATGCGGGAAAACGGCGGCAACTACAGACGCGGCGTTATGTCACTGGTGTTACTGTCCCTGCTCAAGCGCGGGGATATGTACGGCTATCAGCTGGTGCAGGAGACAGAGCGCGCCAGCGGCGGGAAGCTGACCACGCAGGAGGGCTCTCTGTATCCGGTGCTGTATAAGCTGCAGGAGCAGGGGCTGATCTCCGACCGGCGGGAGCTGGTGGGAAAGCGTATGACCCGTGTGTACTACCACATTGAGCCGGCAGGGGAGGAAAAGCTGCGGGAGCTGATCGCAGAATATGAGACGGTCACCGCAGGCGTTTTCGCCATCATCAAAGGGGAGGCCGAAGCATGAGCAGAAAGCAGAACTGGTATATCGGGCGGTATGTCCGGGCGGTCAGCGGCTTTCTGCCCTGCTCCGGCAAAGTGAAAAAGCCGCTTCTGGACGCGCTGCGTGCCCAGGCGGAGGAATACATAGAGGGCGGTGGCGACGCCGCAGCGCTGGAGCAGCACTTCGGCACGCCCCAGCAGGTGGCCGCCGCGTGGGTGGATGAGATGGACACATCCGAACTGCTGGCGGAGCTGCACATCCACCGACGCATCGTCATGGTGGTGGCACTGGTGCTGGCCGCCGTGCTGGTGATCTTTACCGGTGTGCTGGTGTGGCAGCAGTACATGATCCACAAGGATCTGAGCGGCTGGAATGAAGAAATCATAGTGGTAAACGAAGACTGGACAATGGATGGTCAACAAGGAGGAGAATCATGAGGAACAGAGTATTTGGCGCGGTGCTGGCCTGCCTGCTGCTGGTGTGTGCGCTGCCGGTGCAGGCGTATGCGCAGCAGGAAGAGGTCATCTATTATGATGACGGCAGCTATACGGTCATCACGGTGCAAACGGAATCTGCCGTTACGCGGGCTACAAATTACAGAAACGGGAGTAAGGATTTCAGGCACTATGACAGCGGAAATACCCTTCGCTGGAAGGCGACTTTGACCGCAACATTCAGCTACAACGGTTCGTCCGCAACCTGTACGGCGGTGAACAGCTTTAACGTGACGATTTACAACAGCGACTGGAGCGTGGGCTCCAAGTCTACCTCCAGAAGTGGGAACACCGCTTACGGCTACCTGACCATGAACCGCAAGATCGTCGGCGGCACGCAGGGGGTGCCTGTTACGGTGACGCTGAGCTGCGACAAGAACGGAAACCTGAGCTGAAATAAAGAGAACAAACCAGCGGCGGCCGAAAGGCCGCCGCTGGTTTGTTGGCGTAGGGGACGGCGTCCCGACGTCCCGTCAGCGCGGCCGCGCCGCGCTGGCATTGCGAGCCAGTGCGCGCCGCGAAGCAAGTGCCCTTGGGGTACACACTGGCGCGGCAATCTGCTTCTTCTTTTTTGAAGGGACGGATTCCCACGCCGATGACGTGGTCGCCGGTTCGGAATGACAGGGAAACGGGGCGGCGATTCCACCGCCCCGTCTTGCAGCTATGCGGCGTTGTCGTTGCCGCTGTTCTTCTTCCGGCTGCGGATGAAGGGTATCAGTTGTTTTCTGAACCGGCGCAGTTTTGCGGTTACTCCTTGATGGCTTCCAGGAGCAGCAGGAAAAGTCCCAGCGCCGTCAGGATCATTCCGGCTATGGTGAAAAATTCCCCGACGCCCAGCAATGCGCTCCCGGCGATTACAAGAGCTAAGTAAAATGTGAGCTTTGCTTTCATAAGATTATTTCCTCTCAGTTTCAGACTGCTTCCTGTTCCTGCCGCCCGGTGGAGCGCTCCTGACGCAATATTAGCATATCATACAACGTATAACACGTCAACAAATACTTTCTTGTTAAAAATAGTGTAAAAAATAGCGGCGGCCTTTTGGCCGTCGCTGGTTTGTTGGTGTAGGGGACGGCGTCCCTTACGGGCGGGGCGATGTGGGCATCGCCCCCTACGGAATGACAGGGAACGGGCGGACAGGGTCGTCCGCCCCTATGAAACGGGGCACCGGGGATGCCGTGGCAGACGTTACAGCTTGTCCACCACGTCCATGGTGATGCGGGCGGTGATGCCCCACAGCGGGTGGGGCAGCCCCCGGTACACCGGCACCTCTATCCGGCAGGGACGCCACGGGTAGCCTGCCGCCACACCGGCGTCCGCGTAGGGAAAGTCCGGTATCGCCACCGGCTGCTGGTAGGCGTACACCTCCGGCGGGTGCGCCCGCAGCTCCCGCAGGGGCAGCAGGAACGTGCCCGCCACCTCCTCCGGCGCCGGGCGCATGGCCGCCACCGCCGCCGGGTCGACCTCGCCCAGCACAGGGCGCAGCAGGCTGCCCGCCCGGATGTACAGGAAGTCCATCTCACCGATGACGGTCACGGCGCTCTCCGGGATGCCCAGCTCCTCCCGCGTCTCCCGCAGGGCGCACTGGATGGCCGTCTCGCCCGGTTCCCGCTTGCCGCCGGGGAAGCAGACCTCACCTGGCTGACGTACCGCGGCGGAGCGTATCTCGTACAGCAGGCAGTATTCGCCGTTCTGACGAACCAACGGCACCAGTACCGCCGAGCCGCCCCGTTCACCCATCAGCGTGGGGGTGTGACCCTCGTAGGCCGCACGCAGTCCGGAAATGTCCATATTGCACCTCTTTCTCCCGCAAAACGCGCCGTTTTGCGGATGTTCCTACAGGAAAAAGCCCCCGCCGAAGGGCGGGGGCACAGCTATTGTGCGAGCCGATCAGCAGCCGCACCCGCAGCCGCCGTTGTTGCCGCCGCAGCCGCAGTTGCTGCCGCAGCCGTTGCCGCAGAACAGGAACAGCAGGATGATCGCAATGATGATCCAGCAGCAGCTGCTGCCGCCAAAGCAGGAATTCTGATTACACATATCGTAACCTCCTATGAAAATTTGACCGCCGTCCGGTCTCATTCTCATAGTATGCCGCCGCAGGAAAAGTGTTCCTCAGGGCTGGGAGATACGATAGCTGAGTGTCAGCAGGGTGTCCACAAAGTGGATGTCCTCGAAGAAAACGCCGTCCTCCTTGGTGGACAGCTCCACGTTGGTGAAGTTCCAGAAGCCCCGGACGCCCAGACCGATCAGCCGGTCGGCCAGCGGCTGCGCCACGCTCTGCGGCACGGTCAGCACCGCCACGTTGGGATGGTAGCTGGCCACATAGTCCTCCAGCTCGTCCATGGAGTGGACGGTCACGCCGCGGATCTCCGTCCCGATCAGCGCGGGGGAGACGTCGAAGGCGGAGTCGATGCGGAAGCCTACCTTTTCAAAGTCGAAGTTTTGCAGCAGCGCATGACCAAGATGCCCCACGCCGACGACGATGATGCGGTGCCCGCTGTCGATGCCGAGAATGTGGCCGATCTCCGCCCGCAGCTCCGCCACGTTGTAGCCGTAGCCCTGCTGCCCGAATTCGCCGAAGCAGCTGAGATCCTGCCGGATCTGGGAGGCGGTGATGTCCATTTTAGCGCCCAGAGAATTGGAGCTGATGCGCACCACGCCCTTGTTGTACAGGTCGTCTAAATACCGGTAATAGCGGGGGAGGCGGTGGATAACAGCATCAGAAATCTTTTGTTTTTTCACAGGTTATCCTCCTTCAGAATGGAGTATGGCGCACGGCGCCTTCATGTTGTTGTCATTTTACAACAAGTTTACCAACTTGTCAACTTTTTTAACAATCTGAAAGCAAAAAAATTTCTTTACATTGCCGCCCGAAGGTGGTATAGTAGTAAGGCTGTAAGCGACAACCGAACATGCGCCCGTAGCTCAGTTGGA
>DNFA01000081.1:0-7836 GCA_003487665.1 Oscillibacter sp.
GTGCGGATGCACTTCTGGCAGGTGCAGACGCGGCGGCAGGGCGGCTCCTCCTCGCCCTTGAACCAGGGCTTCATGGGGGTCATGCCGGCGTTGATCAGCAGGATGGATTTGTCGTTCTGGGGCACCAGCGAAAAGCTGGGCAGCCGCAGGTGGCCTTTCGTCTCAAAGAACTTCAGGAACATTTCCCGCAGCTCGTTCAGGCCGTGATAGGGATGGCTCATAGTCGTTCGTCTCCTTTACAATGTATAGTAAAAATCTTATTTGCTCTCGTTCCATTGGCGGGTCATATCCGCCAGTTCTTTCTCCAGGTTCAGGAAGAACCGGGAGATATGCAGCCCGTCGGCAAGGCCGGCGAACTGCCCGCAGCGGGGATCGTCCGCCATGTCGATGATATCGTAGTGCATGTCCCACCTCCCGGAACGGAAAAACGCCCCTGCTCGCTTGCGCGAACAGGGGCGAAAACAACTCCGCGGTACCACCCTGATTCGGCGGTCGCCCGCCCTCTCAGCCGCCCTGTAACGGGAGCGCCCCGTGCCGCTCGTCGCGGCCGGCTCAGAAGCGGCTGCCGCTGTGCCGTACCCGACGGGCTTGCACTGTCCCCGTCTCGCTCTGGGCGGCCTCCTGCGGCTCATCTTCGTCTCAGCCGATTTGGAATATAGCGTTATTTTACCACGTTTTCTGCCGTTGTCAACATTTTATTCCACGGTGACGGATTTGGCCAGATTCCGGGGCTTGTCGATGTCGCAGCCCCGCTCCAACGCCGTGTAATAGGACAGCAGCTGCAGCGGAATAACGCCCAGCTGCGGCAGCAGCATGGCCTCCGTCTCCGGCACCGTCACCACGGCGTCCACCCGCTTGTGCAGCGCCTCACCGCCGGCCTCGGTGGTCAGCGCCAGCACCCGCGCGCCCCGCGCCTGCACCTCCACCACGTTGCTCACCGCCTTATCTAAAAGCGGCAGATAGGTGGCCACGGCGATGACCGGCGTGCCCTCCCGGATCAGGGAGATGGTGCCGTGCTTCAGCTCGCCGGAGGCGTAGGCCTCGGAGTGGATGTAGGAGATCTCCTTCAGCTTCAGGCTGCCCTCCAGCGACAGGGCGTAGTCCAGGTTCCGTCCCAGGAAGAACACATCCTCCTCTCCCGCCAGCCACTTGGCGGCGGCACGGATGTCCTCCGTGTGCTCCAGCACCTGCTCCATCTGCCCCGGCAGCGCCTCGATGCCCCGCACCATGGCGCTGTATGTCTCCAGATCCACGGTGCCCATCACATCGCCGAAATACAGCCCCAGCAGGTGCAGCACCACCATCTGGGTGCTGTACGCCTTGGTGGTGGCCACGGCGATCTCCGGGCCCGCCCAGGTGTAGAGCACGTCGTCACTCTCCCGTGCGATGGACGAGCCCACCACGTTGACGATGCCCAGCACCCGTGCGCCGCGCTTCTTGGCCTCCCGCAGGGCGGCCATGGTGTCCAGCGTCTCCCCGGACTGGCTGATGACGATGACCAGGTCGCCCTCGCCCACCAGCGGGTCGCTGTAACGGAACTCGGAGGCAAGGCTCACCTCCACCGGGCGGCGCAGCAGCCGCTCCAACGTATACTTGCCCACCATGCCCACATGGTAGCTGGAGCCGCAGGCCACGATGCAGATGCGTCCGATGTCCCGGATGTCTCCGTCGGTCATGGTCAGGTCGCTGAGCACCACGCGGCCGTCCCGGATGCGTCCGGTGATGGCGCGGCGCACCGCCGCCGGCTGCTCGTATATCTCCTTGAGCATGAAGTGGTCATAGCCGCCCTTTTCCGCGGCGTCCACGTCCCAGTCGATGTGGTGATGCTCCTTGTGGATAGGGCGGCGGCGCTCGTCGTAGATGCGGATGCCCTCCGCCGTGATGATGGCCAGCTCGCCGTCGTCCATGTACACCACGTCGCGGGTATGGCGCAGCAGCGCCGTTACGTCCGAGGCCAGAAAATTCTCGCCCTGTCCGTAGCCCAGCAGCAGCGGCGCGTCCTTCCGGGCGGCGATGACGCGATCCGGCGTGTCGGCGCAGACGATGCCCAGCGCATAGGTGCCCTCCAGCTGCGAGAGCATCTGGTTCACCGCCTCGAACACGTCTCCGCACTGGCGGTAGCTGTACGCCAGCAGCTGCGCCACCACCTCGGTGTCCGTTTCCGACGCAAAGGTGCAACCCTTCCGGATCAGCTCCTGCTTGAGCCGGGCATAGTTCTCGATGATGCCGTTATGCACCACGGCGAACTTCCCGTCGCCGCTGACCTGCGGGTGGGCGTTGCGCTCGTTGGGCTCGCCGTGGGTTGCCCAGCGGGTGTGGCCGATGCCCACGGTGCCCGTCAGATCGGCGCCGCCGTGGGTCAGCTCCTCCAGCGCCTTGAGACGCCCCGGCGTCTTGCGCACCTGTAAGCCGCCCGCGCCGCACACCGCCACACCTGCGGAGTCATAGCCCCTGTATTCCAGACGGCACAGGCCGTCCAGCAGCAGGGGAGCCGCCTGCTGCTTTCCTACGTATCCTACGATACCACACATATTAAAAATATCCTCCGATCAGAAAATAGGTCGGAAGCACAAATACGCAGACCATTTGCCTTCGCATCCGGTCACAGCCTCTCTGTTTTGCGGTCGCCCGCATATTTGTCGGCTGTGTACGCACCCGGACGGCACGGGGAAGCATCCGCCGAAAGCTTCGATCACTTCCCACCTCGTCATCTCATACCCGCGGAGCCTTCTGGCGACGCTGCGGCACGCCGGCGGAAGATTTTTCGTCAAGGCAAGGCGCAGCGGCGCGGGAATACTTGCTGTATGGCAAGCCGCTGCAACGCTGTATTGGCGGAAAAGCTCCGGCGGCGGTACGAGATCTGGCGCTGATGTCGGTATATAAACCGATATCCTCCTTTCCTTTCTGCGTGCATTTTATATGCAAAGCGGCTGCGCCGCTGTGCCGCGACATAATTTCCCCGCTGCGGGGACATACTGCTTCGGAATACAATTCCGAAAGGACGTGCTGCCATGGCCACCGCGTTTTTCCGTACCCTGATCCTCTATCTGCTGCTGATCGCCGGACTGCGCATCAGCGGCAAGCGGCAGATCGGCGAGCTGGAGCCCATCGAGCTGGTGCTGACGCTGCTGATCTCCGATCTGGCCTCCGTTCCCATGCAGGACTTCGCCCTGCCGCTGTTCAACGGGGTGATCCCCATTGTCACGCTGATCGCCCTGTCCGCGCTGTTCAGTGCCATCAGCCTGCGCTGCGTGCGGTTCCGGGATCTGGTCTGCGGCACGCCGGCGCTGGTGATACAGGACGGCAAGCTGCACCAGGAGACCATGCGGCGCACGCGGCTGACGCTGGACGAACTGCTGGAGCAGCTGCGCGCGCAGGGCGTCACCGATCTGAACGATGTGAAATACGCCGTGATGGAGACAAGCGGCAAGCTGTCCGTCCTGCTGCGCAGCGACTGCCAGCCGCTAACGCCCCGGCAGCTGGCGCTGACGGTGGAGGACGACACGTTCCTGCCCACGGTCATCATCAACGACGGGCGGGTGCTGGCGGACAATCTACGCCAGTGCGGAAGGGATGAGCGGTGGCTGGAAAAGGAGCTGCACCGGCAGGGGATCAAGCGCAGCGAGGACGTGTTCCTGCTGACCGTAGATCAGCAGGGCACCGTGGTATGTCTGCGGAAGGAGGGAGCGCGATGAGAGCCACCCGTCTTTCGCTTATGGTGCTGCTGGTGGTGCTGGCGTTCGTGCTGTGGAACGCCGCGTGGGTCACAGATCGCTGCGGGGAGTGGACGGCGGCGCTGGACGAGGCCGAGGCCGCGCTGGCGCAGGGCGGCAGCGGACAGCAGCAGCTGGACACCCTGAACGCCCTGTGGCAGGAGCCACAGGGGTACCTGCACATCGTGATCTCCCACGAGGAGCTGGACGAGGCCGAGGCGCTGCTGGCACAGGCGGAGGCCATGGCCGCCCAGGGCGACAGCCAGAGCCTGTACCCGGTGCTGGCGGAGCTGCGCGGTCAGTTCCGGCTCATCGCGGAGACGCAGCGCATCAGCGCCAAGAATATCTTCTGACGCCGTTCTCTACTTCTCGCTGAGCAGCTTGTTCAGCTCGGACATGAACGTGTTGATGTCCTTGAACTGCCGGTAAACGGACGCAAAGCGGACGTAGGCCACCTCATCGGCCTTCTTCAGCTTCTCCATGACCTTCTCGCCGATGGCCTCGGTGCTGACCTCCCGCTCCAGAGAGTTCTGCAGCTCCTGCTCGATCTCCATGGCCATGCGCTCCATGTCCGCCACGGGCACCGGGCGCTTTTCGCAGGAGCGCTGGATGCCGCGCAGCACCTTGCTCCTGTCGAAGCTCTGGCGGGAGCCGTCCTTCTTGATGACCACCATGGGCAGGCTCTCCACCGTCTCGTAGGTGGTGAAGCGCTTCTCGCATTGCAGACATTCGCGGCGGCGGCGGATGCTGCTGCCCTCGTCGGCGGGGCGGGAGTCCACGACCTTGCTCTCTTTATAACCGCAATAGGGGCATCTCATCTCTCTTGCTCCTCCTTATCTCTATGGCCACGGCCATATAGTCGGAGTCATTATAGCACATCTCCACAAGATATGGTAGTGTTTTTTCAAAATTCCGGCATCACAGGCTGTCCCGCGCCATCAAACAGATAGGTGACGTTACCCCGTCCCGGTCGGGCGAAGCAGAACAGCTCCTCCAGCGGGAACGGCTGCCCCTCCCGCCACGGGATCGTCACCTCCGCGCGTCCGCCGCGCCGCACGGTGTGCGCCTCCGGCGGCAGACGCGCCAGCAGGCCGGGGCGCGAAGCGTCTCCGCCGCAGCGCCGCAGCACGGCGCAGCGCACGTCCCCCGCCGGAGCCAGCAGCGCCGGGGAGAACACCCGGTGCAGGCAGCCGTCCTCCGTGACGCCCAGAGGCACCTCGCCCCCGCCGCCCCGCAGATACAGGCGATACAGCCCTTTTTCCGCGCCGCGGCACACGGCGCGCAGGTCTGTGTCGCCGCCGGCGGCGCTTACATACAGCGTACCCACCCGGCGGTCGTCCATGCAGACGGGATATTCCACGGCGCTCCCCTCCCCTCACACAACTGACACAGAAGCCAACGGCTCTGCCCACCTCCGCGAACGGCAGCGTGTCGATAAACCCCGCCCCTGTCATTCCGAGGAGCGAAGCGACGTGGGAATCCGCATCTTTTCAGGCAGAAACCTGCGAAACGCGCAGGATTTGTACGTTTTAGAAACGGATTGCCGCGCCAGTGTGAGCACTGGCTCGCAATGACAGGCTTTTTCGACAGTCTCACGGCAGCGCTCCGCGCTGACGGGACGTCGCGGACGCCGTCCCCTACGAATGGTTTACCGAGCTCGTCTGTAGGGCAGGCCGCCCTACGGATCACGTTCAGCGATCCTTTTCCGCGCAAAAACGGCCTGCCCATACCGCAAGGGTATGCGCAGGCCGCTTTGTTTATGCCGGGCGACACTATACCAGATGGCGGCCTGTCAGCCCGAAGCTGACGGCGATGGCCGCATCCACCTTTTCCATCACCGCGCCGTCCACACGTCCCATCCGCTCCCGCAGCCGCTTTTTGTCCAGCGTGCGTATCTGCTCCAGCAGGATCACGGAATCCCTGGGCAGTCCGCTGCCCTGCGCCGCCAGCGCGATGTGTGTGGGCAGCTTCGCCTTGCCCAGTTGGGAGGTGATGGCCGCCGCGATAACGGTGGGGCTGTGGCGGTTGCCGGTGTCGTTCTGGACGATCAGCACCGGGCGCACGCCGCCCTGCTCGCTGCCCACCACGGGGCTCAGATCCGCATAGTAAATGTCGCCGCGTCTGACAGTCGTATCCACACAGTTCACACTCCGAGGCAGAAGTACCGGTGGGACATGCATCCCAAGGTCACTTCCATTGTCCCACGCGGCCGCGGAATTTATACGCCGCCGCGCCGGTAAATTCCTTTTCTCCCGCCCGGTCTATCCTATGCATCGGCTGTGTCCTGTGTTCAGTACCGCAGCAGCAGCTCCTTCTCCGTCTCCTGTCCGTTCTTCTAGTAGACGCGCGGCACGCGGCGGCTGACGGCGCAGGTCAGCTCGTAGGGGATGGTGCCGGCGGCGTCCGCCAGCACGTCCACCCGCTGGTTCCGCCCGAATATCTCCACCTCGTCGCCCACCTGCACAGAGGGCAGGTCAGTCAGGTCGATCATGCACATATCCATGCATATCCGTCCCCGCTGGGGTGCCGCACCTGCCGCCGTCATGAGGGCGCACCGGTCGGACAGGCAGCGGAAGAAGCCGTCGGCGTAGCCGTAGGGCACCACGCCCATGCGGGTGACGCGGGGGGTGGTGAACAGGCGGCCGTAGCTGACGTCCGTGCCCGGCTCATAGGTCTTGATGGTGCTGACGGTGGTCTTGAGGGTCATCACCGGCCGCAGCCCCAGTCCCTCAGCCAGTGCGCCGCAGCCGTACAGCAGAATACCGGGGCGCACCATGTCCATGTACGTCTCCGGATAGCATGCCACGCCGCCGGAGTTGGCGCAGTGGCGGATGGCGAAGCGCTGTCCGCGCTTTTCCTCCACGGCGTCGATGACCCGGCGGAACAGCGCCAGCTGCCTTTCCGTATAGGCGCGGCTGTCCGCGTCCGGCTCGTCCGACACGGAGAAGTGGGTAAAGATGCCCTCTGCCCGCAGTCCCGGCAGGTCACAGGCGGCGCAGATGTCCGCCGTGCCGGTGTCGAAGTGCTTTCCGTCCACCAGATAGCCCAGCCGGGACATGCCGGTGTCCACCTTGATGTGTACCGTCAGCTCTCCGCCGTGGTGCACGGCCTCGCGGCTGTACTCCAGCGCCTTGGCCTGGCAGGTGACGGCCTGTGTGATGTGCAGGTCGATGAGCCGTCCCACCTGCTCGCCGGGGGTGTGCCCCAGAATGAGGATGGGCATGGTAATGCCGCCGGAGCGCAGCTCCGCCGCCTCGTCGATGCTGGACACAGCCAGATAGTCCGCGCCCAGCTCCTGTAAGGTGCGGCTCACCTGCACCGCGCCGTGACCGTAGGCGTCGGCCTTCACCACGCCCAGAAACTTCACGTCCGCGCCCACCCGCTGCCGCAGCGCACGGTAGTTGTAGGCCAGCGCGTCCAGATCGATCTCCGCCCATGTTCTCCTAAGTGTAGATTCCATTTGTTATTCCTCCGTTGCCGTGGTGCAGGAGAAGGCCGTCATTCTGGCCGTCAGCACCACCTGTCCGTCCTGTGAAAATTCCGCATACCGTGGGATCAGCGTCTCCTGATCCAGCCACACGGCGCACTGCACCGCCGCGCCGCTGTGCCCGGTGGTGTCCAGCGCCATGCGCAGACACGGCACGTCCTCCAGCGTCTCCGCCCCCTGCTCCGTCAGATACCCCTCCGCCAGCGCGCCCAGCAGATAGGGCAGGCAGTTGGCCGGGCAGATATCCGTGGCCGCGCCCGCCGGCAGCAGCTGGCCGTTGCTCTTCAGCGACAGCTGTCCGTCCACCAGCACGGCGGTCAGCCCCTTCAGCTCCTGCGGCTCCTTTACCGTGGTGATGGACTGTCCCTCCGTGTCGTACTGGCACGTCAGCACGAAGCGGCGGTCGTCCGTGGCCGTATGGCTGACCACCTCCGCCTCCATGTCCGCTGTGCGCACCGTGCGGTACTGCTCCTGCACCGCCAGCGTTTTCTCCCCGCCGCCGCAGCCGCACAGCAGCGCGGCGCACACCAGCAGGGGCATGATCGTCTTTTTCACCCCAAGTCCCTCCTTTTTCGGAATGCCATTGCGAGACAACTCCTGTCATTGCGAACCAGTGCGCGCCGCGAAGCAAGTGCC
>DNFA01000081.1:7968-19362 GCA_003487665.1 Oscillibacter sp.
CATTGCGAGCCAGTGCGCGCCGCGAAGCAAGTGCCCTTGGGGTACACACTGGTGCGGCAATCCGTCCCTTTTTCGGGGAAACGGATTCCCACGCCAGTGACATCGGTCACTGGCACGGAATGACAAATTTCGCTCTATGCCACAGCATTGTCCTTTTTCAGAAGGGCTTTCCGGCTATTCCACCTCTTTCAGCGCATAGGGAAGCATCTCTATGATATCCGGCGGGGTCATGCCCCGGCGTCCCTTTTCCTCCGCCGCCAGATCACCGGCGCGTCCGTGGAGCCACACCGCCGCGCAGCAGGCGGCAAACGGCTCCATGCCCTGCGCCAGCAGGCCGGTCAACAGCCCGGTGAGGATATCGCCGCTGCCTCCCTTGGCCATGCCGTCGTTGCCGGTGGTGTTCACCGCCAGCCGTCCGTCCGGCGCGGCCACCAGCGTGCGGTGTCCCTTGCGCACCAGATAGACGCCGTGGGCGGCGGCAAAGGCGGCGGCGGATGACTCCCTGGGCGCGGTCATATCGCCGCCGATGCGCGCCAGCTCGCCGTCATGGGGCGTGAGCACCGTGGCGCAGGGGCGGCGGGACAATGTATCTATATGCCCCTCCAGCGCGTTTATGCCGTCGGCGTCCAGCACCAGCGGCTTTTCCACCGTCAGAAGGCGGCGGAGCAGCAGGTCACTCTCCTCTCCCCGCCCCACGCCGCAGCCCATGGCCACGGCGTCGCAGCCGGCGGCGCGGCGGCGTATCTCCTCCTCGGCGGCGGACGACAGCCGTCCGTCCTGCTCCGCCAGCGGATGGGGCATGGCGCCCCAGCACTTCACCGCCGCCGCAGGCCACACGCTCTCCGGCACGCCCAGAAACACCAGCCCGCAGCCGCTGCGCTCCGCGGCGGCGGCGCACAGCACCGGCGCGCCGGTATAGCCCACGCTGCCGCCCAGCAGGTAGACCTTTCCGAACGTGCCCTTGTGTCCCGCCGGGTCGCGGCGGGGCATCAGGCTCCTCACATATTCCCTGTCGATGAGCCGCATGGCGCACCTCCTCCGGCTTTTTTGTACAGTATAGCACATGTGTCAATCATAAAAGCTGCTTTTTTCGTCTCCCGGCGCGAAAAAAGTGCTTGCATCTTTTGTTTCGTTGTGATATAAATGTTGCATCACGAAAAAAGCTGTGAGCGGGAAGATCTGCGGCACACGCATTCATCAGAGAGAGTCGGCCACCGGCTGAAAGCCGGCTCGGAATGCAGCGCAGTGTTCGCCCGGGAGCTGCCGCGAGGAAATGCGCGGACGGATACCCTCCGTTACAGGGCAACGAGTGCGCAGGCCGCAGGGTCTGCGAAGCTGGGTGGTACCACGGAAGTTCGCCTTTCGTCCCAAGACATGGGATGAAAGGTGTTTTTTATTGCACTTTATCCCAATAAACAACTCTCAAAAGGAGGAAGCGATACACATGAAAGAAAAACTGGAACAGCTGCTGGCCGAGGGTCGGCAGCGCATCGAGTCCGTCGTCAGCGAGACGGAGCTGCAGGACGTCAAGGCGGCGCTGCTGGGCAAGCAGGGCAGCCTGACGGAGCTGATGAAGGAGCTGCCCAAGCTGGATGTGTCCCTGCGCCCGGAGATGGGCAAGGCCGTCAATCAGGTGAAGGGTCAGCTGTCCGCCCTGCTGGACGCGCGGCGTGACGAGCTGAAAATGAAAGCGTCCGAGGTGGATCCCGACTTCGACATCTCCGTGCCGGGCACCATGCCCCTCAGCGGCGGCCTGCACCCCATCACCCAGATGTGCTACGACCTGAACGACGCCTTCCGCTCCATGGGCTTCGAGATCTTCGAGGAGGACGACATCACCAGCGAGCTGTACGGCTTCGACAACCTGAACTTCCCTCCCAACCATCCCGCCCGCGAGAGCATGGACACCTACTGGCTGGCCGGCCACGATAAGGGCGAGTGCTGGGACAAGCTGTGCCTGCGTCCCCACCTGACCGGCGGCTCCGTGCGGTATTTACAGACCCACAAGGCGCCCTACCGGTTCGTGTACCCCGGTAAGGTGTACCGCAACGAGACAACGGACGCCCGCCACGAGCGCGCCTTCTTCCAGTATGAGGCGCTGATCGTGGACAAGGACTTCACCTTCGCCTCCGGCAAGGTGATGATCAAGAGCATCCTCTCCAAGGTGTTCGGCCGGGATGTACCGGTGCGCATGCGCGCGGGCTTCTTCCCCTTCGTGGAGCCGGGCTTCGAGATCGACATGGGCTGCCTGGTGTGCGGCGGCAAGGGCTGCAGCGTCTGCAAGCATGTGGGCTGGATCGAGGTCATGCCCGGCGGCACGCCCCATCCCAACGTGCTGAAGGCCGCCGGCCTGGATCCCAACGAGTACACCGGCTTCTATGTGAACATCGGCCTTGACCGTCTGGTGATGATGCGCTACGGCGTGGACGACGTCCGTCTGTTCCACAGCGCCGACCTGCGTTTCCTCAAGCAATTCCATTGATAGAGGAGGACTGCTGAAATGAAAGTATCTTTGAATTGGATCCGGGATTACGTCCAGCTGCCGGCGGACGCCGACCTGAAAAAGCTGGCGTATGACCTGACGATGTCCACCGTGGAGGTGGAGGACACCATAGAGCTGGCCAAGCAGTTCGACCACATGGTGGTGGGCGTTATCAACACCATCGAGCAGCACCCCAACGCCGACAAGCTGCGCGTCTGCATGACCGACATCGGCGGCCGGGTGGAGAGCATCGTGTGCGGCGGCTCCAACCTGCGCGAGGGCATGAAGGTGGCCGTGGCGCTGCCCGGCTCCGTGTGCCGCTGGCACGGCGAGGGCGAGCCGGTGGAGATCAAAAAGAGCAAGCTCCGGGGCGTGGACAGCTACGGCATGATCTGCGGCGCGGTGGAGATCGGCCTTGCCGACCTGTTCCCCACGAAAGAGGAAGCGCATATCCTCGACCTGAGCGACTTTGACGCGCCCGCCGGCACACCGCTGGCCGACGCGCTGGATCTGAACGACATCATTCTGGAGATCGACAACAAGTCCATGACCAACCGCCCCGACCTGTGGGGTCACTACGGCATCGCCCGCGAGATCGCGGCGCTGTACGACCTGCCCATGAAGGAGTTTCCCCACTTCGACCGGAACGTGGAGAACACCTCCGGGTTCCACGTCACCGTGGAGGACGCGGAGCGCTGCCCGCGCATGACCGGCACGCAGATCGAAAACGTCTGCGTCAAGCCCGCTCCCTACTGGATGCAGGTGCGGATCTGGAAAACCGGCATGCGCCCCATCAACGCGCTGGTGGATATCACCAACTATGTGATGCTGGCCACCGGTCAGCCCTCCCACGCCTATGATTCCGACCACATCGCCGGGCACATCATCGTTCGCCGCGCCAAAGCGGGCGAAACGCTGACGCTGCTCAACGGCAAGGAGCTGCCCCTCAGCACCGACGATCTGACCATCGCCGACGATGCGGGCATCGTGGGTCTGGCGGGCGTCATGGGCGGCGCCAAGGACTCCATCCTCCCCACCACCAGCAAGGTCATTCTGGAGATCGCCAACTTCCAGGCCGCCGGCATCCGCCGCACCGCCCTGCGGTACGACAACCGCACCGAGGCCTCCGCCCGCTACGAAAAGGCCATCGACCCGGAGCGCTGCGATCAGGCTCTGGATCTGTCCATGCAGCTGTTCTCCGACCTGTACCCGGAGATGAAGGTCACCGGTCTGGTGGACGAATATCCCCAACATCTGAAGCAGGCGGAGATCGACGTGCCGCTCAGCTGGCTGGAGCGCCGGCTGGGTAAGCGCCTGCCCCCGGAGGAGATCAGGCACAAGATGGAGCTGCTGGGCTACGGCATCTCCTTCGACGGCGACAACATGCACGTGGTGGTTCCCACATGGCGCTCCACCGGCGATGTGTCCATCCAGGCGGACATCATGGAGGAGGTCGCCCGGATGTACGGCTACGAGAACTTCGAGGCCGAGCCCATCACCACCACCTTCGACGGCGCCATCAACCAGCTGGACAAGGATCTGGAACGGCGCATCAAGGAGTATCTGGCCATCCGCTGCGGCATGCAGGAGATCTTCACCTATCCGTGGATGGAGGAATCCTACGTCAACGCGGTGCTGCAGAGCACGGAGGGCATCCTGTCCCTGTCCACGCCGCCGTCTCCCGCCGAGCGGTTCGTGCGCTCCTCCCTGCTGCCCAACCTGTGCAAGGCCGTGGTGAAGAACGAGCGCTACTTCGACGAGTTCTCCATTTTCGAGACGGCGCAGGTGTTCCGCGACGAGAACTACACCTCCCCCTACGATCCCCGCGAGAAGCTGCCCTCCCAGCGCAAGAACGTGGCGGGCGCCTTCGTCACCACCGACAAGGATATCACCGCCCTGTTCCGCAAGGCCAAGGGCGTGGTGGAGATGATGGCGCGGTACGTCCACATGGAGACGCTGACCTTCCGCCAGACGGAAAAGCCCGTGTGGGCGGACAACGTGGTGTGGCTGAACATCTGCCGCGGCGAGGAAAAGGTGGGCGATCTGGCTCTGCTGAGCAAGAAGGTGTCCATGGCCTGCGGCATCAAGAACCTGAACGTGATGCTGTTCCAGCTGGATCAGGACTCCCTGGTGCCCCTGAAATCCCGCACCAACACCTTCACCCACATGGCCGAGTATCCCATGACGGACTACGACATCTCCCTGCTGCTGGACGGCTCCGTCCAGTGGAAGGACGTGCTCCAGACCGTCGGCGGCATCAAGAGCGAGCTGCTCCACGGCGCGTCCTTCGTGGACGAATACCGGGGCAAGCAGGTGCCGGCAGGCAAGAAGTCCCTGACGCTGCGGCTGTCCATCGGCTCCAAGGAGAAGACGCTGACCTCCTCCGAGATCGAGGAGGTGGCCTCCAACGTTCTGAACAAGATCGCCAAGCGCTTCGGCGCGGAGCTGCGCCGTTGAGCGCCGCAGAATTCCCGTACCGTGATCGCACTTTTTCCTCTTTACAGCGGCGGGAAAATGGCGTATACTAAGGGTGTTATCGGGGAACCGGGAAAGGTGGTGCTTCCATGGACGAATTTACCCGCAAGTTCAACGCGGCGGAGGACAAGGAGCAGCAGGTGCATTATATCCTCACCTCCGTGTACGAGTCGCTGAAGGAGAAGGGCTACGACCCCATCAACCAGATCGTGGGCTATATTCTCTCCGAGGATCCCACCTATATCACCAACCACAACTCCGCCCGCTCGCTGATCTGCAAGATCGACCGGGACGAGCTGCTGCAGGTGCTGGTAAAGAGCTACCTGGAGCTGTAAGCACAAAGCTATAAAAAAAGAACGCCCCGTGGGGCGTTCTTTTTTTATATACGGGACGTCGGGGCGATGTGGCATCGCCCCCTACGGGCGATTTGCCGCACCCCTCTGTGGGGCGGGGCCCGCGTGCCCCGCCGAGAGCAAGTCGTATCGCGCGGCGGGACACATGGGTCCCGCCCTACGAATCATACTGCGCCCCCTTCAGTGCAGAGCATCACCGACAGGCGGACGTAGGGGCGGACGACCCTGTCCGCCCGCAGGGGACGGCGCCCTTGATGTCCCGGCGGGGCGATGCGGCATCTCCCCCTACGGACGATTTGCCGCACCCCTCTGTAGGGCGGGGCCCGCGTGCCCCGCCGGGATCAATGCATATTGCGCGGCGGGACACATGGGTCCCGCCCTACGAATCATATTGCGCCCCCTTCGGTGCAGAGCATCACCGGCAGGCGGACGTAGGGGCGGACGACCCTGTCCGCCCGAACAGCGCGAAGCGCTTCCGAGCCGGTGCGAACACTGGCGTGGGAATCCGTTCCCCTCGTCCCTTACCTCCTGACCACCTCGCGGCCGTCCGACCAGACGGAGACGATGTTGTGCCGGTGTGTCATGTAAATGGCGCGCTCGAAGCGCTCCTGCACCGTCAGGGGATGGGCGGCCTCCGGGAAATCGCCGTCGTCGATGACCACGGCGTGGAGCCTGTCGCCCACGGCGAAGCCGTCGCCCGCGCCGAAATACTTGTGTCCCGCCGTGGTGCCCAGATAGTACCCCTCCGACACGGTGAGGAAGTCCGGATGCCACTCATCCGTGACCCGCCGCGCCTTGGAGGTGCGGATGGACATGGTGATGACCTTGTACATGGGCAGCTGCGCGCCGCCGGCGATGTCGCTGCCCAGCGTCACCCACAGCCCCTCCCGCACCATCTGGCGCACGGGGCAGATGCCGGAGCAGATGTTCACATTGGAGTCGGCGCAGTGTACCACCACCACGCCCGCGTCCTTGATGGCGCGGCGCTCCCGCTCGTCGGAGTGGACGCAGTGCGCCATAAGGGTGTGATCCTTCCACATGCCGTACTTGTTGTACGTCTCCCAGTACTGGGTGCAGTCCGGGTGCAGCTCCCTCACCCACGCGATCTCGTTGGTGTTCTCCGACAGATGGGACTGGACGTACAGCCCTCGCTCGTTGGCCAGCTTTCCCAGCTGGGTCATCAGCTCGTCGGTGCAGCTGGGCGTGAAGCGGGGCGTGATAATGGGCTTGACGTGCGCAAAATGGCAGCCGTCCAGCCAGCGCAGCGTCTCGCGGACGGATTCCTCCGTCGTCTCCTGCAGTTTGCCGGGCAGACCGTTCCTGTCCATGTTCACCTTGCCCACATAGCCGGTGACACCGGCGCGCTCCAGCTCGTCCATGAGCACCAGCGTGGCATCGGTGTGCAGCGAGGAAAACATGCACACGCGGGTGGTGCCGTTGGTGATCAGATCGGTGGCCAGACGGCGGTAGACCCGCCGGGCGTAGTCCACGTCGGCAAACCGCGCCTCGGTGGGGAATGTGTAGGTATTCAGCCAGTCCAGCAGCGGCAGATCCATGCCCATGCCCAGCATGGGATACTGGGGTGCATGGAGGTGCATGTCCGCAAAGGACTGCATGATGAGCCGGTCGCCGAAGTCCCGCACCCCGGCGTTTGCCAGCTCCTCCGGCAGCTGTCTGTACAGGCCGGTGATCACACCGTCCTCCAGCACAAGGCAGCCGTGCTCCAGAATGTCCAGCCGCCCCATCTCCGGCGCATGGACGATGTTGCCGCGCAAAATCTGTGTCATATCGGTTCCCTCCTGCAAGCAAAATAAAAATGGATGCTCCGATGTCGTGCATCGAAACACCCATAGCAGAGCCGACGGCGGCTCCGTAGAAACGCCCTGCGCCATATCAGCAGGGCTATATGAGCTGTATTACAGTGGTCATTGTACCATATTCCCGATGGATTGGCAAGAGGAAATCCCCCGGCAAATGCAGGGCATTTGCCGGGGGATCTGTCGGCATTTTACTCCACGGTGACGCCGCGCTTCTTGAACTCGCTGACCATGAGATCCAGATCCGGCTCGATGTGGATCGGCTCACCGGCGGACTTGATGGCGTTGGCCACGTCCTTCAGGCCGTTGCCGGTGACGACGCTGACCACGGTGGCGTCGTGGGGGATCAAGCCCTCCTCGCAGGCCTTCTTCAGCGCCGCCGCGCCGGTGACACCGGCAGGCTCGCCGAACACGCCGCAGGTGCGGCCCAGCAGCCGCTGGGCGGCCAGGATCTCCTCGTCAGAGACGTTCACGGCGATGCCGTTGGACTCGCGGATGGCCATGAGCGCCTTGTCCGCGTTCCGGGGCACTCCCACGGAGATGGAGTCGGCGATGGTGTTCTCCTCCATAGGCTGCCACGGCTCGTCGTTCTGGATGGCGCGGTTGATGGGATAGCAGCCCAGCGACTGGGCGGAGATCAGGCGGGGCAGCTTGTCGATGAAGCCGATGGCGTACAGATCCTTGAAGCCCTTCCACACACCGGCGATGGTGCAGCCGTCGCCCACGGAGATAGCCAGATAGTCGGGCATCTCCCAGTTCAGCTGCTCGGCGATCTCCAGTGCCACCGTCTTTTTGCCCTCGCTGAGATAGGGGTTGATGGCGGCGTTGCGGTTGTACCAGCCGTACTTGTCGATGGCGGCGGCGGACATCTTGAAGGTGTCCTCATAGTTGCCCTTCACGGAGATCACGTTGGCGCCGAAGATCATCAGCTGCGCCACCTTGCCCTTGGGCGCGCGCTCAGGAACGAAGATATAGGTCTTGATGCCCGCGGCGGCGGCATTGCCCGCCAGAGAGCTGGCGGCGTTGCCGGTGGAGGAGCAGGCGATGGTCTTGGCTCCGGCTTCCATGGCCTTGGCCACGGCCATGGCGCTGGCGCGATCCTTCAGGGACGCGGTGGGGTTCTGGCCGTCGTCCTTGACCCACAGGCGCTTGATGCCCAGCATCTCCGCCAGCTTCGGCTCCTCGTACAGGGGGCTCCAGCCCACGCGCAGGGGCGTGTCGGGCGTCGTCTCCTCCACGGGCAGCAGCTCGCGGTAGCGCCACATGGAGCGGTTGTCCCGCTTGGCCAGCTTCTCCTTGGTCAGCACGGACTTGATGTAGTCGTAATCATAGACGATATCCAGGATACCGCCGCACTCGCAGTTGGTCAGATCGGGAACGGCGTCGTAGGTCTTGCCGCAGCGGACACACTTGCCGTATTTCACGTTTTTCATGATCGTTACCTCACAGAAAATTTTTTAGTCCTCGTCCTCCCGCAGATTCTCCAATGCCACACGCACCGCCTCCACCACGAAGGCCGAAAAAGTGCAGTCCTGCCCGCGGATCGCTTCCTCCACCTGTTCGATCAGGTCATCGGGAAAACGAATGCTCTTATTGGTAGATGACGGTGTTTTCGGAATTTTGAACTTCTTCATAGGCACCTCGCAACACGTTTGTCATACATATGGTATTGCATTTCGGTGCGAAATAATGCATTATAAATGTAGCACAAAACGTAATGCAAAGGAGGTGAGCAATATGAACAATATGGGGAATGCGCAGGTACCGGCGCTGCCTGCCTATTACACCGTGCTGTGCGCACGGGCGGCAGACGCCATCGAAGCCATTGAGCAGGCCAATTACGGCCTTGCCCGTGAGCTTCTCATCAAGGGAATGCAGGAAGCAGAGGAGATCGTTATCTCTCAGGAATCATAACAAACAGGGCGGGGCGAAAGCCCCGCCCTGTGAGCGTTTGGTGTTATTTCTTACAGCGCCTTCAGCAGGCCGGTGGCCTCGTTGAACTCGTTGATCAGCTCGTCCAGCTCCTTGGCCTGTGCGTGAACGGCGTCCCAGGTGTTCTTGGTGTCGTACCACTGGGCGTTCAGATCCTCCACGTTCATCTGCTGCTGCTCCACCCAGGTGTAGTACTTCAGGTTGTGGACGCGCTTGCGCTCGGTGTAGGTCAGCTCCAGCATGGAGTCGGTCTTCAGACCCAGCATGTGCAGGTTGTGATCCAGAGCGGCCTCGTGTGCGTTGTACGCGCCGTGCATCTGGTTCAGCTCCTCCACGCGGGACTGGTACATCACGGCGGAGTCGGTCAGAACGGTGGCGACCACGTCGTTCTCGGTCAGCTCATAGTACTTGGCCATCTTGATGCAGCACAGCACGTTGGCGATGCCGGAGATGCCCAGCCAGGTCATCTTCTGGACTTCCTCATCGGACATGCCCAGCTCGTCCTTCATGTACTTCTGACCCTCGGGGGTGTTGAACAGGCGCAGCAGGCGCTGGCTGTCCTCGTCGTCGATGGCGATGGCCATGTCGGTGTTCTTCACGTTATGGATCCAGGGGATGTGCTTGTCGCCGATGCCCTCGATGCGGTGGCCGCCGAAGCCGTTATCCAGAATGGTGGGGCACTGCAGCGCCTCGCCCACGGCCAGCTTCAGGTGGGGATAGCGCTCCTTCAGCAGATCGCCGGCGGACATGGTGCCGGCGGAGCCGGAGGTAAAGCAGGCGCCGGCGAAGTTCTGGCCGGGCTTCTTCACGGCCTCGAACAGGTCGGCCAGGGCGTAGCCGGTGACGTTGTAGTGCCACAGGGGGTTGCCCATCTCGGCGAACTGGTTGAAGATCATCATGGTGGGATCCTGCTTCAGCTCCCAGGTCTTGTCGAAGATCTCCTTGACGTTGGACTCGCAGCCGGGGGTGGCGATGATCTGACCGGCGATGGACTTCAGCCAGTCAAAGCGCTCCTTGGACATGTCCTGGGGCAGAATGGCCACGGACTCGCAGGCCAGCAGCTTGGAGTTGAAGGCGCCGCCGCGGCAGTAGTTGCCGGTGGAGGGCCATACGGCGTGATGATAGGTTGCGTCGAACTGACCGGTCACCAGGCGGGGAGCCAGGCAGCCGAAGGAGGCGCCCACCTTGTGGCAGCCGGTGGGGAACCACTTGCCGGACATGGCCACGATGCGGCAGGGCACGCCGGACAGCTTGCTGGGGATCTCCACGTAGTTGGGGACCTTCTGGAACAGGCCGCCGCTCTCCTTGGCCTCGTTGTGCCAGGAAATGCGGAACAGGTTGACGGGATCCACATCCCACAGACCGGTGTGGCTCAGCTTGGCCTTGATCTTCTCCGGGATCAGATCGGGATTCTGCATCTGAGCGATGGTGGGGATGATGACGTTGTTCTCCTTGGCCTTCTGGATATTATGCTCCAGACCCACTTTGTTGATGGACAGATCGATTTTACCCATGTTTCTTTTCCTCCTGTTGTTTGTTGGCGTCAATATAAGAGTATAGAGTATATTTGGAAATACCGAAGTATTTTGCCACTTTGTCGCCGGACTTCGTCACCAGGAACGCGCCCGCGTCGCTGAGGAAGCGGATGGCGCGCACCTTGTCGTCCTTGTTCATCAGCGCCGCCGGCTTGCCCACCAGCGCCACGGACTGGCGGATGAGATCCTCCAGCACGTCGTTGACGTTGATGATCTTCTCCGGCTCGGACTGCTCCCTGTCCCGTGTGAGCATGAACTCGCCCAGCTCCTGATGCATGAGCATCATGTTGCTGATGTCGTAGTTGATGGAGAAGATAGCCGTCACCGCGCCGCGCCCGTTGCGGATATACAGGGACGATGACTTGAGTATCTTCCCGTCGGGGGTACGCGTGAGATAGCACAGGTGATCCTGCGGCTGGTCGTTCTGATGCTCCAGCTGCTCCATGACCACCTTGGACGCGCCGTCGCCCACCTTGCGGCCGGACACATGGCCGTTTTCGATGTGAACGATGGTGTGCTCCGGGTGGCTGCCGGACACATCGTGGATGACCACTTCGCACTTGTCGCCGAACTGCGCCGCGATACCCGCCGCGATCTGCTTCAGCGATTCCAGTCGTCTTGCCTCCATAACACCCTCCTCTTTCCTTTTCTCCTTATACATAATACCACACCTCCCACAAAAAGCAACGATTTTTTCTGAAAATCTTTTAGATTTCCTAAATTTTTGTTTGACATCCGGAAACCATGTGCTATGATAGGAGATGGTACCGTCGATCGACAAGGGCAAACACGCCTGCCAG
>DNFA01000081.1:19542-19804 GCA_003487665.1 Oscillibacter sp.
CACGCCTGACAGCGTGTCTTTCCGGCGCTTTTTGCCCTTTTCGCCTTGGCGGGCGCCAGCCTCGCTCCAAAGGAACGTCGCTCGGCAGCATCGGCGAGAATATGCCGACTCAGCCCGCCTGCGTCTTAAAAAGCAAAAATCACTCGAAAACACATCGCCGGCAGGTGCGGAGCAGTTTTGCCGGAGCAGAAATGTGTCCAGACAAGAAAAGACCCGCAGAGAATACTTGCCGTATTGTCAAGGGGCTTGACGCAGTATGGGC
>DNFA01000081.1:20008-21872 GCA_003487665.1 Oscillibacter sp.
CGTGTCTGCCCTTGTCGATCGACGGTACTGCCTTTACCCGTTTTTAACAGAGAAATTGATAAATTTTTTGCGGAGGTACATTATGGATTTTGCTGCCATCAGAAACGCTGCCGAGGCGTACAAGCCCGCCATGGTCAAGTTCCTGCGGGACATGATCGCCATTCCTTCCGAGTCCTGCGAGGAAGAGGGCGTGGTCAAGCGCATCGCCGAGGAGCTGAAGTCTCTGGGCTATGACAAGGTGGAGTTCGACAAGCTGGGCAACGTCATCGGCTGGATGGGCGAGGGCGACAAGATCATCGCCATCGACAGCCACATCGACACCGTGGGCATCGGCAACATCGAGAACTGGGAAGCCGACCCCTACAAGGGCTACGAGACGGATGACATCATCTACGGCCGCGGCGGTTCCGACCAGGAGGGCGGCATGGCCGCCGCCGCTTACGGCGTGAAGATCATGAAGGATCTGGATCTGCTGCCCAAGGGCTACAAGATGATGGTGGTCGGCTCCGTGCAGGAGGAGGACTGCGACGGTATGTGCTGGCAGTCCATCGTCAACGAGTACTTCAACGGTCCCGAGGATGCCCGCAGCAAGATCGAGTTCGTCATCTCCACCGAGCCCACCGACGGCGGCATCTACCGCGGTCACCGCGGCCGTATGGAGATCCGCGTGGACATGCACGGCGTCAGCTGCCACGGCTCCGCTCCCGAGCGCGGCGACAACGCCATCCACAAGATGGCCGAGGTCATTCTCAACGTCCGCGACCTGAACGAGAACCCCGCCGACGGCTCCACCGAGATCAACGGTCTGGTAAAGATGCTGGATCCCAAGTTCAACCCCGAGCACTACGAGGACGCCCGCTTCCTGGGTCGCGGCACCTGCACCACCAGCCAGATCTTCTACACCTCTCCCTCCCGCTGCGCCGTGGCCGACAGCTGCGCCATCTCCATCGACCGCCGCATGACCGCCGGCGAGACCTATCAGTCCTGCCTGAAGGAGATCGAGGATCTGCCCGCCTGCAAGAAGTATGCCAAGGACGTGAAGGTCAGCATGTACATGTATGACCGTCCGGCATGGACGGGTCACGTCTACGAGACGGAGTGCTTCTTCCCCACCTGGATCAACAAGGAGACCGCTCCCCACGTGCAGGCTCTGGTGGATGCCCACCACAACCTGTGGGGCGACAAGCGCCTGATGCCCACCGAGCTGGCTGCCTCCAAGCGCGAGGGTCGTCCTCTGACCGACAAGTGGACCTTCTCCACCAACGGTGTGTCCATCCAGGGTCGCTACGGCATCCCCTGCGTGGGCTTCGGCCCCGGTGCCGAGTCCCAGGCGCACGCTCCCAACGAGGTGACCTTCAAGCAGGATCTGGTGACCTGCGCCGCCCTGTATGCCGCCGTTCCCGGCCTGTACAAGCCCGAGAACAAGGACGGCTCCGCCACCAGCTTCCGTCAGGAGCTGACCGGCAACGACATTAAGTAATTATCCGCCACACTAAATACACAAGGAGAAAGAACAAAATGAGCAAGACTGTTGAGCTGGCACGCCATCTGTCCACCCTGAACATCAACAACATGTACAAGACCGATTTCTATTGGACTTGGGACAAGACCGACGACGAGATCGACGCCATCTTCACCGTGGCCGACGCTCTGCGCGACCTGCGCGAGCGCAACAAGAGCACCCGCGTGTTCGATTCCGGCCTGGGCATCTCCATCTTCCGCGACAACTCCACCCGTACCCGCTTCTCCTTCGCCTCCGCCTGCAACCTGCTGGGTCTGGAGGTGCAGGATCTGGACGAGAAGAAGTCCCAGATCGCCCACGGCGAGACCGTCCGCGAGACGGCCAACATGGTGTCCTTCATGG
>DNFA01000081.1:22034-42642 GCA_003487665.1 Oscillibacter sp.
CCGACGTCATCGGCATCCGCGATGATATGTTCATCGGCGAGGGTCACAAGTATCAGAAGACCTTCATGGACGCCGTGAAGGAAGGCTACCGCGACGGTATTCTGGAGCAGCAGCCCACTCTGGTGAACCTGCAGTGCGACGTGGATCACCCCACCCAGTGCATGGCCGATATGCTGCACGTCATCCACTACTTCGGCGGCGTGGAGAACCTGAAGGGCAAGAAGGTCGCTATGACCTGGGCGTATTCTCCCAGCTACGGCAAGCCACTGTCCGTTCCCCAGGGCGTCATCGGCCTGTTCACCCGCTTCGGCATGGACGTGACGCTGGCTCACCCCGAGGGCTATGACGTGATGCCCGAGGTGGAAGAGGTCGCCCGCAAGAACTGCGAGAAGTACGGCTCCAAGTTCCACAAGACCAACAGCATGGCCGAGGCCTTCAAGGATGCCGATATCGTGTATCCCAAGAGCTGGGCTTCCTACGCCGCCATGGAAGAGCGTACCAAGCTGTACGCCGCCGGCGACAAGGAGGGCATCGACGCTCTGGAGAAGCGCCTGCTGGCGCAGAACGCCCAGCACAAGGATTGGGCGTGCACCGAGGAGATGATGAAGCTCACCAAGGACGGCAAGGCTCTGTACCTGCACTGCCTGCCCGCCGACATCACCGGCCTGAGCTGCGCCGAGGGCGAAGTGGACAACTCCGTGTTCGACCGCTACATCGTGCCTCTGTACAAGCAGGCCTCCTACAAGCCCTACATCATCGCCGCCATGATCTTCATGGCACAGGTGAAGGATCCCGTCAAGGCTCTGATGGAGCTGGACGAGACGAAGGACACCCGCAAGAAGTTCTAAAAGCTCTACCCACCCGCAACAGCGGCGGCCGCGCCGCCGCTGTTGTATTTTTGGGTTATATTTTTACTTGTATTTTCAATTTAAAAACGCTTTAATCGAGGTTAACAACTATGTCTAAGAGAATTGTTATCGCGCTGGGCGGCAACGCGCTGGGCAACACCGCCGCCGAGCAGCTGCGTCTCGTCACCGAGACCGCCAAGTCCATCGTGGATCTGATCGCCGCCGGCAACGAGGTGGTGGTCGCCCACGGCAACGGCCCCCAGGTGGGCATGATCAACCTGGGTCTGAGCACCGCGGCGGAAGCCAAGGCGATCAAGGCCGATATGCCGTTCCCTGAGTGCGGTGCCATGTCCGAGGGCTACATCGGCTACCACCTGCAGCAGGCCATCGGCAACGAGCTGGCCAGCCGCGGCATGGACAAGCCCGTGGCCACCATCGTGACCCAGACCGTCGTCTCCAAGGACGACCCCGCCTTCCAGAACCCCACCAAGCCCGTGGGCGCCTTCTATGACAAGGAGACCGCCGACCGCATCGCCGCCGAAAAGGGCTACACCATGGTGGAGGACGCCGGCCGCGGCTACCGCCAGGTGGTTCCCTCTCCCAAGCCCTTTGACATCGTGGAGAAGGCCAGCATCAAGGCGCTGGTGGACGCCGGTCATG
The DNA here is from genome assembly GCA_003487665.1 of Oscillibacter sp. Taxonomy (GTDB): domain Bacteria; phylum Bacillota; class Clostridia; order Oscillospirales; family Oscillospiraceae; genus Vescimonas. The sequence continues at coordinate 23,543 of DNFA01000081.1, forward strand.
TGGTCATCGCCGTGGGCGGCGGCGGCATTCCCGTTGTCCGCGAGGGCAACAAGCTCAGCGGCACCCCCGCCGTCATCGACAAGGACTTCGGCAGCGAGCTGCTGGCCGAGCTGCTGGACGCCGACATGCTCATCATCCTCACCGCCGTGGAGAAGGTGGCCATCAACTACAACAAGCCCGACCAGAAGGGGCTGGACGACCTGACTCCCGCCGAGGCCTACAAGTACATGGACGAGAACCAGTTCGCCAAGGGCTCCATGCTGCCCAAGGTGCAGGCCGCGGTGAAGTTCGCCGAGTCCAAGGCCGGCCGCACCGCTCTCATCACCCTGCTGGAGAAGGCCAAGGACGGCATCGAGGGCAAGACCGGTACCCGCATCCACCAGTAACACAGGCTTCTTTCTGCCATCGGAAATGGGTATCGCGCTGCGTGAAATTTCTATCAATTGCCGCATAGTGCACAGGTTTTACAAAGTTTTTTTGTGCGTCACAAAGAAATTTTGCCGTAATTCACATTTTCTGTTGAAATTCGCGGCGTAATCCTGTATAATACCCACGTTCCTGTGAGTAGTGTGAATACCGGGTAGGAAGCCCGTTGTTCAAACGCGCGCCAAAATTTGCCTTACTTTTAAGCGTGCGTCACATATTTTAAGGAGGAAAACAAGAATGAAAAAGTTCCTTGCAATGCTCCTCGCCCTGGTCATGGCTCTGAGCCTGGTGGCCTGCGGTGAGAAGAAGGATCCCACTGGTGACGACACCAAGAACCCCGACGAGGGCTCCAAGGTCAAGGTCGGCTTCATCACCCTGCATGATGAAAACTCCACCTATGACAAGAACTTCATCGATGCCGCCAAGGAAGCCTGCGCCAACCTGGGTCTGGTCGAGAATGAGGATTTCTTCATCAAGACCAACGTGGGCGAGACCGAGCAGTGCGCCGAGGTCGCCGCTGATCTGGTGGACGCCGGCTGCAACATCATCTTTGCCGACAGCTTCGGTCATGAGCCTTACATGATCCAGGTCGCCAAGGAGAACCCCGATGTGCAGTTCTGCCACAGCACCGGTACCCGCGCTCACACCGAGGGTCTGGCCAACTACCACAATGCCTTCGCCTCCATCTATGAGGGCCGCTATCTGGCCGGTATCGCTGCCGGTATGAAGCTGAACGCGATGATCGAGGCCGGCGACATCAAGGCTGAAGAGGCCAAGATGGGCTATGTGGGTGCTTTCACCTACGCCGAAGTGGTCTCCGGTTACACCTCCTTCTATCTGGGTGCCAAGTCCGTCTGCCCCACCGTCACCATGGATGTGACCTTCACCGGCAGCTGGTACGATGAGACTCTGGAGAAGGAAGGCGCCGAGAAGCTGATCCAGGGCGGCTGCAAGCTGATCAGCCAGCACGCCGACTCTCTGGGTGCTCCTACCGCCTGCGAGAACGCTGGTGTTCCCAACGTTTCCTACAACGGCTCCACTCAGGCTGCCTGCCCCAACACCTACATCATCTCCTCCCGCATCAACTGGGCGCCCTACTATGAGTATGCCATCAAGGCTGTCATGGACGGCACCGCCATCGATGCTGACTGGACCGGCACTCTGTCCACCAACTCCGTGGTTCTGACCGACCTGAACACCACCGTGGCCGCCGAAGGCACTGCCGAGGCCATTGCCGCTGCTACCGAGAAGCTGGAGAAGGGCGAGATCCACGTGTTCGATTGCTCCACCTTCACCGTGAAGGGCGAGGCTCTGACCTCCTACAAGGCTGACGTCGACACCGATGACGCTTACACTCCCGACACCGAGGTCGTGCACGACGGTTACTTCTCCGAGTCCGAGTTCCGTTCTGCTCCTTACTTCGATCTGCAGATCGACGGCATCAACCTGCTGGATACCAACTTCGGCGGCTAATCGCCAGGTTTTCCAACAGCATATTGCGCCACAACGAGGTGGACTGCGCAGGCAGTCCACCTCTTGCTTTTCCCCTCCTGCACGCGGCTTTGACGATTTACACAAAGAGAATGACTCTTTCTTGTGTAACCTCACATTCTTTGTATATACCTGACAAATTTTTTGCTGATTTTGATTTACAACGCTCGACATGTATGGTAAAATAAGTCGTATGGAATTTATTCCCGGCGTTCTACGAGGTGTTTGCAGCCATCTGCGCCGAAAGAAAGGATGACAGCCTTGGAAAAGAAATGCGCGATCAAAATGGAGAACATCACCAAGCGGTTCGGCAGCAAGGTCATCGCCAATAAGGATGTGAATCTTGACCTGTACGAGGGCGAGATCCTGTCCCTGCTGGGCGAAAACGGCAGCGGCAAGACCACGCTGATGAACATGCTCTCCGGCATCTATTTCCCCGACGAGGGGCAGATCTACGTCCACGACAAGCCTGTGACCATCGCATCTCCCAAGGATGCCTTCGATCTGGGTATCGGCATGATCCACCAGCACTTCAAGCTGGTCGATCTGTTCACCGCCACCGAGAATATCATTCTCGGCTTGCAGGGCAAGCTGGATCTGAACAACGCACGCCAGAAGGTCAAGGACATCTGCGACAAGTACGGCTTCGATATCGACCCCGACATGAAGATCTACGACATGTCCGTGTCCCAGAAGCAGACCGTCGAGATCGTCAAGGTGCTCTACCGCGGCGCGGACATCCTGATCCTGGATGAGCCCACCGCCGTGCTGACCCCGCAGGAGACGGACAAGCTGTTCGCCGTCATGCGCAACATGAAGGCCGACGGCAAGTCCCTCATCATCATCACCCACAAGCTCCACGAGGTACTGGACGTGTCCGACCGGGTGGCTGTGCTCCGCAAGGGCGAGTACATAGGCGACGTGCTGACCAAGGACGCCGACCAGCAGTCCCTGACCGATATGATGGTGGGTCACAGCGTGGCTCTGAACATCAACCGCCCCACGCCCGTCAACGTCACGCCCCGCCTGAAGGTAGAGGGTCTGACCGTATACGACGAGCTGGGCGTCAAGCGTCTGGACAATGTGACCTTCGACGTAAACGCCGGCGAGGTGCTGGGCATTGCCGGCATCGCGGGCTCCGGCCAGCGGGAACTGCTGGAATCCATCGCCGGTCTGTACCCCGTCACCTCCGGCACCGTGACCTATATCTCCCCGGAGACCAACGAGGAGAAAAACCTGGTGGGCATGGATCCCATGGACATCCGCAAGAACGGCGTGGCCATGAGCTTTGTCCCCGAGGATCGTCTGGGCATGGGTCTGGTGGGCTCCATGGGCATGACCGGCAACATGATGCTCCGCTCCTGGCGCAAGGGCAAGAGCATCTTCCTTGATCGCAAGGATCCCGAGGCGCTGGCGCAGCGCATCTGGCAGGAGCTGGAGGTGGTCACTCCCAGCACCGCCTTCCCCGTCCGCCGCATGTCCGGCGGCAACGTGCAGAAGGTGCTGGTGGGCCGCGAGATCGCCCAGCAGCCCTCCGTGCTGATGACCGCCTACGCTGTCCGCGGTCTGGATATCAACACCTCGTACACCATCTACAACCTGCTGACCGAGCAGAAAATGAAGGGCGTGGCCGTCGTCTATGTGGGCGAGGATCTGGACGTGCTGCTGGAGCTGTGCGACCGTATCGTGGTTCTGTGCGGCGGTAAGGTCTCCGGCGTGGTGGACGGCCGCAAGACCAACAAGCTGGAAGTGGGCGCACTCATGACCCATGTGGAAGGAGGCAAGGCAGATGAATAAGAAAGGTTCCCTCTTTCATATCTCCAAGCGTGATGCGCTGCCTCTGCCCAAGGCTCTGCTGATCCGGGGCGGCATCCTGCTGCTGGCGCTGGTGTTCTGCGGACTGATCACCACCCTGCTGACCGGTCAGGATCCCATCGCCGTCTACGGCACGATCCTCAAGGGTGCCTTCGGCACCTCCCGCAAGATTTGGGTCACCGGCCAGAACGTAGCCGTTCTGCTGGGTATCTCTCTGGCGGTGACGCCTGCGTTCAAAATGCGGTTCTGGAACATCGGCGCCGAGGGTCAGACCCTGATCGGCTGTCTGGCCACCACCGCCTGCATGATCCTGCTGGGCGGCAAGGTCTCCAATTTCCTGCTGATCGTCATCTCTCTGGCGGCTGCGCTGCTGGCCGGCGCCGTATGGGGCTTCCTGCCCGCCTTCTTCAAGGCCAAATGGAACACCAACGAGACGCTGTTCACCCTGATGATGAACTATATCGCCATGCAGCTGGCCTCCTACTTTATCATTATCTGGGAGGTGCCCAAGGGCGCCGGTAAGATCGGCATTATCAACCAGGCTTCCGAGGCCGGCTGGCTGCCTCGCATCGGCGGACAGGCACAGCTGCTCCCCATTCTGGTGGTGGCTCTGCTGACCGGCATGATGTACGTGTACCTTACCTACAGCAAGCACGGCTACGAGATCGCCGTGGTGGGCGAGAGCCAGCGCACCGCCAGCTACGCCGGCATCAAGGTGGATCGTGTGATCATCCGCACCATGGTGCTCTCCGGCGCTATCTGCGGCCTGATGGGATATATCCTGACCGCCGGCATCAGCCACACCCTGACCACCACCATCGTGGACAGCCGCGGCTTTACCGCCGTCATGGTGTCCTGGATGTCCAAGTTCAACCCCTTCATCATGATCGCCGCCTCCCTGCTGCTGGTGACCATGGATCGCGGTGCCGGCGAGATCTCCACCGCCTTCAGCCTGAACCAGTCCTTCGCGGATATTCTGACCGGTATCATTCTGTTCTTCATCATTGCTACCGAGTTCTTCATCACCTACAAGGTCACTCTGCGCAAGAGCAGCAAAAAGGAGGCGTAACGGATGGGCTTCGACTTTGTATCCTTCTTCCCCCGCGCGGTCATGCAGGGTATCCCCCTGCTGTTCGGCAGCACCGGCGAGATCCTCACGGAGAAGTCCGGTAACCTGAACCTGGGTATTCCCGGCATCATGTACGTGGGCGGCATCAGCGGCGTTATCGGCTCGTTCTTCTACGAGCAGGCCGCCGGCGGGCAGCTGAACGGCTTTCTGGCCATCATGATCCCCATCCTGTGCTCCCTGCTGGGCTCCCTGCTGATGGGTCTGCTGTACTGCTTCCTGACCGTCACCCTCCGCGCCAACCAGAACGTCACCGGTCTGGCCATGACCACCTTCGGCGTAGGCGTGGGCAACTTCTTCGGCGGCTCCCTCATTAAGCTGACCAACAGCGAGGTGCCCTCCATCGCTCTGTCCAGCACCAGCCTGTACTTCAAGACCACGCTGCCCGGCGCTTCCTCCACCGGTTGGTTCGGCCAGCTGTTCCTGTCCTACGGCTTTCTGGCGTATGCGGCCATTATCATCGCGCTGGGTGCGTCCTACTTCCTGAACCACACCCGTCCCGGCCTGCACCTGCGCGCCGTGGGCGAGAGTGCCTCTACCGCCGACGCCGCCGGCATCAACGTTACCAAGTACAAGTATCTGGCCACCTGCATCGGCTCCATGATCGCGGGTCTGGGCGGTCTGTACTACGTGATGGACTACGCCAACGGCGTGTGGTCCAACAACGCCTTCGGCGACCGCGGCTGGCTGGCCATCGCACTGGTCATCTTCACCATCTGGCGGCCCAATGTCAGCATTCTGGCCTCCATTCTGTTCGGTGGCTTGTACATTCTGAACATCTACCTGCCCACCGGCGCACAGATGGCGGTGAAGGAGCTGTACAAGATGCTGCCCTACGTCATCACTCTGGTGGTGCTGATCATCGTCTCCCTGCGCAAGAAGCGGGAGGATCAGCCCCCCGCGTCCCTCGGTCTATCCTACTTCCGCGAGGAACGCTGACACGACTGCAAAAAGAGTAGGCCGCTTGCGGCCTGCTCTTTTTCTCTACACTCACAATCTGCCAAGGAGGAATTTGCCATGTCCACCCTGCTTATCAGGAACATATCCCAGCTGGTCACCTGCGACGACAGCGACCGCATCCTGCAAAACGCGGACATCTACTGTGAGGACGGCTTTATCCGCGCCATCGGCACCGGTCTGGCCGTCACCGCCGATGAGGTTATCGACGGGCGGCACATGCTGTGCTATCCCGGCCTTGTAAACACCCACCACCATCTCTATCAGGTGTTCTCCCGCAACCTGCCGCAGGTGCAGAACATGGAGCTGTTCGACTGGCTGAAGACCCTGTACGAGATCTGGAAGAATCTGGACGAGGATGTGATCCGGCTGTCCAGTCTCACCGGCATGGGCGAGCTGATGAAGCACGGCTGCACCACCTGCTTCGACCACCACTACGTCTTCCCCGCCCACAGCGGCGACCTGCTGGGCGCACAGCTCAGCGCCGCCCGGGAGCTGGGCATCCGCCTGTATATGAGCCGGGGCAGCATGGATCTCAGCGTCAAGGACGGCGGTCTGCCGCCGGACAGCGTGGTGCAGACCGTGGATGAGATCATGGCCGACAGCGTCCGCTGCATCGAAAAATACCACGACGACAGCTACGGCTCCATGCATCGGGTGGCGCTGGCACCCTGCTCCCCCTTCTCCGTGTCGGCAGAGCTGCTGCGGCAGAGCGCCATCCTCGCCCGGCAGTACCATGTCCGGCTGCACACCCACCTGTGCGAGACGAAGGACGAGGAGAACTTCATGCTGGCGCGGGAGGGCGTCCGTCCGCTGGAATACATGGCGCGGCTGGGCTGGCTGGGCGGCGATGTGTGGTTCGCCCACGGCATCCACTTCAACGACGAGGAGCTGCGTCTGCTGGCACAGACCGGCACCGGCGTGGCGCACTGCCCCATCAGCAACATGAAGCTGTCCAGCGGCATCGCCCGCATTCCGGAGATGCTGGCGCTGGGCGTGCCCGTGGGTCTGGCGGTGGACGGCTCCGCCAGCAACGACGGCTCCAGCCTGCTGGAGGAGCTGCGGGTGGCATTCCTGCTGCACCGGCTGAACTCCAGCCGTCAGGCTCCCACCGGCTATGACATGCTGAAGATCGCCACCCGTGGCAGCGCCCGGCTGCTGGGGCGGGACGACATTGGCCAGCTGGCCGAGGGCAAGTGCGCCGACCTGTTCATGCTCGACAGCCGCCGGCTGGAGCTGGTGGGCGCCTGCACGGATCCCGGCAGCGTGCTGGGCACCGTGGGCGTCCGGGGCGCCGTGGACTACACGGTGGTGCACGGCCGCGTCACCGTCCGGGACGGCCGCCTTGTCACCGTGGATGAGGAAAAGGTGGCGCAGGAGGCCAACGACAAATGCCGCGCCTATCTTGCCAAGGCGTAAGCGCATGATTTGCGGTGGCTTTCGCTTTGGTTGCTGAAGGAAACTGTCACTGTGAGCCAGTGACCGTGTCGCCGGCGCGCAATGACAGGGCTGCGCGGTCTGCCCTTCGCCTGGTTCCGCCAGATCCCGGCACTTTTCTGCGCGATAGTCAATGTGAACGATCTGTTAAAAACTGCCCCTCTTTTCTTTACAGATGTCACTTTTCATGCTATAATGTTCCCAATTAGAAAATAGCAAATTGCTGGAAAGGAAGGAACTGTGAAGAAATATGTCCCCACCTACGAGGGCACGCTGCGCAAGCACGCGCTGACCGTGCCCCACTGCATCAGCAAGTGCAGCGGCATCCGCGTGTTTGGCCGCCGCATCAAATCGCTGGTGTTCAGCACCGATGTGGCCATTATCAAGAACATCAACGCCGACGCCATTATCGCCGTCTACCCCTTCACGCCCCAGGCCGGTATCACCCAGGCCATCATCGGCGTGTCTGACGTGCCCGTGTTCGTGGGCGTAGGCGGCGGCCTGACCAACGGCCAGCGCTCGGCGCATGTGGCTGCCTTTGCGGAGCATCAGGGCGCTTTCGGCGTGGTGTGCAACACCTTCATCGACGACGACACCATCCGCGCCATCAAAGCCACTGTGGAGATACCCGTGGTATACACCGTGGTATCTGAAAAGGTAGATCTGGAGAGCAAGCTGGCCGCGGGCATCGACTTTGTCAACGTCTCCGGTGCCGACCGCACCCCCGCCATCGTTGCGGAGATACGCGCCCGCTATCCGGAGCTGCCCATCATCGCCACCGGCGGCCCCACGGAGGAGACGATCCTGGCCACCATCGCCGCCGGCGCTAACGCCATCACATACACGCCGCCCACCAACGGGCAGCTGTTTGCCAAGGATATGCACCGCTACCGGGAGTGGTTCGCCCACATGGACGACCCGGAGGAGGACGAAAAGGCGTCCCCCTCTGACACAGCGCAGTGATGTAAAAGCGAGACTGTTGAAAAAGATCAGATAGATAGTAGGAAAGGGAACCCCCAGGGTTCCCTTTCCCATTTAATCAACCGCCGCAGCGCAGCCGTTCAGAAACTGAACTGCTGCGCTTTTTTCAGCTTCCGGCGCTTTGCTGCAAGAAGCCGGATCATCGTCCCTCCAGCAGCGCGCGGTAGTCCTCCGGGAGCAGGTAGTCGATCTCTATGCGGTTCCCTTCATAGACGCGAATTTCCCGGATGGCGGCGGCCACGGTGGGGCGATCCAATTCCGTCAGGCGCCCCGAAGCCAACAGCTCCTTCACCCACGGCAGAGCCAGCGGATCGCCCGGCACTGAATCGCGCAGCTTGTCCAGCTGAGCCTGCAGTGCCCTCTCCTGCGCGTCATAGTCGGCGCGGCAGCGGAGGTAATCCTCCTTGGAGATAAGGGCGTCCTGATAGTCCTCATAGGCACTCTGGCGGCGGCGCTGGACGCGCTGCAGGGCGGCTTCCAGCTTTTGGGTCTGGTCGGCGTCGGGTCGCGGGCGCTTTGCCGTGCCCTGCTGTGCCAGCTGGCGGAGGTTTTCCACGTCGGCAATGAGTTGGTTCAAATCATCCAGTATCACCTTCGTCAACACATCGTGGGCGATGTAATGCTTGCTGCACACGGACGCGCCGTAGCGCTTATAGGAGCCGCAGGTGTAGAAGGTTTTGCCGCCCCAGACTGTCCTGACCATGGCGCGCCCACAGTCGCCGCACTTGAGAAAGCCCGCAAAGGAGCTGATGCTCTGGCGGAAATCCGGCGTGCGGGCGTTGGTGTTCAGCAGTGTCTGCACCCGCTGCCATTGGTCTTGCTCGATGATCGGCTGGTGGGTGCCGGGCACCACCGTCCACCGGGAGCGCTCCTTCCGCCTGGCTTTCCCGTGCATCTGAAGGCGGTCGTCCCGCCCCTGCTCCATGTTCCCGATGTACATCTCGTTTTGCAGGATGCGGTGGATGGTGGCGTATGTCCAGTAGGTGGTGGCCGCCAGCCGGTGGTTGTTGCGGTATTTTTCGCCGGTGAGCCGCTTGTACTCACTGGGGCAGGGGATGCCCTCCTCGTTCAGCTGCTTGGCGATGCGGAGCTTGCCCATCCCGTTTTCAAACAGGGTGAAGATGCGCCGCACCACCTCCGCCGCAGGCGGGTCGATGACCAGACGATTGTGGTTTTGCGGATTTTTGCAGTAGCCGTAGCTGGCGAAGGCTCCGATGAACTCGCCCCGCTGCTGCTTGGCGCGGAGAGAACTTTTGACCTTCTGGGAGATGTCCCGGGCGTACTGGGTGTTGAACAGGTTTTTCAGCGGCATCATCATGTCGTAGGCGCCGCGGGCGCTGTCAATGTTATCCGTGACGGCGATGAAGCGCACGCCGTGCTCCGGCAGCCAGCGCTCCAAGTAGCGGCCTGTTTCGATGTAGTCGCGGCCAAAGCGGGACAGATCCTTTACCAGCACGCAGCGGATGCGCCCGCTTTCCATGTCCCGCAGCATCCGCTGAAAGGCGGGGCGCTGGAAATTCGTACCAGTATAGCCGTCGTCTGCATAGCATTCTGCCACGGTCAACTCAGGATGATTTTCGATATACTCCTCCAGCAGCTTCCGCTGGTTGCCGATGGAATCGCTCTCCATCCGGTCGCCGTCCTCCCGGGACAGGCGGCAGTACAGCGCGGTGGGCAGCGGTCGCTGCTCCATACGCTCCCTCCTTTCCGTGGACTGCCGCAGCCGTCAAGCCGCCTGTGTGTGGGCGCGGATGAGTTCCAGAACCAGCGCTTCCGCTGTCTGCTGACCGAGAAAATTGCGGGTGACGGTGAGCGCCGGCTGATCGGTTGACATAAACAGACCTCCTCTTTGAGAATAGTCCATCGTATGCGCGTTGCGGGAGCCGTATGTTTGCCGGTCGGACATAAATTCGATCAGGCGGAAAAACAAAGCGCCATGCAGGAGGCGCACCTCCTGCATGGCGCAGCGCCGCGGATCATTCCCCCGCTGCGGGCAGCGTTACGGTGAAGGTGGAGCCGTTGCCGGGGCGGGAGAACACCGCCACCCGGCCGCCGCACAGCGCCACCACCCGGCGCACGATGGACAGTCCCAGACCGTTGCCCCGGCTATCCGGATACGGGGCGGCGCGGTAGAATTTTTCAAAAATGTGCCGCTGCGTCTCCTCGTCCATGCCGATACCCGTGTCGGAGACGGAGACAGTGATCTCTCCCTCGCTCTGCCGCAGCACCACGGTGATCTGCCCGCCGGAAGGTGTAAAGCGGATGGCGTTGGACAGGAGATTCGACCAGATGTGCTCCACCAGCTCCTCGTTGCCGTAGTAGTCCACCTGATCCAGGTCGCCCTCCACGGTCAGCCCCTTTTGCAGCCAGTCCCTCTCCTGCTGGCGGACGCACCGCCGCAGCTGCTCGTCCTGGCTGTACAGCGTTTTGTCGGATACGATCTCGGTGTTTTCATACTGCGCCAGCTCCAGAATGTGGGTGCTCATGGCTGCCAGCCTTTCGGACTGCTGCACCACGGTGTTTGTATAGGTCTGCCGCTGCTCCGGCGTCAGATCGTCGTTTTGCAGCAGCTTGGCGAAGCCCCGGATGGAGATCAGGGGCGTTTTGAACTCATGGGAGAAGGTGTTCACGAAGTCCATGCGCAGCAGCGCCACGCCGGACAGCTCCTCCGCCATTTTGTTGAAGCTGCGGATGTACTCCGCCACCTCGCCCCGGGCGCCCCGCATCTCCACCCGCACGGAGTAATCGCCGGAGGCCACCGACTGCGTGGCCTGCATCAGCCGGGAAAGCGGCGCCAGATACCCGCGGAAGATGAACACGGCCAGCAGAACGCCCAGAATGGCGCTGATGGTCAGGATAAGAATAGGCCAGAGCAGCGTATAATTTGCTTTGTCCAGATGCACCAGCTGCTGCACCAGCGCGAATATGCCCAGCGCCAGCACAACATACACCGCCACCAGACCCAGCACCAGGAGGAACATGGTGCCCAGCAGGCGGACGGGCGGATTCTCTTTCTTCACGTCAGTTTTCCGCATTTCCGTCCTCCCGGGGCATCCCCATATAACCGAAGCCGCGGATCGTCCGCAGCTCAAAGTCCCGGTTGTCCCGGAATTTTTCCCGCAGCCGGGAGATGTAGACCTCCACGGTGTGCTCGTCCACATCGCTGTCCAGATCCCATATATCGTCGATGAGCTGGCGCTTGGTAAAAAGCGTCCGGGGGTAGGACAGCAGCTTGTACAGCAGCAGGAATTCCTTGGCGGCCAGCTGCCATGTGCCCTGCGGCGTGATGACCTGCAGGGAGCCGCGATCCAGCACCGTGGCTCCCACCGTCAGGCGGCGATCCGCCCGGCTGCAATACCGCCGCAGCAGCGCCTCAATGCGCCAGAGCATCTCCTCCTCGTCCACGGGCTTGACCATGTAGTCGTCCGTCCCCGCCCGGAAGCCCCGGCGCTTGTCCTCCTGGGTCACGCGCGCCGTCACCATCAGCACCGGCAGGTCGCAGTTGCCCTCCCGCAGCGTCCGGGTGAAGGTGATGCCGTCCATCCGGGGCATGGTGATGTCCACCACCGCCAGATCGCACTGGTAGTGCTCCATCACCTCCAGCGCCTCCACACCGTCCCGGGCGGGGCACGGCTCGTAGCCGGCGCGCCGCAGCACCTCGCACATCAGGAAACGGGCGCTGTCGTCATCCTCGGCCACCAGAATGCGGAACATATCCATTCCTCCCTTGCGTTTTTCTGGATTTTATCACACCCGCTCACAAAAATCGAGAGGTTTTTGAGCTTGCGTTGAGGTTTCTTCGGTATACTGCTCCTGTGCCATACATAACAAATAGGAGGAATACCCCTTATGCCCAGACCTGTCTGCATCACCTATGACAGCACCTGCGACCTGACGCCCCAGCTTCTGGAGCGCTTCCAGATCCGCACCATACCGCTGACCATCCAGAGCGGAGAGCGGGTCTTTCCCGACGACGGGCAGTACACCTCGGCGGAGCTGTACGCCGAGTACCGCCGGAACGGAACCCTGCCCAAGACCGCGGCGGTCAGCCCGGAGGACTTCAAGGCGTTCTTTGCCCCGATCCTGGCGGAGGGATATGACATCGTGCATATCGACATCAGCTCAGAGCTGTCCTGCACCTGCCAGAACGCGGTGCTGGCGGCGCAGGAGCTGGCGGAGCAGGGGCAGATCCACGTGGTGGACAGCCGCCAGCTCTCCACCGGCGGCGGGCTGCTGGCCCTCCGGGGAGCCAAGCTGCGGGATGGCGGCATGGCGGCGGCGGATATCGCGGCAGAGCTGCGCCGCCTGGCCCCTCACAGCGATACCAGCTTCGTGCTGGACACGCTGGAATATATGTGGAAGGGCGGCCGGTGCAGCGGCGTGGCGGCGCTGGGCGCCAATGTGCTGAAGCTGAAGCCCTGTCTGGAGATGCGGGAGGGCAAGCTGGCGGTGTGCAAAAAGTACCGCGGCTCCATGGACAAGGTGTATCGCCAGTACATCGCGGAGCGGCTGGCGGGGAAGGCGGTGGTAGCCGACCACGCCTTCATCACCCACTCCGGCGAGGTGCCGGAGGAGACATTGCGGGAGCTGACGGAGCTGGTACGGGAGTTGGCCCCCTTCGAGGAGGTATTCGTCACCCAGGCGGGGTGCACCGTATCCTCTCACTGCGGCCCGGGCACGCTGGGCGTGCTGTTTCTGCGGCAGCCGGAGCAGTGAGGGCGCAGACAGCAGCGTGAAGAGCCGCGCGGCACTTTCTTCTCGACGAAAGGCGCCTGGGCTGGTATACTAAGCGCGGGGTCAGGCTGTAAAATTTTATTTTGCCCGCATGCAATAAAACGCCCTTTCCGTGCATTACACGGATGACAGGAGATAGAAGCCCATGCTCAGTATGCTGATGACAACCGAATATGCGCCGGCAGAGGAGCGGCGTGAGCTGCAGCGGCTGCTGCGGTGCATTGCCGGGAATGACCGCGACGCCTTGGCGGAGCTGTACCGGCGCACGCGCCCGGCGGTGTACGGCCTTGCGCTGTCCTACCTCAGGAACGCCCACGATGCGCAGGATCTCACACAGGATGTCTATGTGCAGGTGTGGGACTGCGCGGCGCAGTACCGCCCCACCGGTTCCCCCATGGGCTGGCTGCTGGCGGTGTGCCGCAGCCTGTGCCTGATGCGTCTGCGGCGCGAGGAACGCCGCACCGCGCTCTCGGACGAGGAATGGGACGCCATTCCCGCGCAGGAGTGCGGACTGGATGCGGACGAGCGCGTCCTCTTGCAGCACGCGCTGGCAAGCCTTGGCGACGAGGAGCGGCGCATCGTGCTGCTCCACGCGGTCACGGGTATGAAGCACCGGGAGATCGCGGCGCTGCTGGAGCTGCCGCTTCCTACCGTCCTGTCGAAATATCACAGAGCATTGAAGAAGATGCGAAGCTGTCTGGAAGGAGATGACGCCCGATGACCAATGAAAAGATGGAGCAGCGTCTGGCTTCGGCGGTGGAAAAGACCGCGCCAAACGACGTGAACGGCGTTCTCTCCCGCTGTGATGAGCGGAAAGGAACGGTGATCCCCATGACGACGAAGAAAACGACAAAGAAACGGTGGACGACGCTGGCGGCGGCCTGCCTTGCGCTGGTGCTGCTGGGCGGCGGAGGGATATTCTATCAGCAGGCACACGCGGTGGCGTCCGTGGTGTCGCTGGACGTAAACCCCAGCATCGAGCTGAAGGTCAGCAAGAGCGAAAAGGTGCTGGTCTGCACACCGCTCAACGAGGATGCGAAGGCCATCCTTGCGGATATGGGCGACGGTGCAGACCTGAAGGGCGCGAAGCTGGACGTGGCGGTGAACGCCATTGTGGGCAGCCTGGTGCGGAACGGCTATCTGAACAGCATTTCCTCCGCCATCATGATCTCGGTGGAGGACAACGACACGGCGCGGGCGGAAAAGCTCCAGCGTGAGCTGACGAGCACCGTGGACGGCGTTTTGCAGACCAGCGAAGCAAAGGCGTCCGTCCTGACGCAGACGCTTACACAGGACGCAGGGCTGGAGCAGCAGGCGCGGGAAAACAGCATTTCCACCGGTAAGGCGGCGCTGGTGAACCGCGTGCTTGCGCTGAACCCCGCTTTGAAATTTGACGCGCTGGCGAAGCTCTCGGTGGAGGAGCTGAAGGATCTGGCCGAAGCGGGCGCGCCCGCCATGCCCATCGGCACGGACAAGGCCATGGACATCGCCGCGGCAGCCTTCGGCAAGGCATCCACCGCGAAGATGGCGTACAGCGCAGTCGATCCTGAGCTGGACGAGTCCCCCGCCCACTATGAGGTGGAGATCAAGAGCCAGACCGGTGAGGAGTTCGAGTACAAGGTCGATGCCTACACCGGCGCGATCCTGGAGAGCAAGCGCGAGGCGGCGGACGGGACGGAGGTACCTGTGGTGCAGCCCTCCAAGCCTGCGGCCTCCGGCGATATCGGCTACGCCAAGGCGAAGTCCGTTGCCCTGAACCATGCGGGCGTCAGCGAAGGCAAGGCGTATGATATGGGCATCGAACTGGACGATGAGGACGGCACGCTCGTCTACGAGGTCGAGTTCAAGTCCGGCAATATGGAATACAGCTACGAGATCAACGCCGCCACCGGCGCGATCCTCAAGCATGAGGCGGAGCTGGACGACTGACGCGGGAACGGCCGTCACTACGGCGTAAAAAAAGCAGGACTGACACGCGAAAATGCGTGTCAGTCCTTTTTTGCAGCCAGCTGTGCCGCAGGACAGCGCCGCTGGCGGCGGCGCGGCTTGTGGGCTTATTGCTTTTTGGAGCGGGCGATGGCGGCGATGTCGCCCACGCCGTCCAGCACGATGCTGGGGCGATAGGCGTAGGTTTTCAGCGTCTCGCGGGTGGACACGCCGGACAGCACCAGCACCGTGGACATGCCGCTCTCCATGCCGGAGATGACGTCGGTGTCCATACGGTCGCCCACCATGACCGCCTCGGCGGAGTGGCAGTGCAGCATCCGCAGGCCGGTGCGCATCATCAGAGGATTGGGCTTGCCGCAGAAATAGGCCTGCTTGCCGGTGGCCATTTCGATGGGGGCGATCAGCGCGCGGCAGGCCGGGGCGATGCCGCTCTCGATGGGGCCGGACACGTCGGAGTTGGCGCCGATGAGCTTCGCTCCGGCCACCACCAGATTGGTGGCCTTGGTCAGGGTGTCCAGCGAGTAGGAGCGTCCCTCGCCCACCACCACGTAATCGGGATTCACGTCGTTCATGGTGATGCCCGCATCGTAGAGGGCGTTGAGAAGTCCCGCCTCGCCGATGGCGAACACGGAGCAGCCGGGCGCCTGCTCCTTCAGAAAGGCCGCTGTTGCCAGTGCGCTGGTGTAGAAGTGCTCCTCCGGCACGTCCAAGCCCATGCGCGCCAGCTTCTGGTTCAGCTCGCGGGGCGTGTAGCCGCTGTTGTTGGTCAGGAAAAGATATTCCTTGTCCTCGTCGTGGAGCCACTGGATAAACTCCGCCACGCCCGGCAGGATACGGTTGCCGTGGTAGATGACGCCGTCCATATCGCAGATAAAGCCCTTTTTCTCATTGAAGTTGATGGAAGTATCCATAACCAGTCTCCTTTGTCTCAGAAGTGCCTTTATCATATCATGCCGCGGGAGAGGTTTCCATAGGGAGAGCGTAAAATTTTCTGGGCTTTGCAGATGGCTCCCGCCAGGAAGGACAGGCCGCGCGCATTACCGCAGGCGGGCAGCGCGGCATGAGCAAAAAACAAGCACCCGGCGGGTGCTTGTTTTTGGCTTATATCTTGACCAGCTCGTAGTCGCGGGTGCCGATGCCGATCTTCTCGCCGTGCTCCAGACAGCTGCGCCAGTTGGTGTCCGGGTGGAGCCGCTGGAAGTGGTCGTGGTCACAGGGGTCGCCGTCGGCGGCGGAGCCGCGCAGGGGCGTCTGGGCGTTCACCGCGTCCACGCAGGCCATGTCCAGCGCCACCGGGTCGAAGGAGGCAAACATGCCCACGTTGGGCACGATGGCCATGTCGTTCTCGGGACGGCAGTCGCAGGTGGGCGACACGTCGATGACCAGCGAGATGTGGAAGCAGGGGCGTCCGTCCACCACCGCCTTGGTGTACTCGGCGATCTTGTAATTCAGGTTGGTGGTGCTCTCGTCCCAGTTGATCTGCACCGCGTCCTTGGGACAGACGGCGATGCAGCGGCCGCAGCCCACGCATTTGTCGTGGTCGATGTGCGCCTTGCCGTTTTCGATGATGGGCGCGCCGTGGGCGCAGATCCTGCGGCACTGGCCGCAGCCGATGCAGTATTTCTCCGCCACATGGGGCTTGCCCGCGTTGTGCTGCTCCATCTTACCGGCGCGGCTGCCGCAGCCCATGCCGATGTTCTTCAGGCAGCCGCCGAAGCCCGCCGTCTCGTGCCCCTTGAAATGGGTCAGGGAGATGAACACATCCGCGTCCATGACGGCGCGGCCGATCTTGGCGTTCTTCACATACTCGCCGCCCGCCACGGGCACCTCCACCTCGTCGCTGCCCTTCAGACCGTCGGCAATGATGATCTGGCAGCCGGTGGTCATGGGGTTGAAGCCGTTGAGCATGGCGCTGTCCATGTGATCCAGCGCGTTCTTCCGCCCGCCCACATACAGGGTGTTGCAGTCCGTCAGGAACGGCTTGCCGCCCCGCTCCTTCACAAAGTCCGCCACCGTCCGCGCCCAGTTGGGGCGCAGGAAGGCCAGGTTGCCCGGCTCGCCGAAATGCAGCTTGATGGCCACGAACTTGTCCTGAAAATCAATGTCGCCCATGCCGGCGGTCTTCATCAGCCGCGTCAGCTTCTGCTGCAGATTTTCATGCATATCCGCCCGCAGGTCGGCAAAATATACCTTGGAAGCCATAAAAAGTCCTCACTTTCACGGTTTTTGTGAGGTAAGTATACCACATCCGCGGAGAATGTGCTATACTGATTTTTCACAGGAGGTGTGCCATGCGAATTCTGACCCATACCGTCACCGAGGCCGACAGCGGGCAGACCGTCCGGCAGCTGCTGGGACGCCTGTGGCATATCTCCGGCGGCTTCCTCAGCCGGCTGAAGTTCCGGGGCGCCATCACGGTCAACGGTGCACCCGTCACCGTGCGGTTCGTGCCCCGCCCCGGCGACCTGCTGGCCGCCGATGTGTCCGACCTGCCCGGCGAGAATCCCCACATCCAGCCGGTGGACTATCCGCTGGATATCCTGTACGAGGACGAGGATCTGCTGCTGATCAACAAGCCCGCCGGTATTGCCATGCACCCCGCCGCGCTGACGGAGGAGCCTGTCACCGTAGCCGGCGCTGTGGCGCACTATCTGCGCACCGACTGCTTCCACGCCGTCAACCGCCTTGACCGGGGCACCACCGGCGTTATGGCCGCTGCCAAGACCGGCTATATCCACGCTCTGTGCATGGCGCAGCTCCACACAGACGCCTTTCAGCGGGATTACCGCGCCGTGTGCGAGGGCGTGCCGGTGCCCGGCGAGGGCGACATCGACCTGCCGCTGGGACGGGCGGAGGGGTCGCTGCTGAAGCGCTGTCCTGACCCGCAGGGGCTGCCCGCCCACACCCATTACGAGGTGCTGGCGGCAGCCAACGGACGCGCCCTGCTGCGGCTGACTCCCACCACCGGGCGCACCCACCAGCTGCGGGTGCATCTGGCCGCCATCGGCCATCCCCTCACCGGCGACTGGCTCTACGGCACCGAGGATCGGGCGCTGATCGCCCGCCCGGCGCTGCACAGCTATCATCTGGTCATGCGCCACCCTCTTACCGGCTCAAGCATCGACGTTACCGCGCCCCTGCCGGAGGATATACAGGCACTGCTGCGGTAATGTTCAAAAAAATGACATGACTTTTGCCCGCTCATGCGGTATACTGTTCATAATTTCTATCACAACAGGAGGACACTCCCCTTGAAAAAGATCTATGACGGGGTGCAGCGGTTCTGCGCCGCCCATCCCCGGTTCGGCATCTCCAACCTGATGCGCGTGATCGTGGCGGGCAACGTGGCGGTGTATGTGCTGATGCTGCTGACCCAGTCCAACGATGTCAACGCGCTGAATTTCCTGACCTTCAACCTCCACGCACTGCTGCGGGGCGAGGTGTGGCGGCTGGTGACGTTCGTATTCGTTCCGGCCTATTCCTCTCCCTTCTCCCTGCTGATCAGTCTGTATTTCTACTACTGGATCGGCTCCACGCTGGAGCGGCAGTGGGGCACGGCCAAGTTCAATCTGTACTACTTCAGCGGCATGCTGCTGACGGTGCTGGGCGCGGTTCTGGCCAGCCTGATCACCGGCAACTACTATCTGACCGTGGCGGGTACGAATTATGTAAACCTGTCCATGTTCTTCGCCTTCGCCGTCCTGTTCCCCAACGCGCAGGTGCTGCTGTTCTTCATCATTCCGGTGAAGATGAAGTGGCTGGCGTATCTGGACGGCGCGCTGTTCGCCTTTGACATCATCAGCGCCGTCGGTCAGCACAACTGGGGCGGCGTGGTGCTGCCCATCGTGGCGCTGCTGAACTTCGCCGTGTTCATCTGGCCGGAGGTGCACTATCTCCGCCAGCGCACCCAGTATCAGGCCTCCCGCAAGACCGTGCAGTTCCGGCAGGCACAGCAGCAGCAAGCCCGCCAGCAGGCGCAGCAGGGCTATCACCATAAGTGCGCCGTCTGCGGCAAGACCGACACCGACTATCCCGATATGCAGTTCCGGTATTGCAGCAAATGCGCCGGGTACCACTGCTTCTGTCAGGATCACATCTTCAACCACGTACACTTCACAGAGGAATAACGTAAGAGCCAGAGAGCCGTCTCACCGAGACGGCTCCTCAGCGTGTCGATAAACCCACG
>DNFA01000081.1:42939-48139 GCA_003487665.1 Oscillibacter sp.
CAATGACAGGCTTTTTCGACAGACTGGGGAGCCGTCTCACCGAGACGGCTCCTTTTACATATTACATATTTTACATAAATCTTAAAGAATGCTGCATAACTGTAAGTTGACACCGGCGGTGTTTTTGGCTAAAATATCCATGCAAACGTGCTGATCTGCCCAAAAATCCGGAAACGCAACCGCCGGTTGACAGATTTCCCAGCCCGGTTTATAGACCGCAGCCGCCGGAAACCGTATGATAGCGCCATACAAAACACGCGGCAATACGCCGCAGACATGAAGGAGGAGCTGTCATGATCATTGCTGACAAGATCGTATCCCTGCGCAAGAGGGCAGGCTGGAGCCAGGAGGAGCTGGCGGAGAAGCTGGGCGTCACCCGCCAGTCCGTTTCCAAGTGGGAGGGCGCTCAGTCGGTGCCCGATATGGATAAGGTGGTGTCCATGAGCCGTCTGTTCGGCGTTACCACCGACTATCTGCTGAAGGACGAGCTGGAGGAGGATGTGCCCTGCGCCGCTGCGGAGGACAACGACCCGCCCCTGCGCCGCGTCACCATGGGGCAGGCATCCGCCTACCTCGCCCTGCGCAAGGCCGCCGCGCCGAAGGTCGCCGCGGCCACGGCGCTGTGCATCGTATCGCCGGTAACGCTGCTTCTGCTGTCCGCCCTCAGCGAGAGCGGCCGCTTCGGTATCTCCGGAAACGCCGCCGCAGGCATCGGCCTGTGCGTGCTGCTGGTGCTGGTGGCCGTGGCCGTGAGCCTCTTCCTGCGCACCGCCGCGCAGGTGCGGGAGTTCAAATTCCTGGAGGAGGAGCCGTTTGAGACGGAATACGGCGTAGACGGTATGGTGCGCCAACGGCAGCAGGAGTATAAGGACACCAACACCCGGCTCACCACCGTGGGCGTGGTGCTGTGCGTGCTGGCGGCGGTGCCGCTGTTCGCTGCCATGTGCATCGACGGCGCTGACCTGCTGTATGTGGGCGCGGTGTGCGCTCTGCTGGCGCTGGTGGCTGTCGGCTGTCTGGCGCTGGTCACCACCGGGGTGTATCAGGGCGCTATGGAGCAGCTGCTGGAGGAGGGCGACTACACCCGTCCCCAGAAGAAGCACCACAAGCTGCGCGGCACCGTCATCATGATCTACTGGCTGGCGGCCACAGCCGTGTTCCTGCTGTACACCTACGGCCCCAAAGGCAACGGCCAGCCCCAGTACAGCTGGATCATCTGGGCGGTGGCGGGCGTGCTGTATGCCGCCGTTATGGGCATCGTTCGCATCATCAGCCGCAGCCGCGGCTGAATCGCGCCCCAACGGGGCATTGTTATAGAGATAGCGGAGAGAAAATAAGGAGGAACCCTCATGCTGGACATTCAACATCTGACCAAGACCTACGGCGAGAAGAAGGCCGTGGACGACCTGACGCTGCACATCGCCCCCGGCGAGATCTACGGCTTTATCGGACACAACGGCGCAGGCAAGACCACCACCCTGAAATCCGTGGTGGGCATCCTGCAATTCGATCAGGGCGAGATCACCATCGGCGGCAAGTCCATCAAGACCGACCCGCTGGCCTGCAAGCGGCTGCTGGCCTATATCCCCGACAACCCCGACCTGTACGACTACATGACGGGCATCAAGTACCTGAACTTCATCGCCGACGTGTTCGGCGTGGACGCCCAGACCCGGCGGGAGCGCATCCGCACCTATGCGGACACCTTCGAGCTGACCGGCGATCTGGCGCAGCCCATCGCCGCCTACTCCCACGGCATGAAGCAGAAGCTGGCCATCATCGCCGCGTGGCTCCACGACCCCCGGCTCATCGTTATGGATGAGCCTTTCGTGGGGCTTGACCCCAAGGCCGCCCACACCCTAAAGAGCATGATGCGGCAGGTGTGCGACAACGGCGGCGCTATCTTCTTCTCCACCCACGTGCTGGAGGTGGCGGAAAAGCTGTGCGACAAGGTGGCCATCATCAAGGGCGGCAGGCTCATCCGCTCCGGCACCATGGAGGAGGTCAAGGGCGACGACTCTCTGGAAGAGGTATTTCTGGAGCTGGAGGAGGATGCGTAATGGTCAATGTCCTCCTGAAAAAGCAGCTGTTTGAGATATTCCGCAGCTACTTCTACGACGCAAAAAAGAACAGACCCCGCTCCAGAGCCTCCACCATTCTGTTCTTCGTCCTGTACGCGGTGCTGATGATAGGCTTCGTCGGCGGCATGTTCGTGCTGCTGGCGTGGAGCATCTGCCAGCCGCTGGTGGCCTCCGGCATGGGGTGGCTATATTTCACGCTGTTTGCCGGGCTTGCCATTCTGCTGGGCGTGTTCGGCAGCGTGTTCAACACCTTTTCCTCCCTGTATCAGGCCAAGGACAACGACCTGCTGCTGAGCATGCCCATCCCCATTCGGGCGATACTGGCATCCCGGCTGCTGGGCGTGTATCTCATGGGACTGATGTTCTCCGGCGTGGTGCTGCTGCCCGCCGTGATCTTCTACTGGTGCGCCGCCGACGCCTCCCCGTCCGCCATCGCGGGCGGCGTGATGCTGGTGCTGGCGGTGTCCCTGTTCGTGCTGGTGCTCTCCTGCGTGCTGGGCTGGGTAGTGGCTAAGATCTCCGCCAAGCTCAAGCGCAAGAACTTCCTGACGGTGTTCATCGCGCTGGTGTTCTTTGGCCTGTACTACATGGTCTGCTTCCGGGCGTCCGACCTGCTGAATGAGCTGCTGGCCAACCTGACGGCGGTGGGCGACGCCGTCCGGGGCGCGGCCTATCCCCTGTATCTGCTGGGACGCATGGGCGAAGGCGACTGGCTGGCCATCGCCTTTGTGATGGCCGTGACGCTGGCGCTGTGCGCCCTGACCTATCTGGTGCTCAGCCGCACGTTTATCGGCATCGCCACCGCCTCCGGCACCACCGCCAAGGCGGAGTACCGGGAAAAGGCGGTCAAGGCCGCCGGTACGTCCTCCGCCCTGCTGCGGAAGGAGTTCGGCCGCTTCACCTCCAGCCCCAACTATATGCTCAACTGCGCTCTGGGCACGGTGATGCTGCCCATTATGGGCGTTTTGCTGCTGGTGAAGGCCGGCGAGCTTCTGCCCGTGGTGCATGAGATCGCCGGCGGCGAAGCGCCCGGCTTTCTGGCGGTGATGCTGTGCGCTGCCCTGTGTCTGATAGGCTCCATGAACGACACAGCCGCGTCCTCCGTGTCGCTGGAGGGCAAGAACCTGTGGCTGGCGCAGTCCCTGCCGGTGACGGCGTGGCAGCTGCTCCGCGCCAAGCTGCTGGTGCAGCTGCTGGTGACGGGCATCCCCATGGCGGTCACCTCCGTGCTGGTGCTGCTGGCTATCCGTCCCGCTCTGCAGGAGGCCGTGCTGCTGGTGGTGCTGCCGCTGCTGTTCGTGTGGCTGTCGGCGGAGTTCGGCCTGCTGATGGATCTGAAGCGCCCCAATCTGGTCTGGACAAACGAGATCACGGTCATCAAGCAGCGTATCACGGTGCTGCTGGTGATGCTGGCCGGGTGGCTGTACGCCGCCGCCATCGCCGCGCTGTACTTCGTGGTCGGCGCCGATATGGGCGCGGCGTGGTACCTGCTGGCGTGGTCGGTGCTGACGGCGGCGCTGGCCGCCCTGCTGCGCCGGTGGCTGCGCCGCAGCGGAAGCCGGCTGTTAGGCCGCCTGGCATAAGAAAACATACGCCGTAAAAGGCGCGTTTCGCCACCCTATAATTGTGGCGGATATGTTAATTTCATCCCCGTCCCGCAGAAGTGGGACGGGGATTTTTGCAGTTCCGGCGCATCTGCTTATAGACACTTTGGGCAAAATGTGGTAGGGTATCTTATTCAACAAAGTGCACAGAGGAGGCTTTTTCATGAACGAGGTCAAGTCCCCCAAGAAACCGCTTATTTACTACTATCTGGCGGCTATCCTGCTGGTGGTGCTGTTCAACATGCTGGCCATGCCGTGGCTGGCGGAGCACCAGATACAGGAGGTGGATTACAACACCTTCGTCTCCATGACCGAGAATAAGGAGATCGGCAAGGTGGAGATCCAGCAGCAGAGCAACCGCATCCTGTTCACCGACAAGGACGAAAAGACCATCTACAAGACGGCCATCGTGCCCGATGACGGCATGGTGCAGCGCCTGCTGGACGCGGGCATCTCCACCACCGGCGAGGAGATCGAGCAGACCTCCCTGCTGACGGACATTCTGGCCTGGGTGCTGCCGCTGGTGCTCTTCATCGCCATCGGGCAGCTGGTTTCCCGCAGCCTGATGAAGAAAATGGGCGGCGGAAGCAACTCCATGATGTTCAACATGGGCCGCTCCGACGCCAAGATCTACGTCAAATCTGCCGAGGGCATCAAGTTTGACGATGTGGCCGGTGAGGACGAGGCCAAGGAGAATCTGCAGGAGGTGGTCAACTACCTCCACGACCCCAGCAAGTACAAGGAGATCGGCGCCTCCATGCCCAAGGGCATCCTGCTGGTGGGCCCTCCGGGTACCGGCAAGACCATGCTGGCCAAGGCCGTGGCCGGCGAAGCCAACGTGCCCTTCTTCTCCATGTCCGGCTCGGAATTCGTAGAGATGTTCGTGGGCATGGGCGCCTCCAAGGTGCGTGATCTGTTCAGCCAGGCCAAGGAGAAGGCGCCCTGCATCGTGTTCATCGACGAGATCGACGCCATCGGTCAGAAGCGCAGCGGCGGACAGTACGGCGGCAACGACGAGCGGGAGCAGACCCTCAACCAGCTGCTCACCGAGATGGACGGCTTCGACAGCAGCAACGGCGTCATCATTCTGGCGGCCACCAACCGCCCGGAGTCCCTCGACCCGGCGCTGACCCGTCCGGGGCGCTTCGACCGGCGGGTGCCGGTGGAGCTGCCCGACCTGCTGGGGCGCGAGGCCATATTGAAGGTACACGCCAAAAAGATCAAGATCGCCGAGGACGTGGATTTCAACAAGGTGGCGCGGATGGCCTCCGGCGCTTCCGGCGCGGAGCTGGCCAACATCGTCAACGAGGCGGCGCTGCGCGCCGTCCGGGACGGCAGGCGCTTTGCGACCCAGGCCGATCTGGAGGAGAGCATCGAGGTGGTCATCGCGGGCTATCAGAAGAAGAACGCCATCATGACCGACCACGAGAAGAAGATCGTGTCCTACCACGAGATCGGCCACGCGCTGGTGGCGGCTTTGCAGAGCCACTCCGCCCCGGTGCAGAAGATCACCAT
>DNFA01000086.1 GCA_003487665.1 Oscillibacter sp.
GACAGTCATCTATCTAGGCGCATCGTTGCCGGTGCGCTCCAGCCACCTCCTCGGAAACAGCCGGGCAAGCCTTGTTTCCTCCACGGTGTTGCTCCGGATAGAGTTTACAGCAACGGACGCTTCCACGCCGATGCGTGCGCTCTTACCGCACGTTTCCACCCTTACCTCGTCGGCGCAAACTTCATATCCTTCGCTTCGCCGCAAGCGGCAAAGCTCATACATTCCGTTGCGCCTCCTCTGCCGTCAAAGCGGGGCTTTGTCGGTTGGGGGGACGGGAGAACGGTTTTCGTTCTTTCTCCTCTGCCGTCAAAGCGGAGCTTTATTGGCTTTTTTGGCGCAGACGGGAGACATTGCTTGCAGTCTCCTGACTGGTATAAAAGGACGAGGCGGTATATTTCTGTTGCACTTTTCCTCAGATCGCTCTGGGCGGGCGTTACCCGTTATCCTTGCCCTGTGGAGCCCGGACTTTCCTCATGATGCAGCCGTTGGGCTGCACCCCGCGACTGTCCGTCCCGGTCGCGCTTGTATTGTACCTGATTCGCGCCCGAATGTCAAACAAGTTGCAATTTTTTTCTAGGGCGGATATAATGGAGCTAACAACCGGAAAAGAGGCTTCAACCATGAACGAGAAGGTTTCTGCATATTTTGAGGCGCTGCGGGGAAAGCGCATTGCCGTGCTCGGCATCGGCGTGTCGAACCGCCCGCTGATCCGCATGCTGCTTCGCAGGGGGCTGACGGTGCTTGCCTGCGACAAGACGCCCAGGCAGCAGCTCGACGAAGAGGTTCTGGACTTAGAGCGCATGGGCGCGACGCTCCATGTGGGAGACGGATACCTGGACAGCGTGCAGGCGGACGTTGTGTTCCGTACGCCCGGCATGCATCCGGACATTCCGGCGCTGCGGCAGCTGCGCGAGAGCGGCGCGGTGGTGACGAGCGAAATGGAGGCGTTTTTCTCCGTTTGCCCGTGCAGAATCATCGCCGTGACCGGCTCGGACGGCAAGACGACGACGACAACGCTGATCTCGGAAATTTTAAAGCACGCGGGCTACACAGTCTGGCTCGGCGGCAACATCGGAACGCCGCTTCTGCCGCTGGCAGAGCAGATGAAGCCGGACGATCTTGCCGTTGTCGAGCTTTCCTCGTTCCAGCTCATGGGCATGACGCAGTCGGCAGACATTGCGGTGGTGACGAATCTTGCGCCGAACCATCTCGACGTGCACAAGGACATGGCGGAGTATATTGCCGCAAAAGAAAACGTCTATCTGCATCAGGGAAAGACCGGCAAGCTCGTTGTGAACATGGACAACGAAATTACCAATTCCTTTGCCGAAAAAGCGCCGGGTATGGTGGAAAAATTCTCGCGGCTGGGAAAACCTTCGAACGGCGTCTGGCTGGAAAACGGCATCATTTACCGCAATGGGCGAAGAATCATGCCGGCGGACGATATTAAAATCCCGGGCGTACACAACATTGAAAATTACATGGCTGCCGCCTGCGCGACGGAAGGTCTTGCAACGGATGCGGATGTGGACGCGGTGGCGCGGAGCTTCGGCGGCGTGGAGCATCGCATTGAGCTGGTGCGTGAGCTGCACGGGGTGAAGTATTACAACGACTCGATTGCGTCGAGCCCGTCGCGGACGATTGCGGGGCTGCACTCGTTCAAGCAGAAGGTGATTCTGATTGCGGGCGGGTATGACAAGCACATTCCGTTCGACGTGCTGGGACCGGAGATCTGCGCGCATGTCAAGACGCTGGTATTGTGCGGCGCGACGGCGGACAAAATCCGCGCGGCAGTGGAAAACGCGCCGGAGTACAGGAAGGGCGCGCCGGAAATTCTGGAGGCAAACGATCTGTGCGAGGCGGTTGCGCTTTGCCGGAAGGCGGCGCAGCCGGGCGACATTGTGACGTTGAGCCCTGCCTGTGCAGCGTTTGACCAGTTCAAGAATTTCGCCGTGCGCGGCAGAGCCTACAAGGAGCTTGTGGGCAGCCTCACATAAGGAGGGATTTCATGCAGCTTGCAGATAGCATCCGCAAGGCGCGGCAGGTGAAAAACAAGCTCTCGCATCCGAGCTGTGCGGCGGTGATTGTCGCCGCCGGGTCTTCTGCCCGGATGGGCGGGACGGACAAGCTTCTGGCGGAGCTGGGCGGGCTTCCGGTTCTGAGCCGGACGCTGCGCGTGTTCGACGATCATGAGATGATCGACACCATCATCGTCGTCGCGCGCGAGGACCGGATGCCCAAAATCAGCCGGGTCTGTTCGCCGTATCGGAAGGTGCGCATCGTCGTTCCCGGCGGAGAGAGTCGACAAGAGTCGGTGATGCACGGGCTCAAGGCTGTGCCGGAAGGGACGGAGCTTGTTGCGGTGCATGACGGCGCGCGTCCGCTGGTGCCGCCGGAGGTCATCACAAAAGCGATTTTAAAGGCGGCGAAGTTTGGCGCGGCAGCGCCCGCGATTCCGGTCAAAGATACGATCAAGGTATCCAAAACCGGCGCGGTGGATGAAACGCCGGACCGGTCCACGCTCTTTGCCGTGCAGACGCCGCAGGTGTTTGACTATGCGCTGCTGCTGGGCGCGCTGCAGAACGCAAAGCAGAAGGGGCTTTCACTGACCGACGACTGCTCGGCGGTGGAGGCGCTCGGCATGACGGTGCTGCTGACGGACGGCTCAGAGGAGAACATCAAGATTACGACGCCGCTGGATCTGGATATTGCCGAGCTGATTCTGAAACGGAGGCAGACACCATGAGAATCGGACATGGATACGATGTACACCGTCTGGTCGAGGGGCGAAAGCTGATTCTGGGCGGTGTGGAGATTCCGTTTGAAAAGGGGCTCGACGGACACTCGGATGCAGACGTGCTGGTGCATGCCGTCATGGACGCGCTGCTGGGTGCGGCTGCGCTGGGCGACATCGGAAAGCTGTTTCCGGACAACGATGATGCGTATCTGGGCGCGGACAGTGTGGAGCTTCTCAAAAAAGTGCGCAATGTCTTGCAGGAGCACGGATGGAAGCCCGGAAATCTGGACGCGACGGTGATCGCCCAGAGACCGAAGCTTGCGCCGTATATCGATACCATGCGAAAACGAATCGCAGACGCGCTGGAAACGGACGCGGAAAACGTCAGCGTCAAGGCGACGACCGAAGAGCGCCTCGGCTTTACCGGCAGCGGCGAGGGAATTGCCGCGCACGCGGTGTGCCTGATCGAGCGCGTATGAAAGACGAAAGAAGCTGCCCGGACTGGTACTGGGTGCGTGGGCTGCATGACGCACAGATACTGGAAGTGTCGATGCAGGACGACACGCTGACGCTTTGCATCGACAGCGGCAACGCCATGTTCGATAACACGCTCGAACGCATCACATTTTTGGGTGCGAGACCCAAAACTTCGCTGCCCGAGCCGACGAAGAAGCAGCCGGTTTACTGGCTGTCGGACGAACTGATTGCGCTTCCCTTTGACCAGTGGAAGATCAGCATTTGTACCGAGCGCTATGACGGCAGAAAAACGCTCCGCGAGCCGCTGGTTATCATTTTCCAGAGCGCAAGAACAAATCGCCGGGGAAAACCGGACGAGGATGAGGAGGTCATCGTTGAACTATAAAAGAAGCAAAAAGCTGTTTTCCGTGATGTGCTATCTCTGCCTCGCGCTGGTCCTGGTGTCGACCATTCTGGAAATCCGGTGGCTCAGCGCGGCAGGGCTCGGCGTGCTGGCGCTGGGGCTTTTGCAGATGGTGCTGTTTTATAAATGCCCGCATTGTGGGGCGCAGCTGGAGCCCAGAGGACCGGTACCAAAGTTTTGCCCGAATTGTGGAAAAGAGCTGGACTGATTTTTGAAAAGAGGAGAGTGGAAGATGGATTACAGGTTAAGCGAACGGATGATGGTCAGTGCCTGCGCGGCAGGCATTCTGATTGTCATGCTCGGAAACCGGCGGCAGTCGCTGACGATGAGTGCAGTCGGTGCGGGGCTGATGGTGCTGGGGCTTTTGCAGGCGCTGATTTTTTATAAGTGCCCGCACTGCAAAAAGCGCTTCAAGCTCGGCTCCCGGAGACCGAGCGTCTGCCCGTACTGCGGCGCGAAGCTGGAAGATACCGAACCGGAGAAGCCGGCGGAGACAAAGCAGGTGGAAGCTCCTGCCGAAGCGGCAGAGGAAAAAGACGAATAACGAATGAGAAACCCTCCGTATGGCTCGCCATACGGAGGGTTTCTGTGTGCAACTTACTGTTTCTTTGCCTAATTTGCCATGCGATCTTTTCTCGCTTCCATGCTGCGAAGTGCGAAGAGAACGGCAAGTATCAAGACTGTGGAGACCGCAAGGGTCACATAGACGTTCTGCACGAAGCCCGCGACGATGAAGCCGACGAAGGAAACGGCAGCGACGGTTACGGCATAGGGGAGCTGGGTCGAGACGTGCGTCAGGTGGTTGCACTGCGCGCCGGCGGACGCCATGATCGTGGTATCCGAGATGGGCGAGCAGTGGTCGCCGCAGACCGCGCCCGCGCAGCAGGCGGAGATGCCGATGATGAGAAGAGGGCTGTCCGTCGGGAAGACGGCGGTGACGACCGGAATGAGAATGCCGAACGTACCCCACGAGGTGCCGGAGGCGAAGGCGAGCACGCAGGCGACAAGGAAGATAACTGCCGGCAGCATACCGTACAGGAAATCGGAAGCGTAGACCATCAGATCGTGCACATACTCGGCTGCACCGAGGGAGTTGATCATTGCCTTGAGGCTGACGGCGAGCGTCAGAATCAGAATCGGGGAAATCATGGCGATGAAGCCCTTGGGGACGCACTCCATTGCCTGCTGGAAGGTGATGACCTTGCGGGCAACGAGATAGATCACGGTCAGAACCAGTGCGATGATGCCGCCCCAGGGAAGACCGACGAAGGCGTTGGTATTGCCGAAGGCACCGACAAAGTCGCCGGCAAAATCAGCGCTGCCGGACGTGTCCACACCAAAGAAGCCGCCAACGTAGAGCATGCCGATGGTGCAGGTGATGATCAGAACGACGACCGGGAGAATGAGGTCAAGCAGATGCCCCTCGGGGTTGATGGTCTCGCCCGCCTCGCTTTCCAGCGCGGAAAGGTCGCCGGAGGATGCTTTCTTTTCATACTGCTTCATGGGACCATAGTCGAACTTCATCAGGATGATGGCAATGATGAAGACGAAGGTCATGAGAGAATACAGGTTATAGGGAATGGCGCGGATGAAAAGCTCAATGCCGCTCATGCCGGTGTTGAGTCCTTCTGCGGTCGAGGAGACAGCGGCTGCCCAGGAGGAGATCGGCGCAATCATGCACACGGGAGCCGCAGTGGCGTCAATCAGATAGGCAAGCTTCGGGCGGGAAATCTTATGACCGTCCGTGACCGGGCGCATGACGGAGCCGACGGTCAGGCAGTTAAAATAGTCGTCGATGAAAATGAGAACGCCGAGGACGAACGTTGCAAACTGCGCGCCTGCGTGCGTTTTGATGTGGGTTTCCGCCCAGCGGCCGAAAGCAGCCGAGCCGCCCGCAGCGTTGACCAGCGCGACGATGATGCCGAGCAGGACGAGAAACAGGAAAATGCCGGCGTTATCTGCGATGGCAGCAATCAGACCGTCGTTGACGACGGCATCGAGCGCGGCGACGGGCGCAAAGTTCGTGGTGAACAGCGCGCCGACGACGACGCCGATGAACAGCGAGCTGTATGCTTCCTTGCTGACCAGCGCCAGAACGATGGCAATGACGGGCGGCAGCAGCGACCATGCCGTCTCGGCAAGGGATTTGCCGTTGGCGCACTGGATTGCCGCAGCGACGACCAGTACGAGCATCGCCGCAATGACGATGATGCGCACAAGCGCATGCGAGGTGTTCTTCTTCATGGTTTTGTCTCCTTCACAAAACAAAAATTGCGTCATGACAGCATCATGACGCAACAGAACAATCCCTGTAAAGACGACATGACAGCGCTCCGCTTTCGCGACAGTCCGCAGGATATTCTCCTGCGCCCCAGACCGGCGCCCGCGGGAACGGCGTCGCCCATCTTCGGCGCGCAGCCCTTTTACGTCCCCGGTTCCCGCCGGATTTGCGGACGCGACTCATGCTGTGCGCAACCTCTATCACAACTGCCTCCTATTATACAGAGCCGGAGAATCTTGTCAAGTCTTAACAGAAACTTTCTGCAAAAATATGCACAATATGCAGAAACTGCGCGAGCGGGCGCGGTCCGTGTCAAACGGGCGTGCGGACGCATACGATGGGCTGAGGAGGAGGTCGCAATGTTTGTGTATGATTTCTCGTTCCGCTCTCTGACAGCTGCGCAGGACGGGCGGAGCGTTTTGCAGAACGCAGGTGTTTTTTCGCAGCTTGCGCGCGCGCCGAAACAGATTGCCGAGCAGGGCTGCGGGTATGTACTGGAGGTAGACGGTCCGGACGGCGCAGATGCGCTGACGCTGTTTTTATCGAGCGGCGTGCGCTTCCGCCGGGTGTTCCGGCAGTTTGATAACGGCTTTGTGGAGGAGGCGGGTCATGATCTATTTTGACGCGGCAGCAACGACGCTGCAAAAGCCGCCGCAGGTGAAAAAGGCGCTGTTATACGCGATGGACCATTATGCAAGCCCCGGACGCGGCGGACATAGACCGGCAATGCTCGCTTCCGACGCGGTCTATGCCTGCCGGCAGGAGCTGGCAGCGCTTTTTGAGGCAAAGCCGGAGGACATCGTCTTCACCATGAACGCCACGCATGCGCTGAACCTTGCCATCCGGTCTCTGGCGTCAGCGGGCGATGAGGTCGTGATTTCGGGCTTTGAGCATAACGCGGTGTGGAGACCGCTCAATCAGATCGGCGCGGATGTCCGCATTGCCGGACGGCGGCTGTTTGACCCGGACGATACGATCGAGGGCTTCCGCGCGGCAATCACAGAGAACACAAAGGCGGTTGTCTGCACGCACGTGTCGAACGTGTTCGGCTATGTTCTGCCGGTGGAGGAAATTGCGGCGCTGTGCCGCGAGCGGGAGGTGCCGCTGATTCTCGATTGCTCGCAGTCGGCAGGGATTCTGCCGGTGTCTCTGAGAAAGCTTCCTGCGGCGTTTTTGTGCATGCCGGGGCACAAGTCGCTCTATGGTCCGCAGGGGACGGGCGTTCTGGTCTGCGGGCATGCACTCAGACCCCTGCTCGCCGGCGGGACGGGGAGCCTGTCCGAGCGCGCGCAGATGCCGGAGTTTACCCCCGACGCGGGCGAGGCAGGCACGCACAATGTGCCGGGCATCTGCGCGCTGCACGAGGGTGTGCGGTTTGTCAGAAGCATGGGGCTTTCGCAGATTGCCGCGCACGAAAAGATGCTCGCGCAGCTTTTGATTGCCGAGCTGGAAGCGATGCCGGGCGTGCGGGTCTTTCATGGAGCGGCGCAGACCGGCGTGGTGTCGTTTCTGCTCGAACGGGAGGATGTGGAGAAAACCGCTGCCAGACTTTCCCGGCAGGGCTTTGCGCTTCGCGCGGGGCTTCACTGCGCGCCGCTGGCGCACGAGTCGGCAGGGACGCTGCAATCCGGCACCGTTCGAGCCGGTTTCTCCGTTTTCAACACCGCGCGTGAGGTGCGCGAGCTGGTCCGCGTCCTGTCTTGCTGAGAGAACTTCATTTTTTCCGCTTCGCCACTTGCACTGCGCGCCGATTTGGAGTATAATCACAATAATTATAAGTATCAGCAGGAGTGGCATCTATGACCGCGATACGCACATTTTTTCAGGAATTCTGGAACCGTATCCCCCAGATCGGGGTTAACGATATTATTGATATTTTAATTGTTGCATTTCTGTTCTACACCGTCATGCGCCTGATTCGCTCGACAAGCGCGGCGCGCATAGCAAGAAGCATTCTGCTTCTGCTGGTGGTGACGGGTCTGACGGAAATCTTCAAGCTCTATACGCTCAACTGGATTCTCAGCAAGATTCTGGAGATTGGCGTCATTGCGCTCGTCATCATGTTCCAGCCGGAGCTGCGGCGGATGCTGGTGAAAAACCTGACGGCGGCGGGCTACACCGTGGACGGTGTGCCCGACGGTGAGGAGGCGCTGGCTTATCTGGATGCGGCGGACTACGATGTGGCGGTGCTGGACATCATGATGCCCAAAGTGGACGGCCTGACGGTGCTGCGCACGCTGCGCGGTCGGGACGAGCAGCTGCCTGTGCTGCTGCTCACCGCCCGGGACGCGGTGTCCGACCGGGTGGACGGTCTGGATGCCGGGGCGGATGACTATCTCATCAAGCCCTTTGCGCTGGACGAGCTGCTGGCGCGGCTGCGGGTGCTGACCCGGAAGAAGGGCAGCGGCCGCACCAACGTGTATACACTGGCCGACCTGACGGTGGACACCGCCGGACGGACGGCGCAGCGGAACGGGCGGACGCTGGAACTGTCGGCGCGGGAATACGCGCTGCTGGAATACCTGATGCGCAATAAGGGCGTGATCCTCTCCCGCCAGCAGATCGAAAATAACCTCTGGAGCCTGGATTACGCCGGGGGCACCAACGTGGTGGACGTGTACATCAGCTATCTGCGGAAAAAGCTGGAGCTGCCCGGCGAGGCCAGGCTGCTGCACACCGTGCGGGGTATGGGCTGGGTGCTGAAGGAGGACGCATGAGACACATCTCTATCAAGTGGCGCATGACCCTGTGGTTCACGGTGGTGATGGTGACCATCTCCGCGCTGGTGCTGGTGTTCGTGATGCTGATGAACCGCAACAGCGTCACCCGCCCGCCGGAGGCGCAGGTGGTGTACATGGTGCAGCGCAACGCCGATGATCTGGAATTTGACCACGGGAACTGGGATTTCAGCGACGTGGAGTTCTACGGCCACGGGGTGTACACCGAGATCTACGACGAGGACGGGCGCCTGCTGGGCGGCGCGGGGCCTGCGGCGGTGACGGAGCAGATGCCCTTCTCCGACGAGGGACTGCGGACAGTGACCGGCAGCGACGGCGGGCGGTACTATGTGTACGACAGGGCGCTGAACGTGGGCGGCGCCACCGTGTGGGTGCGGGGCACCATCGACAGCGCCGCCAGAGAGGGCGTCATGGACGTGATCGTGCCGCTGGCGTGGGCGCTGCTGCCGGGCCTGGTGGTGGTGTCGGCGCTGGGCGGCTGGCTGATATCCAGCCTGTCCTTCAAGCCCATGGAGAAGGTCATCGCCGCGGCGGAGAGCATCTCCGGCGGCGACGACCTGTCGAAGCGCATCGGTCTGCCGCGGGGGAAAAGCGAGATCAACCGGCTGGCGGGCGCCTTTGACGATATGTTCGACCGGCTGGAGCGCTCCTTCAAGGCGGAGACGCAGTTTACCTCCGACGCCAGCCACGAGCTGCGGACGCCCGTCACCGTCATTCTGGCAGAGTGCGATACGCTGGAGCGCACACAGCCCACGGCAGAGGACTACCAGGAGGGCGTGGGCGTGATCCGGCGGCAGGCGCAGCAGATGTCCCGTCTTATCGGGCAGCTGCTGCACATCACCCGGCTGGAGCAGGGCACGCAGAAAACGTACATGGAGCGCGCCGACCTGAGCACGCTGGCGGAGGCCGTGTGCGAGCAGCAGAGGCTGATCGCCCCGGCGGGCACGGAGCTGACGCTGGACGCGCCGGAGCCGGTGGAGGTGCAGGCGGACGTGCTGCTCATGACCCGTGTGCTGAACAACCTGATCGCCAACGCCTTCCACTATGGAAAGGACGGCGGCCATGTGAGCGTGACCGTCCGGCGGGAGAACGGCTGGGCAGTGCTGGCCGTCCGGGATGACGGCATCGGTATCGCGCCGGAGCAGCAGGAGAGGATATGGCAGCGGTTCTATCAGGTGGATCCCGCCCGCAGCGGCGGCGAGGGCACCGGACTGGGGCTGTACATGGTGCGGCAGATCGCGCGGCTCCACGGCGGCACCGCGGAGGCGGACAGCGCGCCGGGGCAGGGCAGCACCTTCACCGTCCGGATCCCGGCACACAAGAAGTGAATGATATACTGTCATCCCCCGTCCGCCGGACGGGGGATGATTTATGTGTAAGTAAAAGTTAAATTAGTTGAAGTTACTTGTATGTTTTGTTTAAGTTGGTTGACTTTCCCGGCACGGGCGGGCATAATAGGGCATACTATGTAAGAGGGAGGTGCGGCTATGGCGGAGAACATCATGCGGGCGCTGTCCCGGTATGCGCCTGACCTGCTCCTGCTGCTGGCGCTGTATCTCCTGCTGCTGCGCCGCTGGGCGCAGCAGGGCGGGCGGCGCGTGTTCGTGTACACCGCGTTTTACGTCTATATGGCGGGTGTGCTGTGGGTGACGGTGCTGCCCCTTGTCTCCCTGCTGGGCGTACATCACCCCTATGTGCCCATGATCCTGGAGCCCTTCCGCGACCTGCGCGCCGGGTACGGCGACGCCGAGCGCCAGCTGCTCCTGAACGTGCTGATGACGGTACCCTTCGGCGTTCTCTGGCCGGTGGTGCGCCGGGGCAAGGCCGGGGTGCTGCGCACGGTGGGCGCGGCGTTTTTTATGAGCCTGTGCATTGAGCTGGTGCAGCCGCTGCTGCCCACGGCGCGGACGGCGGACATCACCGACCTGATCTGCAACACCGCCGGTGCCCTTGTGGGCTACGGGCTGTACCGCCCGTGGAAAAAGCACCTGCGGGCGTGGATGTGAGTGTAAATATGCCCCCGGCGAAGCCGGGGGCATTTCTTATCCTGCGGCGCATATACTGCTCCAAAAGGAGGAGTGACCATGGCACAGCTTGACCCCATCACATGGTTCCGCAGCGCCCACCCGGAGCAGGGCAGCCTGCGGGTGCAGGTATCCGCCGCCCAGGGCATATTCCCCATCCCCGGCGCGGCGGTGGAGGTATACCGCGACTTCGGCGCGGTGCGGGAGACGTTCTACTCCGGCGTGACCGACAGCTCCGGCATTGCCGACAGGATACTGCTGCCGGCGCTGCCCGCGTCGCTGGGACTGTCGTCGGACACGGCGGGCATCAGCGGCACCGCCTACACCGTGGCGGTGAGCCACCCGGACTACCACTGTCCGGAGCACCAGCAGGTGCTGGTGTTTCCCCGTATTGAGTCCGTGCTGGCGGTGACGCTGCCGCCGCAGCGAGAGGAGGGCTGAGCCGTGCCCTATCCTGTTGTTCCGGAGTACATCACCGTCCATCTGGGCGCGCCGGACGCCCCGGCGGAGAACGTCACCGTCACCTTTCCCCGCTATATCAAGGGCGTGGCCGCCAGCGAAATATACCCCACGTGGAACGAGAGCGCCATCCGCGCCAATGTGCTGGCGCAGATATCCGTGGCGCTGAACCGGGTCTATACGGAGTTCTACCGCAGCCGGGGCTATGACTTCGACATCACCAACAACACCCAGTACGATCAGGCATTCTCCCCCAATAAGGAGATGTTCGAGAACATCAACGCCATCGTGGACGATACGTTCAACAACTACATCGTCCGCCGGGGCAACGTGGAGCCGCTGTACGCCCAGTTCTGCGACGGCGTGCGCACCCAGTGCCGGGGGCTGTCTCAGTGGGGCAGCCAGGAGCTGGCGCAGCAGGGACGCACGCCCTACGAGATATTGCAGTACTACTACGGGCAGGACATTGACCTGGTGTACAACGCCCCGGTGGGGGACAGCACGCCCTCTTATCCCGGACGGCCGCTGACCGTGGGCAGCGTGGGCGAGGATGTCCGCACCATCCAGCGGGAGCTGAACCGCATCCGCAAGAACTACCCGGCTCTCCCCGCCGTCGGAGAGACCGACGGCGTCTTCGGCGCGGACACCGCCGCCGCCGTCCGCGCCTTCCAGCGGATCTTCGGCCTGACGGAGGACGGCATTGTGGGCAAGGGCACATGGTATCGCATCAAGTCCGTCTACAACGGGGTCAAGAGCCTGTCGGAGGTCACCAGTGAGGGGCTGTCCCTCTCCGAAGCCCAGCGGCAGTTCCCCAAGGTGCTGCGGCGGGGCGACACCGGCATCGGCGTCCAGACCATCCGGTTCTATCTGGCGTTTCTGGGCTTCTTCCTGCCGGAGCTGCCGCCCATCCGCATCTCCGACGTGTTCGACGACGAGCTGCGGGACGCGGTGCTGGCCTTCCAGAGCACCTATGGCCTGACGGTGGACGGCGTGGTGGGGCGGAACACATGGAACGCCATCCGGAACGTCTATGAGCAGACGCTCTACCAGCTACCGCCGGAGTACCAGACCTTCGCCCGGCAGATATATCCGGGGCGCTTTCTGGTGGAAGGCGACACCGGCGCGGAGGTGACGCTGCTTCAGACCCAGCTGAACCGGCTGGCGCAGCGGGACAGCTCCCTGCCCCCTGTGACGGTGGACGGTATCTTCGGCGCGGCCACCGCCGCCGCTGTCCGCGCCCTGCAAAACCGGCTGGGCTATACCCCCACCGGCGCGGTGGGCCCCGTTCTGTGGTCGTATATCATCACCCAAGGCGCCGGCTACGGGGTGTTCTGAATAAGCACAAGCTCCTCCTCCGGCTTAGCCGGAGGAGGAGCTTGTGCTGTGTACTACTATTGCGGTTATTGCGTTCCTGTTTCTTCTGTCAGATTGTGCAGCCATTTACCGGAACGGCAGCGCAGCAGACCGATGATCATGCGTACCACCTGCTCCGACTGCGTCAGCAGGAACAGCACCGGCAGGGAGTTCACGCCCAGCACCAGCAGGCCGATATAGGCGGCGGGGATGCCCACCAGCCACACAAGACCGCTGTCCATGAACAGCAGGAACTTTGTGTCGCCGCCGGCGCGAATGGCGGACAGCAGCACGGCGTTGAACATGCGGGTGGCGATGCGGATGTTGAACAGCCTCACCATCAGAACGGCCACGTCCACGGAGCTGTCCGGCAGGGCGAAGATGCTGACCACCGGCCGGGCGATCAGGATCATCACCGCGGACACCACGACAGAAAGCCCGATGGCCAGCGGGAACAGATACCGGATGATGGAGCGTGCCTTCTCCGACTCGCCCCGTCCCAGATGCTCGCCCAGCAGAATGCCGCTGGCACTGCCCATGCCGTCGGCGATGGTGTGGGGAACCATGCCGATCTTATAGGCCACCTGATAGGCCTCCAGCATGGCGGTGCCCAGCATGCCGAACGCCTTCAGATACATGGCGTCGCCCAGACCGAACACGATCTCGTTGCCGGCCATGGGGATCATGCGGCGAAATATGGGGCGCAGGAACGTGGACGGCCAGCGGAACAGCTCTCCGGCGAAGCCGAGAAACGGTTGGCGGGTGACAAAGGCGTAGGTCACATGCCCCGCCAGCCCGCAGAAGGTGGCAATGACGGTGGCGATGGCCGCGCCCCGCACGCCCAGCGCGGGGAGCCCCAGCTTTCCGAAGATCAGCAGATAGTTCAGCAGGGCGTTGAGGCAGTTGGTGGCCAGACCGAGGAGCATGGGAACCTTCGTGGTCTGCACGCTGCGGTACATGAACGTGTACCCGTTGATGAGCGCGGTGAAGAAGTAGGAAAAGGCGCTGATGGAGATGTACTGCTTCGCCAGCTCGATGAGCCGGGCGTCGTCGCTGAAGAAGGACAGGAACCATGTGCCGCCCAGCTTGGCCAGCAGAAAGAAGGCCAGCGCGATACACACGTTCAGCAGCAGCTGTAAGCCGAAGCAGCGCTTCAGGTTCCGCCGGTTCCCGGCACCGAAAAACTGGGAGGCGAATATCAGAATGCAGGAGTTGACGCCGAAACCCACCAGCATCAGCAGGTTGTCGATCTGCGTGGCCACCGTTACGGCACCCACACCGCCCACATGACTGACCATCATGGTGTCCAGAAAGGACGCGCCCTGGTTCAGCGCCTGCTGCAAGCAGATGGGCAGCGCCAGACGCAGCGCTTTTTTGTAAAAGGACGGTGTGGAAAAATACGTTCCGATGATCCCGCTTTTCATAGCATCACCCTCTGCAAGCGTAGTAGGTGCACCGGTCAGACAATGGCGCCGCCATGACAGTCGATACCCACGATGGCATAGAAATCCTGTACATAGAGACGGCAGACGGCTTCGGTGCCCAGGTCATCATAGCATACCGGTTCTTTCTTGTAAATAGACTGAGCAGTCAGCGCTGCCGTTCCGCCGATGGTCAGCAGGTACACCGCGTGGTTCTTCACGATGGATTCCGCCACCTCCGGCGACCGCCGACCCTTGCCGATCATGCACTTCAGCCCGTGCTCCAGCAGGGCGGGGGTGTAGGGATCCATGCGGTAGCTGCTGGTGGGACCCGCGGGGCCGATGACCTGTCCGGGGCGCGCCGGCGCGGGGCCAACATAGTAGATCGTCTCGCCCTCCAGAGGGAAGGGGATCGGTTCTCCGGCGGACAGGCAGGCGGCCAGCCGCTTGTGGGCGGCGTCGCGGCCGGTGTAGAGCCAGCCGGTGAGCAGCACCTCATCTCCGGCGCGGAGCGAGGCGATGGCCTCCGGGGTCAGGGGTAATGTCAGATGCTTCATGGTGTGTCCCTCCGTCATAGCGTCACGGTGCTGTGGCGGTAGGCGTGACAGCAGATATTCACGGCCACCGGCAGCCCGGCGATGTGGGTGGGGAATGTTTCGATGTGGACGGCCAGTGCGGAGGTGCGTCCGCCCAGCCCGGCGGGGCCGATGTCCATGCCGTTGATGGCGGCCAGCAGCTCCTGCTCCATATCCCGGTACTTCGGCAGGGGGTGGTGGCTGTCCAGCTCCCGCATCAGGGCGAACTTGGACAGCTGCGCGCACTTTTCAAAGGTGCCGCCGATGCCCACGCCCACCACGATGGGCGGGCAGGGGTTGGGACCCGCGTGGCGCACGGCGTCCAGCACGAAGGACTTGACGCCCTCGGCGCCGTCGGCGGGCTTCAGCATTTTCACGGTGCTCATGTTCTCGCTGCCGAAGCCCTTGGGCGCGAAGGTCAGGGTCAGGCCGTCGCCCGCCGTCAACTCATAGTAGATGACGGCGGGGGTGTTGTCGCCGGTGTTGTCCCGGTGGAATACCGGGTCGGCCACCACCGATTTGCGCAGATAGCCCTCCCGGTAGCCCTGCCGCACGCCCTCCTGAATGGCGTCCTCCAGCGATCCGCCGGTGATGTGCACATCCTGCCCCAGCTGCACGCGGAACACGGCCATGCCTGTGTCCTGACACATGGGCACGCACTGCTCCGCCGCCAGCTGATCGTTTTCGATAATGCGTCCCAGGATACTGGCGGCCAGAGGCCGCTCCTCCTGCGCACGGCAGCGCTCTAACTGCCGCAGTACCTCCGGGCTGATGCGGCAGTTGGCGTCAATAACCATGGCGGCCACGGCGCTCTGCACGGCGGCTGCGCTCAGCTCTCTCATGGCGCTCACTCCTTCACGTGTGCTTTTACGGCGTCCGCCACCACAGCGGCGATGGCCTTGTCAAAGATGCTGGGGATGATATGGTCGGGAGCCAGCTCCGCGGGGCTGACGCGTCCGGCGATGGCGTGGGCAGCGGAGATCATCATATCCTCGGTGATGCGGCGCGCACGCGATTCCAGCGCCCCCTTGAAGATGCCGGGGAACACCAGAAGATTGTTGATCTGGTTGGGGAAGTCGCTGCGGCCGGTGGCCACGATATAGGCGCCTGCGTCCTTGGCGGCGTCCGGCATGATCTCCGGCGTGGGGTTGGACAGGGCGAAGATAATGGGCTTGTCCGCCATGGAGCGCACCATGTCCGGCGTAACGATGCCGGGGCCGGACACGCCGATGAACAGGTCACACCCCACCATGGCGTCCGCCAGCGTGCCCTTGCACATGCTGCGGTTGGTGACGGCGGCGATGGCTTCCTTGGCGCTGTTCAGCCCCTCGCGGCCTGCGTAGATGGCGCCGCTGCGGTCGCAGAGTACGATGTCCTCCACGCCCGCCTTCAGCAGCAGGCGGCAGATGGAAATGCCGGCGGCGCCTGCACCGCTGATGACTGTCCGGATGGCGGACAGGGGCTTGCCGATGCACTTGGCGGCATTGATGAGGGAGGCCAGCACCACCACGGCGGTGCCGTGCTGGTCGTCGTGGAACACGGGGATATCCAGCAGCTCGATGAGCCGCTGCTCGATCTCAAAGCACCGGGGCGCGGAGATGTCCTCCAGATTGATGCCGCCGAAGCCGGGCGCGATCAGCTGCACCGCCCGCACGATCTCGTCGGGATCCTTGGTGTCCAGGCAGATGGGGAAGGCGTCCACGCCGCCGAAGGTCTTGAACAGGCACGCCTTGCCCTCCATTACCGGCAGCGCGGCGGCGGGGCCGATGTCGCCCAGACCCAGCACGGCGGTGCCGTCGGTAACGATGGCCACCATATTGCCCTTGGTGGTATAGGCGTACACGTCATCGGGATTTTTGGCGATCTCCCGGCACGGCTCCGCCACGCCGGGGGTGTAGGCCAGCGACAGGGAATCGGTGTCGCAGATCTCTACCTTGGGCACGACCTCCAGCTTGCCCCGGTGCGCCCGGTGCATTTCCAGTGTTCTTTCCTTGATATTGTCCATAGGGGACTGCTCCTTTCCTCAGCGGCAGAGAGCCAGAAGTGCGCGAATGTCGCGCTCCTCCTCCAGCGCCATCAGGCGGCGGTAGAGCTCCTCTGCTTTTTCCTGCCCCAGAACGGGCAGGGCGCTCTTCATATATTTGTCGTGGATGCCCTGATCGGGGATGGGGTGCGTCAGGTGGCCGTCGGGGTATACGCGCTCCCGCGTCAGCACCCGGCCATCCACGGTGGTGATCCGCCCGAAGGCGGGGCCTACGCCCATATCGGTGGGCAGGTTGTCGTATTTCGGCTCGTTGTACATGCTGGTCAGCTGGATGATCCGCGCTATTTCGGGCTGACGGATCACGTCCTCCCGGTAGTTCACGGGCATGTTGTCCAGCCCGTTGAGATACAGCGCGATCTGGAAGCCGATGGAGAACTTGGCCTCCTCGCCGTCACGGGGATAGGGCGTCACCAGTTCCCGCAGGGCGCTCTGGCTCAGGCCGATCTCGATCTTGGCGATGTCGGCGGGCTTCAGTTCGTTTTCCCGTATCAGCTCCGTCAGGGCATCGATGGCGCGGTGGGTGCTGCTGCACGAGGGGTACAGCTTGATGGCAAAGCCGGGGGAGCACAGATCGTAGGGCGCGCCCAGCGTCCGGGCGAAATCGTCCCCGAAGGTGACGCCGTCAAACCCGGCGTATTCCCGCAGATAGCCCTCGTGCCCCTCCAGCGCGGAGGGGGAGGAGGTGATGCCGTGGCTGGCCATCTGCGCGGCCAGCACACCGTCGCCGGCGGTCTTGCCGATGTGAACGGATTTTGTGGACGTGCCGAAGTTCTCCCGCACGCCGGAGGCCATGGACGCGGCGATGCCCAGCGTGTTCCGCATGGTATCCCTGTCCTGCCCGTACAGATACCCGGCGCCTGCGGCGGCGCCCAGCACACCGGTGATGCTGCTGGCGTGCCAGCCCCGGCGGTGCAGCTCGGCGGCACAGATCCGCCCGATCTTGCACTCCACCTCCGTGGCCAGAATGAAGGCCTTCAGCACCTCCTCGCCGGAGGCCGCCCGCTCCTCGCCTGCGGCCAGCACACTGGGCAGCACGGCCACCGTGGGGTGGCCGAGGTTGGACGACGACGTGTCGTCCAGCTCCAGCTCGTGGCCGCTGATGCCGTTGAGGAAGGCGGCGTTGTTGGCGCTGACGGTGCCCTTCAGCCCCACCAGCGTACAGCATCCGGGAGCATTATACACCGGCAGCAGCTGCTTGACAACATCGGTGCAGCTGCCTGCCAGCATCGCGCCCATGGTGTCCACGATGGAGCGCTTGGCCAGATAACGCACCTGCGGATCGAAGTCAGGCTTTCCGCAGATAAACGAAGAAAGGATCTCGCTGAGATACATATCAATTTCCTCCTGTCATGGGATCATGCGGCGAAGGCGTCGCCGCGTCGGTTTTGCCGGTAAGAGCCGGTGCGCCCCGCACGGAAAGAGTGCGGAGCGCACGACGCTCTTGCCGAATGTGAGGAGAAAGGGAAAGTCGTTTTATGCCCGGACGACGTCCTCGGCCATGGACACCAGTGTGTCCTCCACCGATTGCAGACGGGACTCCTCGGCCAGACGCCACACCTTCAGCTGCTCCACCTGCGCCTGACCGTTGTCGATGGTCTCCTGCACCCGTTCGGGGCTGGGGCCGCCGATGATGTGCCGGCGGGTGACGTTCTGCACGGGATCCAGCGCGTTGGTGATCAGCTCCTGCGGCATGTTCAGGTCGATGTCCAGCACCTCCTTGGCGGCGCGCGCCACCAGCGCGGTGTCGATCTGCGTGCAGGCGATGCCCTCGTCGTGGGCAATGACCACCAGCCGTCCCACGATCTTCTTGGCCGCGGCAAAGGACAGGCCCATGCTGCGCACCATCTCGTCAGCCAGATCGGTGACGGTGCTGAATCCGTTGCGGACGACCTCCAGTGCGCGGGGCACGTCTACCTCCAGATTGCGGATGATGCCCTCCAGCAGGAACGCGCTGTCGGTGATACGCTGCATGATCTCGAAGAACTGCCCCACCACCAGGCCGGGCTCCCGGCCGTTTCCGGGGGGGTAGGCCTTCATGGTGTTGAACATGCTGGACAGCGTGCCGTACGTCCACTCGCCGGAGTACCGCAGCGTCTCCAGTGCCACGGGGTTGCGCTTCTGGGGCATGATGGTGCTGTAGGAGCAGTAGGGCAGTGCCAGCCGGCTGATGCCCACCTCGTTGAGGTTCCACAGCAGCAGGCTCTCGGTGACGCGGCCTACATTGTTGATGAAGATGGCCATGGCGCAGGCCGGCTCATAGGCGTAGTCCAGCGTGCTGGTGGCGTCCATGGAGTTGACCAGCATACCGTGGAAGCCCAGCAGCTCCGCCACCCGCTCGCGGCTGATGGGGAATCCGGTGGTAGCGACGGCGGCGGCACCCATGGGGCTGAGATCCACGTGCTCATAGGCGCGCATCAGCCGCTCCATATCGCGCCCGAAGTTCTCGAAGGCACTCATGTAGAAGTGCCCCAGCGTGATGGGCTGCGCTTGCTGGGAATGGTGGGTATAGGCGGGGATGATGGTGTTCTTGTGCACCTCTGCCTGTACCAGCAGCGTCTCCATCAGGAAGGTGATGGCCTCCATCTGTTCCAGCAGCTTCCGGCGGATGTACATTCTCTCAATGGCCGGGTTCATGTCGTTGCGGGAGCGGCCGGTGTGCATCTTGCCGCCCACCTGAATGCCCACCTGGGCGATGACC
Organism: Oscillibacter sp.; assembly: GCA_003487665.1. Taxonomy (GTDB): domain Bacteria; phylum Bacillota; class Clostridia; order Oscillospirales; family Oscillospiraceae; genus Vescimonas. Next base: position 19,211 of record DNFA01000086.1, read on the forward strand.
CACTCCTCCACGTTGGAGTACAGATCGGTCAGACCCGGCTTATGGGGCACGATGTCCGGCCCCTCCCGGCGCAGCTTCAGAACAGCGCCGAGGATCTGGACGGCATCCTCCTGCGAGATGATGCCCTGTTCCTTCAGCATCAGCACATGCGCCAGATGATCCAGCAGCTGATAGGGGAAGGTCAGGTGATCCTCCGCAATGGTGTTGGCGGCGTGCTGATCCAGAATTTTGATGTCCCGCCCCTCATGGGGCTTGTAGTAATCTTTGTTCATATAGACGATCCTTTGTAGTTCAAATGGTTCCGTTGGTTCCGAACGTGTGTTGCCGCGTCAGGCTGCCTTTTTTACGAACAGCTTGCAGCACAGGAAGTACAGCACCAGCGCCACGACGATGGCGATAGGCAGCGCGATGGCGGCGCTCATGTCGGCGAAGCCCACGATCAGATAGGTGATGAAGGAACCTCCCGCGGCTACCAGTGCGTAGGGCAGCTGGGTCTTTACGTGCTCGATGTGGTTGCAGCCGGCGGCCATGGAGGACATGATGGTGGTGTCGGAGATGGGGGAGCAGTGGTCACCGAACAGGCTGCCGCTGAGGACGGCCGCGATGACCAGCGGGAAATCCAGGCCGAAGCTGTATGCCATGTTGATGCCGATGGGCAGCAGGATGGCCATAGTGCCCCAGGAGCTGCCGATGGCGAAGGAGATCACAGCACCGATGACGAACAGCAGGCCGGGAACCAGCGCGGGACTGAGGGTGCCGGTGGTGGATTCTACGATGAAGGTGGAGGTGCCCAGCGTACCGCAGACGCTGCCCACGCCCCAGGCCACCACGATGACGGCCAGGATGGAGCCCATCTTCTGGATGCCGCCCACGAAGATATCAAACGCCTGCTGGAAGGTCATCAGCTTCTGCTTGACGATCATGATCAGGCAGGTGATGGCGGCCAGCAGATAACCGGAGGTCAGCGCGATACGGATCTTGGAGCCGGCGATGTTGTGGGTGGGCCAGCCCCAGCCGATGAACATGGCGAAGATCACGACGAACAGAACGATCAGGGGCAGCAGCATGTTCCACATGGAGACTTCCTTGTCGTCCTCCACAACGATGGCGTCCTCGGACTTCATCTGCTCCTCGGTCAGACCCTTCAGAGCCAGCTGCTCGGAGCGAGCCATGGGGCCGAAGTTCTTCTTGCTCAGGGCGATAACGGGGATCAGCACCAGCGCCAGGATCGCGTAGAACTGATAGGGAATGGCCTGCATGAAGGTGCCCGCGTCGGAGCCCTCGATGCCTATTGCCTCATACTGGGTGGCGATGATGTTCATGACATACACGCCCCAGCCGGTGATGGGGATCAGGATGCAGACCGGAGAGGAGGTGGAGTCCAGAATGTAGGACAGCTTGGCACGGGAGACCTTCAGCTTGTCGAACACGGGGCGGAAGATGGGCCCCAGGATCAGGCTGTTGCCGGAGTCGGAGAAATAGATGGCCAGACCGCCCAGCCAGCAGGCAAGCTGTGCGCTGACGGGCTTTGTCAGCTTATTGGAGATGGCCCGTGCGAAGGCGCGTGCACCGCCGGATTTTTCCACCAGCGCCACGAAGCCGCCGATGACGGCCATCAGGACAATGGTCTGGGCGTTGCTGCCGCTGGTCATATCCACGAACAGATAGTCACTGAACGTGGTTTGCAGCGCTGTCCAGGGGTTGCCGTAGGCCAGGATCAGGCAGCCGCTGAACAGGCTGACGAACAGCGACAGGATGACGTTCTTGGTCAGAAAGGCCAAGGCCACCGCGAGGATAGGGGGGATCAGGGACCAGATACCGAAGTTAATATCCATGTGATTGTCTCTCCTTTTGATATAGGTTTGCAGCCGGCTGCGGCGGGCGTGAGCTGCCTGCTTCACGCCGTGTGCCGTGAACCTGCCGTCGCCCTATTTTAGTAGCAAGTTCCGTGCCAGAATGTGCTGTCGGGTTTGCTGTATTTTTGACAAAGCATTTGTGCGATTTGCTGAAAAATATGGGCGATCACCGTGGCGTGGTGCGGCGAAATGGTGCGCCGGCGGGCTTGAATGAAAAGAGAGGGGTAGTTGTGTCGAAAGTTCGACACAACTACCCCTGCTGGAAATATGTGGATATTCCCCGCTAAAACCCGCTGGAATCACGGCGGAACGCGGCGTGTGTCCACTTTTCGACATGATTTGTCGAAAACTGGACGGTCAGCGCAGCCCTAACTTGCTCATGCGGGAGTACAGCGTGGTGCGGGGGATCTGCAAAAGCGCTGCCGCCCTGTCTATGTTCCCCTTTGCCTCCTGCAAGGCCTGTCGGATCAAGCCGCGCTCATAGTCGGCCACGGCCTCCCGCAGCGGCACATTGGGCACGCTGCGCGTGTTCGCTCCGCCGGAGCCGGCGGCGGACGCGCCGGCGGGGGAGAAGAAGTACGCGGGGATATCCTCCACCCGCAGCTCCCGGCTGCCGTCGGTCAGATTCAGCGCGGCCTCAATGGTGTGCTCCAGCTCACGGACGTTGCCCGGCCAGTGGTAGGTTTTCAGCAGCTCCATGGCCTCCGGACTGATGCCGTTGTTCTGCTTGCCCAGCTGCCGGTTGTAGCTGTCCAGAAAGTGCTGCGCCAGCAGCTCAATGTCCTCCGGACGGCTGCGCAGCGGCGGCACCCGGATGTGGATGGCGTTGAGCCGGTAGAACAGATCCGGCAGCATCTCCTTGTTCTGCATCAGCTGCTCCGGCGACCGGTTTACGGAGGCTACGATGCGGATATCCACCTCTTTCGGCTTGGATGCGCCCAGCGCCATGACGGTTTTGGTGTCCAGCACCCGCAGCAGCTTGGATTGCAGCTTCAGGGGCATGGAGTTGATCTCGTCCAGATAGATGGTGCCGCCGCTGCACTCCTCGATCAGCCCCACCCGATCCTCCGCGCCGGTGAACGCGCCCCGGCGGGTGCCGAACAGCAGGCTTTCCAGAATGGACTCCGGCAGAGCGGCGCAGTTGATGGGCATGAACGTTTTATCCTTGCGGTAGCTGGCGTTGTGAATGGAGGACACCACCAGCTCCTTGCCGGTGCCCGTTTCACCGTAGACCAGCACAGAGGAGCTGCTGTTGGCAATGCGCTGGATGAGGCGGCGCACCTCCTGTATCTCCGGCGACTGCCCCACGATGTCCTCCAGCGTGTAGCGAGCGCCGGTGGCGGCGGGCGCGGAGCTTTCCTCCCGGGCGCGCTGGACAGTCCGCCCGGAGCGCCCCATGTTGGTCACGTCACGGGACAGCTGCACGGAGCCCACAAACTGTCCCCGGCAGACGATGGGGATGGTCAGGTTGTTGGTCACGGACTTCTTGCCCAGATGGTTCCAGGCGATCTCCTGCTGGCGGTAGATGACGCCGTCGGTTTTCAGCGCGGCCAGCAGCGCACTGGATTGAAAGTTCTGGCCGGGGAATACCTCCAGCAGGTTCTTGCCCAGTGCCCACTGGTTGTCGGCGGCGTTCTCCTCGTCGGTGTAGCGGGGGTTGAACCGCTGTTTGGCGATGATGGTGCCGCTGTGGTCGATGATGGTCACGGAGTCCACAAAGTTGAAATTTTCATTTAGCCATTTCAATGCGTCGCTGCTGCTCATGGCCTGCTCCTCCTTCCGCGCGATCTCATGCCTGTTTCCGTTGGCAGGCGGGCGGTATGCCCATTTCCTGCCGGTATTTTGCCACCGTCCTGCGTGCGACGGATATCCCCTTCGCATCGAGCATGTCTGCGATCCGGCTGTCGCTCAGCGGCCTGTGGCCGTCCTCCGCCCGCACCAGAGCGCGTATCTCCATGCGCACGGCCTGCCCGGAAAAGCCGTTTACTTCACCGGAGAAAAAGTACCGCAGGGGGAATGTCCCCTGCCGGCATTGGAGGTACTTGTCCTTCACGCAGCGCCCCACTGTGGACTCGTGTACCTGCATCCGCTCCGCCGCCGCCCGCATGGTCATAGGGGTCAGATGCGCCGTCGCGCCCTGAAAAAAGTCGCTCTGCGCCTGTAGTATCAGGTCGGCACACCGCTGCAGCGTGCTCTGCCGCTTTTCCAGACAGGCCAGCATCCACTGCGCCTGCCGCAGCTTCTCCTTGAGATATTGCCGCACCTCCGTATCTCCGGAGCTTTCCAGTAATTCCAGATACTGGCGGCTGACGGAGAACCGCGGCAGATACCGCTCGTTGAGCGCGGCCTGCCATTGGCCGTCTGCTTCCTCTATGATGACGTCCGGGATCACGTAGACCGGTTCATCGTCGGGCTGCTCGTTCCGGGCGGGGTATGGCTCCAGCTGCTGTATGATCTGACAGGCACGGCACACCTCACTCTCCGGCAGCCGAAGCTGGCGGGCGATGGCGGCGTACTGCTTTTTGCCCAGCAGCGGAAGACAGTGGGTCACGATCTCCTCCGCCGCAGGTTCCCGCGGGCGGCGGCGCTGCAATTGCAGCAGCAGACATTCCTCCACGCTGCGGGCACCCACCCCGGCGGGCTCCAGCGATTGCAGCACGGCAAGTGCCCGGTCGATCAGCGCCGGGTCGATGCCCAGGTGCTGTATGGCCGCCATGTCCTCGCTGTCCAGATAGCCGTTGTCATCCAGCAGCTCCACCATGTAGCGGCACAGGGCGGCGGTGGGTTTGTCCAGCCGTCTGCGCTCCAGCTGCCCGGTGAGGCTGGCGGAAAGGGATGCCATGGCGCTGTCCCAGCGCCCGGCTTCCGGGACGAAAGCGGCTGGCTCGCTGCTTCCGCGGGCATTGGTGCGGTGCTCTATCCGTTCCAGCAGGGGGTTTTCCTCGGCGGCGCGCTCCAGAAAGTGAGACAGCTCCTGGGCGGGCATCAGCAGCATCCGGGTGGCCTGCAGCAGCTGCGGCGATATCCGCAGTGCCTGCTTCGGCTCCAGCCGCAATTCCAGATCGGACATTCCCGCCACCTCCTACCGCATTTTTCCCAATTATATGAAAAGCCGCCGCAAAAGGCAAGCGGCATTTTGCGGAAAAAAGTGGAAGCGCCGTCTCCCGACGGCGCTTCCTGTCAATAATCCGAATTCAGCCACGGCTTTTGCCCGTAGTGCAGCAGCCGGGACAGCTGCTGTGCCGCTTCGCCGTTGTCGGCGGAGGCGGCGCCCAGCCGCAGCATGCCCTCCAGCTGGCAGGAGCCCATCAGCAGCGACGCAAGATCCCCCTGACGGCAGGTGACGGTCACATCCGCCGCCGCGTCCGCGTCCGCCACCGCCCAGCGCCCGCCGGAGAAAGCGATGCGCAGACAGCGCTCGTCGCCCGCCAGCTCGTCCCGGTAGCGGAACGCCGCCGTCAGCGTCCCCGCCGGGAAGGGGCGGTACGCCGTCCGGCGCACGAAGTCCTCGCCGTCCACCAGCTTGAACATGGTGCCCACGGCGGAGACGTTCGTCTGCAGAAAGCCGTAGTCGATGTAGTTCTTCGATACATCCTGCGGGTCGTCCAGCAGGTGGTGGAAGTCCTCCTCACCGGTGCGCAGGATGACGGTCTGCGCCAGATCCGCCTGCATGTTCAGGCCGCCCAGCAGCCCCCGCAGGATCGCGCCGTCCTCGTAGACCAGCTCCTCCACGCTGAGCCGGTTCTGGGTGTAGTTGCTGTCGCTGGCGCTCTCGAAGCGGTACGCCGCGTAGCCCCGCAGCACGCCGCCGTCATACCAGCCCAGCCGACGCACCTGAATGTCGCCCCGCGCGCCGCGTATCTCCTCGTCGAATTTCTCCACCATGCCGTGGTTCCGCGCCGCAAAGCGGCGGTGGCACGCCAGCGCCGCGTCAAAGTCCTCCGGCTGCATCAGCCGCAGGTGCGCCAGCGCCGCCGCATCCGGGCGGGGCAGCGCCGCCGTGGGCAGGTGATACTCGTATAGCTTCCCGGCGAAGCCGTAGCCCATCTGCCGGTAAAAGCCGATGCGGAAGGGCAGCAGCAGCGTGAGAAGCGCGCCGCTGCGCCGGGCGTAGTCCTCGAAATACCGCACCATCTCCAGCGCCGCGCCCTTCCGCTTGTGCAGCGGGTGTACCTCCAGCGCCATCAGGCCGCAGGCAGGCTGCATCGCGCCGAAGATGTTCATGGAGAACAGGATGAGCTTCATGGTGGCGATCAGCACGCCGTCCTCGAAAAGACCCATCGTCCGGGTCTGGGTGTCCTCCAGCAGCTCGGTGAGGTGCTTTTCCCGGTAGTGGGCGCGGCACTCCTCGTCCAGCGACTTGTAGGCCGGGTAGGAGTTGAGATAGATGTCCAGATACGGCTCCACGTCCGTCTCCGTCAGCGGGCGGATCGCCCAATTGCGCCGGTCAGCCTTGTGTTCCATATATGCCGCTCCTTTCGCGTGGATATATGCACTCATAGTAACACAGTCCGGCGGGAAAGGGAAGGAAAACCTGCGGCGCGCCGCCGGGAGGAGGGAAATAATTTCCAACCTCTGGAAGTCCCTCCTCTGCGCGGCATAGGGGCGAATTTGTGTATATTGCATAATGCATATAGTGCGGAATTGTGCGATATGATGATGTTTTTAGGGAAACTCCTGTTGACTTCTGCGGTAGGCTTTGCTAAAATGTGCCCATCACTTTTGAAGCGAAGGAGGCGGCCACGATGACCAAGATGATGAACCGCAAGATGAACAAGACCATGACCGCCGCCTGCGCCGGCGCTGCCTTCTGCTGCGCCTGCGCCGCTTCTCATACTGCCATTCTGTCCGTGCTGGGCGCCATTATTATGGCGTCCATTATTATTTGCGCTCTGGCGCTGGTACTGCTGGTACTGGCCGCCTCCGCACATACGCCATTGGCACGGATCACCGCATGACACGCTGACACCTGATACAGCGAAGCGGCTCCGCCATTGGCGGAGCCGCTTTTTTGTATACCTCCGGCGACGGAGAGTTCTTTACCAAACCAACGAAAAGGAGAACAAAAACATGAAAAAGAGAGTATTCGCTGTGTTGATGGCCGCTGTGATGGCGTTCAGCCTCGTGGCCTGCGGCAACAAGACCGATAACGGCGGCGATGCCGCCGATACCGCCGAGACGATCAAGCTGGGCGGCGTGGGCCCCCTGACCGGCGGCTACGCCAACTACGGACTGTCCGTGCAGCACGGCGCGGAGCTGGCTGCCAAGGAGATCAACGCTGCCGGCGGCGTCAACGGTAAGCAGATGGAGGTCAACTTCCAGGATTCTCAGGGTGACCCGGAGAGTGCTGTGGCGGCCTACGGCAAGCTGATGGACTGGGGCATGAATGTGTGTCTGGGCGGCGTGCTGTCCGGTGAGACGGCCTCCGTGGTGGCGGCGGCCAAGGCCGACGACATGTTCATCATGGAGACCACCGGCTCCGCCGACAAGTGCATCGACGGCAACGACAAGGCGTTCCGCATCTGCTTCTACGATTCCTATCAGGGCACGGCTGCGGCGGACTATCTGAAGGACAACGCGCTGGCCGATGAGGTAGGCGTGTTCTATCAGAGCGATAACGACTACTCCGCCGGCCTGTACAGCGCCTTTACCGCCGAGTGCGAAAAGACCGGCGTGACCATCAAGGAGACGCAGACCTTCACCGCCGCCACCGCCACCGATTTCTCTACACAGGTGAACGCGCTGGTCAATTCCGGCGTCAAGGTGGTGTTTATCCCCATCTACGCAGAGGAGGCCTCCACCTTCCTGACCCAGGCCAAGGGCAAGTTCGCAGAGGATGTGTACTTCTTCGGCGCTGACGGTCTGGACGGCATCCTGGGCAAGGTGAGCCAGGATGTGACCATCGCGGACAACGTGCTGATGATGACCCCCTTCGCGGCGGATTCCGCCGATCCCAAGGTACAGGCCTTTGTCAAGGCGTATGAGGAGGCCTACGGCGCTACTCCTGACCAGTTCGCCGCTGACGCCTATGACGCTGTGTACACCGTCAAGGCCGCTGTGGAAGCCGCGGGCGGCAGCACCTCCGGTACGGATCTGGCCGCTGTGATGACCTCTCTGACCGTGGAGGGCGTCACCGGCACCATGACGTGGAACGCCGACGGCAACACCAACAAGGCCGCCAGCGCCATCCTCTACAAGAACGGTGTGGGCGCCCTGTTCGGCCAGAACACTGCTGAGAGCACCGAGAACACCGAAAGCACCGAGAACACCGATGCCGCGGAATAAAACGCTTTATTCTACCTACCTCACATAAGCCTCTCCGTCCTCCCGGCTTCGCGCCGGGAGGACGAGCCGGGGGCGACGCAAAGGAATGACGACTATGACGAATCTGATACAAACCTTAATAAGCGGGCTGAGCCTGGGGAGCATCTACGCGCTGATCGCGCTGGGCTACACCATGGTCTACGGTATCGCCAAAATGCTGAACTTCGCCCACGGCGACGTGATCATGGTGGGCGCATACAGCGGCATTGTGGCGGTGGCGCAGATGGGACTGTCCCCGTGGGTGACGGTGATCGTCAGCATCGCGGTATGCGCGGTGCTGGGCGTGGTCATCGAGTTCTGCGCCTATAAGCCCCTGCGCCAGGCGGCGCCGCTGAGCGTGCTCATCACGGCCATTGGCGTCAGCTACCTTTTGCAGAATGCGGCGCTGCTGATCTTCGGGTCGCAGCAGATGGCCTACCCCACGCTGGTAAAGCTGCCCGGCTTCACCGTGGGCGGCGTGCATGTGGACGGCATCACCGTGCTGACGCTGGCGGTGACGGCGGCGCTGATGATAGCGCTGACGCTGTTCATCGACAAAACGAAGCTGGGCAAGGCCATGCGCGCCGTGTCCGAGGATAAGAACGCCGCCACCCTGATGGGCATCAGTGTGGACAGGACCATCACCCTGACGTTCGCCATAGGCTCGGCGCTGGCGGCCTTCGCCAGTATGTTCTATGGGATGACCTATGTGTATATCAAGCCCACCACCGGCGCCATGCCCGGCATCAAGGCATTCACGGCGGCGGTGTTCGGTGGTATCGGCTCTATCCCCGGCGCCATGCTGGGCGGTATCCTGCTGGGACTGATCGAGCAGCTGTCCAAGACGTATATCTCCACCCTGTGGGCGGACGCTATCGTGTTCGCCGTGCTGGTGGTGGTGCTGGTGGTGAAGCCCACCGGTCTGCTGGGCAAGCCCATGCAGGAGAAGGTGTGAGGTGAAGGAAATGCAATTGACACAGGCGAAAAGACGGCGGGGCGACCTGCTGACAGCGGCGGCGGTGGCCGCGCTGCTGGCGGTGATGTCCGTGCTGCTGTATACCGGGAGCCTGACCCGGCAGGTGACAAATATGCTGGTGCCCACGGCGGTGTATATCGTCATGGCGGTGTCGCTGAATCTGGTGGTGGGACTGCTGGGCGAGCTGAGTCTGGGACACGCGGGCTTCATGTCCGTGGGACTGTTCTCCGGCTGCCTGGTATCCATCGCGCTGGCGAATACGGCGCTGCCGCTGGCGGTGCGTCTGCCGGTGAGCATGCTCGCCGGCGGCCTGGTGGCGGCGGTGTTCGGCCTGCTGGTGGGTCTACCCGCCCTGCGGCTGCGGGGCGACTATCTGGCCATCGTGACGCTGGCCTGCGGCGAGATCATCAAGAATGTCATCACCAATCTGAACTTCACCGGCGGCGCACTGGGACTGAATACCACCGCTATCTACGCCGGAGCGAAGGAGCTGCTGCCCTACGGCGCGGTGCTGGTGCTGCTGACGGTGGCGGTGATGCTGAACCTGAAGCGCTCCAAGTACGGCCGGGCGATCATGGCCATCCGGGACAACCGCATCGCGGCGGAGTCCGTGGGACTGAACGTCACCTGGTACAAGCTGGCGGTGTTTGTCATCGCGGCGTTTTTCGCCGGGTGCGCCGGCGTGCTGTATGGCCACTCGCTGGCCAACATCAAGGCGGCTGCCTTTGACTACAACATGTCCATCGAGATACTGGTCATCGTGGTGCTGGGCGGTATGGGCAGCGTGCCCGGCTCCATCGTGTCGGCCATCGTGCTGACGGTGCTGCCGGAGGCGCTGCGCGAGGTGGCGGATTACCGTATGCTGGTGTATGCCATCGTGCTGATACTGGTGATGCAGGCCACCAACAACCCCACCATGAAGCGCTTCTTCGGTTCTGTCCGTGAGAAGCTGACGCCGAAGAGGAAGGAGCGTGCGGCGCTGTGACAACAAAAGCCAAGCTGGTAAAGCGTACCACCTCCGTGCTGCTGCCGGAGCGGGACATCGACAAATCCCCGGTGCTGGAGTGCGTGGGGCTGGGCGTGACCTTCGGCGGCCTGAAGGCCGTGGAGGATTTCGACCTGACCATCGGCCGCACGGAGATCGCCGGACTCATCGGACCCAACGGCGCCGGCAAGACCACGGTGTTCAACCTGCTGACCAAGGTGTATCAGCCCACGGCGGGCGCCATCCTGCTGGACGGCAAGGACACCCACAGCATGACCACGGCGCAGGTGAACCGGGCGGGCATCGCCCGGACGTTCCAGAACATCCGCCTGTTCAACGACCTGACGGTGGCGGAAAACCTGATGGTGGCCATGAACGACTCCGTGCGCTACGGGCTGGCGGGCAGCATCCTGCACTTCCCCCGGTACGCACGGGAGGAGCGTATCGCCAGGGAGCGCACCGAGGAGCTGCTGAGCATCTTCCACATGGAGGAGCACGCCGACGAGCGGGCAGGCTCCCTGCCCTACGGCGCCCAGCGGCGGCTGGAGATCCTGCGGGCGCTGGCGTCCAACCCGTGCCTGCTGCTGCTGGACGAGCCGGCGGCGGGCATGAACCCCTCGGAGACGGCGGAGCTGATGGAAAATATCCGCAAGATACGGGATACGTTCCAGATCGCCGTGCTGCTCATCGAGCACGACATGAATCTGGTCATGAACATCTGCGAGGGCATCTGCGTGCTGAACTTCGGCCACATCATCGCCAAGGGCACGCCGGAGGACATCCAGAAGAACGAGGCGGTCATCGAGGCCTATCTGGGCAAGAGGAAGGAGGCGGCGTCATGAGCACCGTGCTGCAGGTGGAGAATATCAATGTGTACTACGGCAGCATCCACGCGGTGAAGGACGTGTCCTTTCACGTGGAGCAGGGCGAGGTGGTGACGCTGATCGGCGCCAACGGCGCGGGCAAATCCACCACGCTGAACACCGTAGCCGGTCTGCTGCACAGCAGAACGGGCAGCGTGCGCTTTATGGGCGAGGAGCTGCGCCATGTGCCCAGCCACAAGCTGGTGGGGCGCGGCATGGCGCTGGTGCCGGAGGGACGGCGCATTTTCCAGCACATGACCGTGCAGGAGAATCTGGACATGGGCGGCTACTGCCGCAGCGGAGACATGAGCGCCGATATCGAGAGCGTGTTCGAGCGCTTCCCCCGGCTGAAGGAGCGGCGCAAGCAGGTGGCGGGCACCCTGTCCGGCGGCGAGCAGCAGATGC
>DNFA01000038.1 GCA_003487665.1 Oscillibacter sp.
AGGTCGTTCCCGAGCTGATCGAATCCATCAAGGCTGCCAAGGCCGCCAAGTAATGATGAAGAGGACACGCGGATATGAGGCACACAGGGAGTAATACCATGCGGTCACTGCGCCTGCTGGCATGGATCACCCAATTCGGGATATCTGTCGCAGCGCCGCCGGTGCTCTGCGCCCTGCTGGGCGACTACCTGCAACGGCGGTACGCGCTGGGGAGCTGGGTGCTGTGGGTGCTGATCCTTGTCGGCATACTCAGCGGCGTGGCGGGCTTGCGGCAATCGCTGCGCAGCCTGCGGCGCATCGGCGCGGAGGACGACGGAAAAAAACCGCCCAGAGGCTACAACGGACATGAATAAAGCGATGAATATGATAAAAAAACTGTGGAACGACGGCGGCGTGCGCCGCATGCTTCTGACATTTGCGGCCACGGAGCTGGTGTGCTCCGGCCTGATGGTGGGCGTTTTTGCGCTGCTGGGAAAATATACGCCGCAGGTGGCTGTGGGCGCCATTGTCGGCAGCGTGCTCGCCGTGGCCAATTTTGCGGTATTGAGCATCGGCGTGGAGAAAAGCGTCGAGGCTTTTGACCGGGAGGGCAATCCTGCGGGCGCAAAGCTGGCCGTGCAGTTGTCCTCCTCCGTCCGGCTTCTGGTCATTGCCGCCGTCGTATTTGTACTGCTGAAGGCAGGCGTTGGCGAGCCGGTGTCCATGATCCTGCCGCTGCTGTTTACGCGTGTCGGAACAATGGCGCTCAGCAGGGCAACGAAAACGAAGGAGAGTAAACAATGAACGGACCTATGATCTATTTTACCATCCCGATCCTGGGTGGTATTCCCATCACGCAGACCACCGTCTCGTCCTTTCTCGTGATGGTCATACTGTGTGTGACCGGCGGGATCCTGGGACGGCATCTGCAAAAAAGACCCAGCGGCCGGCAGGTGCTGACGGAAAAACTTATTACCACGCTGTACGACATGGTAGGCGATACCATGGGGCGGCACAATCTGTACTGGGCGCCCTATATCGGCACGCTGTTTCTCAGCTCTGCGTTGGGCAGCCTGATCGGTATGACCGGTTTTCTGCGCTCGGCCACGTCTGACCTGTCCACAACGCTGACCTGGGCGCTGATGACCAGCGTTCTGGTGTGGGTCTGCTCCATCCGCGCCAACGGCGTGTGGGGCTGGCTCAAGGGCTATGCCGAGCCTGTGGCGGTCATGCTGCCCATGAATATCGTCAGCGAGATCGCGCAGCCCATCTCCATGGCATTCCGTCATTTCGGCAATATCATGGGCGGCGGCGTGCTGACAAGCCTTTTATACTCTGCGCTGGCCGCAGCCTCGTCCCTGATCTTCGGGTGGCTGCCCGGCCTTCTGGGAGAGATACCCTTCCTGCAGGTGGGCATCCCCGCGGTGCTCTCTCTGTACTTCGACATCTTTTCCGGCTTTGTGCAGGCGCTGGTATTCAGCCTGCTGACCATGGTGTATGTGGGCAATGCCTGCCCGCCGCCGGAGATCGAATAGATTCGTATGCTGTCCCCCGGGACGGTGTAGAATATAGCAACCTACTCACAACGAATAAAGAAAAAGGAGAACAAAAATGGAACAGTCTATTATTTCCGCAGCATGCGCCCTGGGCGCCGGTCTTTGCATGGGCATCGGCGCTATCGGCCCGGCCATCGGTGAAGGAAACGCCGTCGGCAAGGCGCTGGAGGGCATGGCCCGTCAGCCGGAGGCTACCGGTACGCTCCGTACCAACATGATCCTCGGCTGCGCCATCACCGAGTCCACCGGTATCTACTCGCTGGTCGTGGCACTGCTGCTTCTGTTCGTCAAGTTTTAACATAACCGACTATACCGAGCAAAGGAGAACGAAAAGTTGCAGAATTTTGAAAGCATTGTGGGCGTAAATTTCTGGACGGCTCTGTTTACGCTGTGCAATATGCTTATCACATTCCTGATCCTTAAAAAGCTCCTGTTCAAGCCTGTGAAAAAAATGATCGACGACCGCCAGAAGGAGATCGCCGACCAGTACGCCGAGGCGGAGCGCCGCCGGCAGGAGGCGGAGCAGGCCAAGCTCGCCTACGACCAGGAGATCGCGCAGGCGAAGCAGAAGCGCGACGAGATCGTCCGCGAGGCGGCCGAGCTTGCCCACCGCCAGGAGCGCGACATTCTCAATGCCGCGCGGGAGGAGGCCAAGGCCATCACCGCCAAGGCGCACTCCGACATCCGCCAGGAGCGCAGGAAGGTATTCAATGAGATGAAAACGGAGATCTCCGATATCGCCATCGAGATCGCCGAAAAGGTGACGGAGAAGGAGATCGACTCGGATAAGCATCGTGAGCTGATCGATTCGTTTATCGACCAGATCGGAGAAGCCTCATGAAGGACGCGGCAAAGATATACGGCGAAGCGCTCTATGAGCTGGCGCGCAGCGAGGAACTGGACGGCCAGCTGCTGCCCCAGCTTCGCGGAGCCGCAGAGCTGCTGACAGGCGCACCGGAGTATCAGTATATTCTCAGCAGCCCGGCCATATCCAAGGCCGAGCGCACAGGATTGCTGGATCAGGCCTTTTCCGGGCAGGTACACCCCTATGTGCTGAATTTTATGAAGATCCTCTGCGAGGCCGGAGCCATCCGGCTTCTGCCGGGCTGCCTGCGCAGCTATGAAAGGCGGTACGATCAGGATCACAATATCCTGAAGGCGCGCGCCGTGACAGCTGTGGAAATGACGCAGGAGCAGCAGGAGGCGCTGCGGCAGAAGCTCTCCGCCGTCACCGGAAAGACCATCCGGCTGACCTGCCGGACAGACCCGGATTGCCTGGGCGGCGTCCGTGTGGAAATGGACGGCCAGCGGCTGGACGGCACCGTCCGCAGACATCTGGAGGATATGAATGATCTGCTGTCGAAAGCAGTATTTTGATCTCAAGGAAGAGAGTATGTAAACTATGGAATTAAGGTTAGAAGAAATATCCAAGATCATCCGCTCCCAGATCAAGCACTATGAAAGCACCGTTGAGCACGATGAGACAGGCAGCGTCGTTCTGGTGGGCGACGGTATCGCCCGTGTGTCCGGCCTTGACAAGTGTGAGGTCAACGAGCTGGTGGAATTCCCCAACGGCGAATACGGCATGGCGCTGAATCTGGAGGAGGACACCGTGGCCGTCGTTCTGCTGGGCAGCGACGTGGGCATCCGCGAGGGCGACACCGTGCGCCGCACGGGACGCGTTGTCTCTGTGCCCGTGGGCGAGGCCATGATCGGCCGTGTGGTGGACGCGATGGGTCGTCCCATCGACGGCAAGGGCGATATCGTGTCGGAGCGCTACGCGCCCATTGAAAGTCCTGCTCCCGGCATTATCCAGCGCCAGCCGGTGAAGGAGCCCCTGCAGACCGGCATCAAGGCCATTGACAGCATGATCCCCATCGGACGCGGCCAGCGTGAGCTGATCATCGGCGACCGGCAGACCGGCAAGACCGTTCTGGCCGCCGATACCATCATCAACCAGAAGGGACAGGATGTCATCTGCATCTATGTGGCCATCGGTCAGAAGCGCTCTACCGTGGCGCAGCTGGTAAACACACTGGAGAGCGCCGGCGCCATGGACTACACCATCGTTGTCAGCGCCACCGCCTCCGAGCAGGCGCCCCTGCAGTACATTGCGCCCTATACCGGCTGCACCATAGGCGAATACTTCATGCATCAGGGCAAGCATGTTCTGGTGGTCTATGACGATCTGAGCAAGCACGCCGTGGCCTACCGCGCCATCTCCCTGCTGATCCGCCGTCCTCCCGGACGCGAGGCGTATCCCGGCGATGTGTTCTATCTCCACAGCCGCCTTCTGGAGCGTGCCGCCCGCCTGAGCGACTCGCTGGGCGGCGGCTCCCTGACGGCTCTGCCCATCATCGAAACGCAGGCCGGCGATGTGGCCGCCTATATCCCCACCAACGTTATCTCTATCACAGACGGCCAGATCTATCTGGAGACGGAGTTGTTCCATGCCGGCGTCATGCCCGCCGTGAACCCCGGTATCTCCGTGTCCCGCGTGGGCGGCAACGCCCAGATCAAGGCCATGAAGCAGGTGTCCGGCACGCTGAAGCTCCTGTACAGCCAGTACCGCGAGCTGAAGGGCTTCGCCCAGTTCGGCGGCGATCTGGACAAGGACACCAAGGAGCGCCTTGCCCAGGGCGAGCGCATCGTGGAGGTTCTCAAGCAGAACCGCAACACACCGCTGGAGGTGGCGCAGCAGGTCTGCATCCTCTATGCCGTGGTCAACGGCTTCCTGTCCCAGATCCCCGTGGAGCAGATCCGCGATTTTGAGGACGGGCTGCACAAGGCGCTGGCCAACGAGGGCGCCGGCATTCTTGACGCCATCCGCAGCACAAAGAAGCTGGACGAGTCCACGGAAGCCCAGCTCAAGGACTTCCTGACGGACGCGGTGGCGTCCTATCTGGACAGACACTGACCGGGAGGGGAACAAATGGCCTCTTCCATGAAAGACATAAAGCTGCGCATCCACAGCGTGGAGAGCACCATGCAGATCACCCGCGCCATGGAGCTGGTGGCGGCCTCCAAGCTGCGCCGTGCGCAGGAGCGGATGGAACGAAGCCGTCCGTATTTCGAGATACTCCACGAGACGATCCACGATATAGCCGGGCTGGATGACACCATTCTCTCGCCCTACGTGATGCAGCGGGAGGTCAAGCGCACCTGCTGGATCGTGATCGCGGGCGACCGCGGTCTGGCCGGCGGCTATAACAACAACATCTTTAAGCTTGTACACGCTGAAGCCGCAGGCAGGGAGACGATCGTGGTGCCCGTGGGCAAGAAAGCGCTGGAATATTACCGGCACAAGAATATTCCCGTGTGGTCGGGCGCCTATCAGGAGGCCGGCGCCGTCACCGTGGGCGACTGCTTCACCATGGCCAACATGCTCTGCCGCGACTTCCGCCGGGGCGAGTTTGACGAGATCCGCATCGCCTTTACCACGTTTGTCTCCGCCCTGTCGCAGACGCCCACCACCATGGGACTGCTGCCGATCGTGGTGGATCACAGCGGACATGGCGGCGGACGCTCCGGCACGCGCATTACCTATGAGCCGGACAGCGAAACGGTGTATGACATGATCGTTCCGGAATATCTGGGCGGCCTGATCTATGGCGCGCTGTGCGAGTCCTTTGCCTCCGAGCAGGGTGCCCGGCGCATGGCCATGGACTCGGCGACCAAGAACGCGGGCGCCATGATCGATGATCTTACCCTGCGCTATAACCGCGCACGTCAGGGCGCGATCACGCAGGAGATCACGGAGATCGTGGCAGGTGCGCAGTATGAATGACAGAAAAGGAGACTATCCTATGACACAAAAAAACGTGGGCACCATCGTGCAGGCGATAGGCCCCGTGCTGGACATCCGTTTTCCCAACGATGCGATGCCGCAGCTGCTCAACGCCATTGAGATCGAGCACGACGGGAAAAAGCTGGTGGCGGAGGTGGCGCAGCACATCGGCGACGATGTGGTTCGCTGCATCGCCATGAGCAGCACCGACGGCCTGCAGCGCGGCATTCCCGCCACGGACACCGGTAGCCCCATTACTGTTCCCGTGGGCGAGGCATGCCTTGGCCGTATTTTCAATCTGCTGGGCGAGCCGGTGGACAACGGCCCCGCCCCCGAAGCCGAGGAGCGCTGGCCCATCCACCGTCCCGCACCCTCCTATGAGGAGCAGGAGAGCACCACGGAGATCCTTGAAACCGGCATCAAGGTGGTGGATCTGATCTGCCCCTATGCCAAGGGCGGCAAGATCGGACTGTTCGGCGGCGCCGGCGTGGGCAAGACCGTGCTCATCATGGAGCTGATCAACAACGTGGCCAAGGAGCACGGCGGCATCTCCGTGTTCACCGGCGTGGGCGAGCGTACCCGCGAGGGCAACGACCTGTACAACGAGATGACCGAAAGCGGCGTTCTGAACAAGACCGCACTGGTTTATGGCCAGATGAACGAGCCGCCCGGAGCCCGTATGCGCGTGGCGCTCAGCGGACTGACCATGGCCGAGTACTTCCGCGACCAGAAGCACCAGGACGTGCTGCTGTTCATTGACAACATTTTCCGGTTTACCCAGGCCGGCAGCGAGGTGTCCGCTCTGCTGGGGCGCATGCCCTCCGCCGTGGGCTATCAGCCCACGCTGGCCACCGAGATGGGCGCGCTGCAGGAGCGTATCACCTCCACCAAGCAGGGCTCCATCACCTCCGTACAGGCGGTGTATGTCCCCGCCGACGACCTGACCGACCCCGCGCCCGCCACCACCTACGCCCATCTGGATGCCACCACCGTGCTGGATCGCGGCATTGCCTCTCTGGGTATTTATCCTGCCGTGGATCCGCTGGAATCTACCAGCCGCATCCTTGCCCCTGAGATCGTGGGCAAGGAGCACTATGAGGTGGCGCGGGATGTGCAGCGCATTTTGCAGCGCTACAAGGATCTGCAGGACATCATCGCCATCATGGGTATGGACGAGCTGAGCGAGGAGGACAAGCTGACTGTCTCCCGCGCCCGGAAGATCCAGCGGTTCCTGTCCCAGCCCTTCAGCGTGGCCGAGCAGTTCACGGGAATGCAGGGCAAGTATGTGCCCATCGCCGAGACGATCCGCGGCTTCCGCGAGATCATCGACGGCAAGCATGACGACATTCCCGAATCCGCCTTCCTCTATGCCGGTACCATCGACGAGGTGGTGGCAAAGGCCGGGGAGGGTGCAAAGGAATGAGAAGCTTTCCCTTGCAGATCGTCACCGCGGACGGCATGGTCTTTGACGGACAGGCGGAGAGCATCAGCGTCCGCGCCGCCGGCGGCGACATGAGCGTGCAGGCGGGACACTGCGACTATGTGACGGTGCTGGGCATGGGACAGGCGCGTCTGATTGTGGACGGCAAGGTGCGCACCGCTGCCTGCATCGGCGGCATGCTGGCGGTGGCGGACGGCAAGGTGCGCCTTGTTCCGACTACCTTTGAGTGGGCGGAGGACATCGACCTCACCCGTGCCCGGCACGCCAAGGAGTACGCCGAGGCGTATCTCAACAGTCATCCCGGCGAAACAGATTCCCGGGAATACCGCCATTTTGAAGCGAGGCATAAGCGCGCGCTGATCCGTATAGACGTGGCGCAGGGCGCGTCCGGCGCCCGCTCCTTATGAAAAGAATGACTTTTTGCGGCGCTTGGGCGGTGGCGGAGGGTCACGGCGGAAGGGCTTATCCACCAGTATGATGTCGTCTCCGAATTTCTGGACGCATTCCCAGGGGATATAATAGTCCTCGCCCCGCCCGAACAGACCGAAGAAGCGGCAGGGGCCGAACACGATGATCGCCTTTACCGCTCCCTCCGGCACCGTCACCTCTACATCACCCACATACCCCAACCGGCAGCCGTCGCACAGATTGATGACCTCCTTACGCCGCAGCGCGGTGAATCTGCACAGCATCGCCATCACCTCCTGCCGCTATCCTATGCGAGGCGGCGCATGTCCCATTCTGGCGAAAACCAGGGCTTTCCGCCGCAGGGAATAACCGCCGCTACGCCGGGAAATACTGCCTCTATCAAGAAGAAGGCAGGTGGCGTTATGCGGAGCAGGGTGGAGATATGCGGCATCAACACGGCGAAGCTGCCTGTGCTGAAACATGACGAGATGACGGCGCTGCTGCGCCGCGCCCATGCAGGGGACAGTGTAGCCAGAGAACAGCTGATCTGCGGCAATCTGCGGTTGGTGCTGTCGGTCCTGCAGCGGTTCGCCGGGCGTGGCGAGAGCGCGGACGATCTGTTTCAGGTGGGCTGCATCGGGCTGATGAAGGCCATCGACAACTTTGACGTGAACCAGCCGGTGCGTTTTTCCACCTACGGCGTGCCCATGATCGTGGGGGAGATCCGGCGCTATCTGCGGGACAACAGCGCCCTGCGTGTCAGCCGCAGCATGCGGGACACGGCCTACAAGGTGCTGCGGGCGCGGGAGGCACTGATGGCGGAAAACCAGCGGGAGCCGACGGTGGAGCAGCTGGCGCAGTATCTGGGCATCCCGCGGGAAGAGGTGGTGTTCGCCATGGATGCCATCAGCGACCCGGTGAGCCTGTACGAGCCGCTGTACGCCGACAGCGGCGACCCGGTGTGCGTTATGGATCAGGTGAAGGACGAGAAGGGCACTGACGACAGCTGGCTGGATCGCATCGCCCTGAAGGACGCCATCGCCCGGCTGGATCCCCGGCAGCAGAGCATACTGGCGCTGCGGTTCTGCCAGGGCAAGACGCAGATGGAGGTGTCGTCGGAGATCGGCATTTCCCAGGCGCAGGTGTCCCGGCTGGAAAAGACAGCGCTGGGCAGCATACGGAAGAATATGTGAAAACCTGCTCGATTAAAACACCGGCTCCGCATCCGTTTCGGATGCGGAGCCGGTGTTTTTTTCTTACAGTGTGACCGTCTGCCCCTTGCCGGTCTCCTGCGCCGCTTGCAGCAGCGCGGCGGCGGTGGCGATGTCCTGCAAAGCGATGCCGGTGGAGTCGAAGATGGTGATATCGGAAGCATCGGTGCGCCCGGCCTCCGCGCCGGAGATGACGCCGCCGATCTCGCAGATATGTCCGGAGAACACCCCTGCCTTGTAGGGCACCTCGCATTCACCCACCGACAGGCACTGCGCCGTATCATCGCCGAATACCTTGGCAGAGGCAAACAGGGCGCTGTCCACCTCCTGCTTGCCGGACATATCGGCGCCCACGCAGCTGATGTGGGTGCCCGGCTGCACCCATTCCGCCTTGATAAACGGCTCGCGGGCAGGGGTGGCGGTGAGGATCACGTCGCTGTGCCGGACGGCCTTCTCCAGATCGGGTGCGGCGGCGATAGCGGCATGGCAGCCGCCGCAGCCGGACAGCAGCTTCTCCACCTGCGGTGTGATGGCTTCGCAGGCGGCCGCCGAGCACTCCGGATGGTGGGGGTTGGTCACATAGACCGTCTTGATCTGCGGCAGCAGGTACAATGTGGCGGCAATGAGATAGGGCGCCAGCGCGCCGGTACCGGCCATCAGCAGCGTCTCGGCGTCAGGCCGCGCCAGATATTTTGCGCCGATCGCCCCCGCCGCGCCGGTGCGGAAGTCGGTGATGGAGCCGGCGTTCAGCAGCGCCCTGGGCGCGCCGGTGGCCAGATCGAACAGCAGGGACGTGCCGTACAGGGCGGGCAGCCCCTTGCCGGGATTGGCGCCGAACCACGACACCACCTTCAGCCCGTAGAAGCCCAGTCCGCCCAGATCGCCGGACTTTATGTCCAGATCGGCGTGGCCGGGGTCGAATTCGTGGAACACCATGGGCCACAGCGCCGCGTCGCCCTTGCTCTTTTCCAGATATGCCTGCTCCACGGCCTCCACCGCCATGGGGATGGTCAGCAGCTCCTCGATAGCCACGCCGTTCAATACCGTCATCTCTGTCATGATGCGTTCCTCCTGTTATTATAATGTGTCCGCAAAGGCGGCCAGAGCCGCCAGACCGTCCTTGAGCGTCTGCTTGTCGCAGGCGTAGCCGATGCGCATGCTGTGGGGCTGCTGGAAGCAGTCACCGGGCGTGACGAACGCGCCGGTCTGGTGGTACATCTGCTTGCAGAAGTCGTAGGACGGCACGTCGAAGTCGTAGTAGACCAACGCCGTAGTGCCCGCCTTGGGCTTGGTGTAATAGAAATGCGGGTGGGAGGCCACCCAGTCGTCCAGTATCGCCAGATTCTCCCGGACGATGGTCTGGTTCCGCTTCAGCATCACATCGCTGTGCGCCAGCGCGATGGACGCCACCGCGTCATCGAACATGCCGCAGCTGATGAGGTTATAATCCCGGTGGGACAGGAACGCCTTCAGCGCAGCCTCGTCCCGGGTGGCGATCCAGCCCATCCGCAGCCCCGCCAGCGAGAACACCTTGGACATGCTGCTGACGGAGATGCCCTTCTCGTACAGGTCGGCGATGGAGGGGCACCACTCGTCGGTCTGGGTCAGGTGGCGATACACCTCGTCGCAGAGGATATAGGCGCCCGCGCTGCGGGCGATCTCCACGATCTGCTGCAATTGCGCCTCGCTCATCAGCGCGCCGGTGGGGTTGTTGGGGTTGTTGATGCAGATCATCTTCGTCTCCGGCGTCACCAGCGCGCGCAGCTCCTCCAGATCGGGCAGATAGTCGTTCTCCTGCTTCAGGCGCATGATGGCCACGTCCGCGCCGATGGCCTCCGGGATGGAGTACAGCTGCTGGTAGGTGGGCATGATGCTGACCACCCGGTCGCCTGCGGCGATCAGGGAGCAGAACACATGGTGGTTGGCGCCCGCCGCGCCGTGGGTGGGCACCACCTGCCGGGGCTGCACGGTCTTGTACAGCTTGCAGATGCCGCCGCGCAGGGCGTCGCTGCCCACAATGTCGCCATAGGTCAGCCGCTTGGCGCAGAAGTCCGTCAGGAACTGCGCCTTGTCCGCGCCCGCCAGGGCGAACAGCTCGTCCAGCGACACGGAGTCCACGCAGGTCTCCGCAATATTGAAGCGTGCGCCCACTTCATATTCATTCATCCATTCTTCCACAGCAAAGGGCTTGATGTACATAGCGTTTTCTCCTTTTCTTGTAAAAAAGTAAAGGCCTCCACGACCAAATCTTATCCGACAAACGCCGGAATACCTACGATTCGGTCATGGATGCCTTCGACCCCTCAGCCGGTGCCAAGGGAAGCATTACCATATTCAGCTTGCTTTGCATTATAGCACAGGGAGTGAATTTGTCAACGGGCAAAATGCATAAATATTCATATACGCCGGCGGAGGATATTGCCATTTGTCGGTTTACACGGAAAGCATCTTGTGGTAAACTTACATCTGAATGAGAAATTTTGCTGAGAGGGAGGTGCCGCCATGCTGCGCCGTATACGGGAGCTGTTCAACGATGTGCTGCGGCAGGCCGATCTGCTGCTGCTGGCGCTGTGCGGCGGCGCATCGCTGTTCGGCGTGCTGATGGTGTCCAGCGCCACCCGGTATATGCACACCAACCGCCTTGTGCTGGTGCAGGCGGCGGCGCTGGTCATTGGCGTGCTGCTGTATCTGCTGGTGTCGCAGATCGACGTGGGCGAGCTGGTGAAATACTGGAAGTGGATATTCCTGGTGGGCATCGGCTTCATCCTGCTGCTGGCCACGCCGCTGGGCATCGACGGCGGCACGGGCAACCGCGCGTGGCTGGATTTTCCCTTCCTTCCGGTGAAGGTGCAGCCGGCGGAGATCGTGAAGATCACCTTCATTCTGGTGCTGGCCAAGCAGCTGGCGTGGCTGAAAGAGAACCGCAATCTGAAATCCGTGACCTCTGTGGCGATGCTGGCGGTACACTTCGGCGTGATCTTCGTGCTGTACTACAAAATCTCCGGCGACATGGGCAGCGCGCTGGTGTTCCTGTTCATCTTTGCCTGCATGTGCTTTGTGGCGGGCGTGGCGCTGCGCTGGTTCCTGATCGGCGGCGGTGCGGCGGCGCTGCTGTTCTACGCCATGTGGGATCTGAACCTGCTGGATTCCTACATGAAAAAGCGGTTCATCGTCCTGTTCGACCACAGCTATGACCCGTTGGACACCGGCTGGCAGCAGACCCGCAGCCTGCTGACGCTGGGCGGCGGCAAGATCTTCGGACAGGGTCTGTTCAAGGGCGTGCAGACCCAGAGCGAGACGGCGTCCAGCCTGCCCCACCGCCACACGGACTTCATCTTCTCCGTCATCGGGGAGGAGCTGGGTCTGGTGGGCTGCCTGCTGACGCTGGCGCTGCTGACGGCCATCGTCCTGCGGTGCGTCTATGTGGCGCGGCACGCCAAGACGCAGCTGGAGAGCTATGTGTGCATCGGCGTGGCCGGAATGATCATCTTCCAGGTGATCGTCAACGTGGGCATGTGCCTGTTCGTCATGCCGGTCATCGGCCTGACCCTGCCGTTTATCAGCTACGGCGGCTCGTCGCTGGTGATGCTGTTTGCGGCCATGGGGCTGGTGTCCGGCGCGCATGGCCGCGCAAAACCGGATTGGCTGCGGTAAGAGGTGTTTCGTAGGGGCGGACGACTCTGTCCGCCCTTCGCCATTCCGTAGGGGACGGCGTCCGCGACGTCCTGTTCGGCACGCACTCCTTGTGATTTGGTAGGGGGCGATGTGGGCATCACCCCCTACAGACTCGGAATGACAAGGAGGTCTTTGGTTTGCAATATGGACAAGCGGGGAAAACTATGGTACAATGTACGTCATCATGGGGCAGTGTGCCCGCGGGAGGCTACGGTATGAAGGGAAAACTTATCGTGTTCGAGGGGACGGACGGCTCCGGTAAGGCCACCCAGTCCCGCCTGCTGTGCGACGAGCTGACGCGCCGCGGTATTTCCTTTCGCAAGCTGGAATTCCCTCGCTACAAGGAGGAATCCTCGGCGCTGATCCGCCTGTATCTGGGCGGCGCCTTCGGCGACAAGCCCGGCGATGTCAACGCCTACGCCGCGTCGGTGTTCTACTCCGTGGATCGCTACGCCTCCTACAAGCAGGACTGGGGCGCGTATTACGAGCAGGGCGGCCTGCTGATCGCCGACCGCTACACCACCAGCAACGCCGTCCACCAGACCGGCAAGCTGCCGCCTGAGCAGCGGGACGCGTTTCTGGACTGGCTGTTCCACTTTGAGTACGACCTGCTGGGGCTGCCGGAGCCTACCCGCGTGCTGTATCTGGACATGCCCACCGAGGCCACGGAGCAGATGATGCGCCTGCGGGAGGCCGCCACCCATACCACCGCCGATATCCATGAGAGGGACGAGGACTACCTGCGCCGCTGCCGCGAAAACGCCGCCTATGTGGTGGAGCGCTGCGGCTGGACACGCATCGACTGCGCCCGGGAGGGCGCGCCCCGTCTGATCGACGATATACACAACGAAGTCATGGAACGCGTGGCCGACCTCATCGGCTGACGCGCTGAAAGGAGCATATCTATGGCAAACCGAGACGAACGAAACGAATACGCCACGGCGAAATGGGACGCCGAGGAGGTGCGCCGTCAGGCGGCCTCCGAGCAGCACCGCCGCAGCAGCGGCGGCGGCAATCGCCGCCGTCAGGCCAAGCGCAACCGCACCATCGCCTATTTCGCCTGTGTGCTGCTGGTGTCCTGCCTGCTGGCGGGCATCGGCTGGCTGCTGGTGAACGACGTCTGTTCCCTGAACAAGGCGCCGGTGGAGGTGGAGATCACCGTGGAGGAGGGCGATAGCCGGGGCGACGTGGCCAAGAAGCTCCACGACGCCGGACTGGTGAACTCCCGTCTGGTGTTCAACATCGCCGGCACGTTCCTGCACTACGACCGCTATGTGGAGCCGGGCACCTACAAGCTGAACAGCGACATGGACTTCCGCGCCCTGATCACCAACATGCACGACTGGGAGGCCGACGCCAAGGCGGCACAGGGACTGGTGAAGGTCACCATCCCGGAGGGCTACACCGTCCGGGAGATCATCGATCTGCTGGCGGAAAATGGCGTGGCCACCAAGGAGGATCTGGAGGACGCCTGCGCCAACTTCGCCTATGAGGACTACGACTTCCTGGACGACGACAAGATCGGCACCATCGACCGCATGGAGGGCTTCCTGTTCCCCAGTACCTATGAGTTCGACAAGAACCGCTCCGCCGTCTACGCTGTGGAGACCATGCTGGTGTACTTCAAGAACTCCATCAGCCAGCAGATGCTGGCGGACATCAAGGCATCACCCTACACCCTGCAGGAGATCGTCACCATGGCGTCCCTGATCGAGAAGGAGTCCATCGGCGACGATACGGAGCGCAAGAACATCAGCTCCGTTATCCACAACCGTCTGGAGAACCCGGACAGCAACAAGGGCGGACGCGCTCTGCAGCTGTGCTCCACCATCAACTATATCATGAAGCACGACGGCGTGAAGACCTTCGACACGGAGATCGACAGCCCATACAACACCTATATCAATCCCGGTCTGACGCCGGGACCCATCTGCAACCCCGGCCTCAGCGCGATCCAGGCCGCCATCTATCCGGCGGACACCGATTACTACTTCTTCGCGCTGGGCACGGACGGCAAGAGCCATTTCTTCACCGACTACAACGACCACCTGAAGTTTATCAACAGCGATGAATACCAGCCCATCTACTCCTGACGCCATGGGAAAGAAGCCTGAATTGCTGTCCCCGGCCGGGGACTGGGAAAAGCTGCAGATGGCCGTGCTGTACGGCGCAGACGCGGTGTATCTGGCCGGTACGTCCTTCGGCATGCGCTCCTTCGCCGGAAATTTTGACGATGAGGCGCTGCCGAAGGCGGTGCGGTTCGCCCACGACCACGGCGTGAAGGTACACGCCACCGTCAACACCATGCCCCGCTGGAACGAGGCGGAGGCGCTGCCCGCCCATCTGGAAAAGCTGGATGCGGCGGGTGTGGACGCGCTGATCCTGGCGGATCTGGGCGCGTTCACGCTGGCGGGGAAATATGCGCCCCACTGCCAGCGGCACATCAGCACCCAGCAGTCCGTGGCCAACCACATCTGCGCCCAGGCATGGTACGACTTGGGCGCCACCCGCGTGGTGCTGGCGCGGGAGCTGAGTCTGGAGGAGATCGCCGCCATCCGCGCCCGCGTATCGCCGCAGCTGGAGCTGGAGGCATTCTGCCACGGCGCCATGTGCGTCAGCTACTCCGGACGCTGTCTGCTGTCCAACTACATGACCGGGCGGGACTCCAACCGGGGCGAGTGCGCCCAGCCCTGCCGCTATCAGTATGCGCTGATGGAGGAGAAGCGCCCCGGCGAATACTTCCCGGTGTTCGAGGACGAGAAGGGCACCTACATCATGAACTCCCGGGACATGTGCATGATCGACCACCTGGACGACCTTATGGCCGCCGGTGTGGACTGTCTGAAGATCGAGGGCCGCGCCAAATCCGCCTATTACGCCGCCATCGTCACCGGCGCGTACCGGCACTGTCTGGATGCCGCAGCTGCCGGACAGCCCCTTGATCCGGTGTGGCGGGACGAGGTGGAGCACATCAGCCACCGGCACTATGCCACCGGCTTTTTCTACGGCCAGCCGGGGCAGTATTACGAGAGCGCCCGGTACCTCCGGGACTGGCAGATCTGCGCTGTGGTCACAGACTGCGACGCAGACGGCCTTGCCACCCTGAGTCTGCGGAACAAGTTCGCCGCCGGCGACACGGTGGAGATCGTGGGGCCGGACACCAAGCCCTTTACCGTCACCGTTCCGGTGATGCACGACAGCGAGGGCGGAGAGCTGACGGAGCCGAAAACGCCCCAGATGGTGTTCACCATGCAGCTGCCCCGTCCTGTGCCGCCCATGAGCTTTGTCCGCCACGCGGTGGAGCTGAGCGGGAAATGAGTACATAAAACACGGCTCCCGGCCTTTGGCCGGGAGCCGTGTTTGCGTCGTTATGCGTTGCTGGTGGGCTGGGCGGTGTTGTCGGGGATCGTCTCCGGCTCGTCTGCCAGCGCCTCATGCCGCCGCTCGCACACCGCCAGGAAATACGCCCACGCGATGAAGGGCAGTACCGCCAGCGCACCCCGGATATACCACCACTTCACGGCGAAGTATGCCGCCGCCGCGCCCGTGTGGAAGGATAGCAGCGTGAAGAAGTAGAACCACAGCTTCCGCAGATGGGCTTTGTCTCCGTCGCACAGGTAGTTGGCCAGCGCCAGCGAGGTCTGCTTCGTGTTGTTGGTGGAGAAGATGGTGGAGCTGTAGAAGCCCCGCGCGCCGGCAAAGCTGCTCCACTGGATGCTCATGGCGAAGAACACGGGATAGAGCGCCACCACCGGGTTCAGCGTCTCCGGCAGGAACGCCACCGTCACTGCGGCGGCCGCCGTAACAAGGGGCGACACCCGGTGCATGTCCCAGCCCCACCAGTGGGGCAGCAGCACCGTCAGCATGGTGCCCAAGACGTACAGCGCCAGCGCGCCCAGATGCAGCGCCGTGGCGTATGCGTCACCCCGCAGGGCATCCAGCAGCAGCTCCAGCAGGTTCACCGTCTGGGCGTTGCCCATGATGCCGCCGTGTACCAGAACAGCGTGGCAGCCGAAGAAGCCGCCCACGGCGGAAAAGGCCAGGTGGCGGTACAGATCAATATGATCGTTGCGGGACAGCTTTTCCACAGAAATGCCCTTCTTTCCGTAAAATCCGCCCATCAGTATACCATAGTGCCGGGAAAAGGCAAGGGGAAAAGTGAACAAAAAGCAAGAGGGGGTTCCTTTTTCCGATTCGGTATGCTATACTTAAAAACTGACTGAATAAGGGCAATACCGCATAGCGGAACAGGAGCGATCTGTGAGCAGATCTTGCGGACTGGTGAGGCGCGGTGTTGTCCAAGAAGAAAGGGCGTGTATTCCATGCACGAGGAGCTGATACGCCGGCTCAACGAGACAAAGACCATGTCCATCGTGGGCATGTGCAAGAACGCGGGCAAGACCACCATGCTCAANNAGGCGTGATGGCGGTGAGCAAGCTGTCGAATAATGTCGGTAAGACCACTTCGCCTGCAAGCGTTACCGAGACGCAGGACAGCGTATGGCTGTTCTCCTGGGTGGAATGCCTTGGTCCCATTGCGTGGAACGCCAGGTCGAATCAAAGCTATATCGACACGGTGGATAATAAGGAGGGGTCGCAATACGCTTGGTTCAAGCAGCAGGGCGTTGCCGGCGAGCAGGGTCATGCCTCGCTTGACCGCAGCGTTGCCGGATCGAGCAATCCCGGCGTTTGGTGGATGCGCTCTTCGGCTCCCAACGTCGCAACGTCGTTCGGGGATATGGGCCCGGAGGTAGATAACGGCGGCTATGCCTCCACCGCGGAGGGCGTCGTGTTCGGGTTCTGCTTGTGATGGGCGCGCCAGTGCGGGCGGCAGGCGCCTGGGCGGCGGCAATGGCGGCGCTGATCGCGTTGTGCTTGCTTGCCGGGTGCGCTTCCGGCCAGGAGAAACAAGGGGAGGCAACTGGCACTACCGATGTCGAGGCGCTTGTCGACTGCGTTGATGATGCTCGGGGCAGCGAAGCTCCGGTGCCTGCTTCCGCGCCGGAGGGCTTGCAGGATGCGCTGGAGCAGGCTGTAGAGGCTCATTCGGGGGCCTATGCCGTTACATGCGCATCGGCTGATGGATCGTGGTCGGTTGACGTGAACGGTGACAAGCCCTTCGTTTCCGCCAGCATCATCAAGCTGGCGATATTGGGGACTTTGCTCGATCAGGCTCAATCCGGGGTGCTGTCGCTTGACGGCACGGTAACCGTGAGCCCGTCGGACATAGTCGGAGGTACAGGCGTCATCCAAGCATCGGGCGCTGGCGAGTCGTATACGTATCGCCAGCTTGCCGCTTACATGATTCAAGATAGCGACAATATTGCCACTAATCTGATTATCGATGCGGTCGGCATGCCGGCCGTGAACGAGTATGCGAGCGAAATCGGCCTCACGCAGACCGTGCTCAACCGTCGCATGATGGATTTTGCTGCGGGTGATGAGAACTACACGTCGGCGAATGATGTTGCGCGCATGCTGCAACTGATTTACCAGGGAAAGTTGGTGAGCTCGGACATGAGCGAGTTCGCCCTTGACTTGATGAAAGGTCAGCACGATGACGCTGGGCTGCTCGAAGGGCTGCCGGTGGGCAGCGTTTTCGCTCACAAGACGGGCACGCTGGACGGCGTGTTCAACGATGGGGGTATCGCGCTTGCCCCGAACCCCTACGTGATGGTGGTTCTTTCCAGCGATGCCGAAAGGTCGCAGGCCCAGGCTTGCATGGTTGACATCGCTCAAGCGGCAGATGCCGCTATTGGCTAACGGGTATGCGGCTCGCTTTTTCCTAGCAGCTTGCAACGGCGTTGGCCGTTCGTTGCAGGCTGCTTTCGTTGCAGTTGTTTTTTCGGTTGCCCCCGCTTCTGTCCGGCTTTGCGGGCAATGGCGAAGAACTTCCGCTTTCGGCGTCGGTCGCCGTTGCGGTTTTTGCCGGGCAGCGCGCCTGCATTGCGGGCCCAAGGTAACGGATTCCACGCATTTCGCGGAAACGGGGCGGATGGGGCGCGCGGCAGGGGGATAATCATAGCGATTGTCTTCAAATTCGAAAGGCGGCTGCATGCTGCAACTGATAAACGTGTGCAAGTCCTACACCACCGCGGACTTCACGCAAACCGCGCTCGATCATGTGTCGGTGGCCTTCCGCGACAACGAGTTCGTGGCGGTGCTGGGGCCTTCGGGCTCGGGCAAGACCACCATGCTCAACTGGCTGCTGACCGGCGGCCATCTGCGGGGAACGCTGGGGCTGACCTCCATCGGGCGGGACGGCGAGTCCACCGATGTGGTCACCGGTACGGAGAAGCCGGGCATTTTCGTCCGGGAGGGGACCCTGATCGCCACCGCCAAGGACATGCTGCGGCTGGGCGACGTGACCAAGGAGATCCTCATGACCACCGGCATCCCCACGCCGCTGGGCGAGGTGGTGATCCTCCGCGCCCGCAGCGCCGGATATGTGCAGCTGGCGGGGCCGTCCATCACCACACAGCTGCGGTCGGTGTCGGAGAGCTTTTTCGCGCTGGGTGCGGAGAAGTCCGTCATCGACGGCGCGCTGGGGCGCAAGAGTCTGGGCGCGCGGGCAGTGGCTGACGGCGTGATCCTCTGTACCGGCGCCAGCTACAACGCCAGCATGGAGAAGGTCATCGCGGACACGGTGCATATCTACCGGCTGATGAACCTGCCCAAGGCCGAGACGCTGCCGCCGGAGTGCACCGACGGACTGGAGGCATGCATTAGAGAGCACGGCGCGGCGCTGGTGACCGGTGCGCTGACGGATACCATGGTGGTGCCGCTGCTGCGCAGCGGCGTGCTGCGCCGGTGCCGACTGGTGGTGAAGGATCCCAGCAAGGTGCTGCTCAGCGCCGACACGCTGGATAAGCTGGCGGTGCGCGAGGTGGCGCTGGAGACGGAGGACGCGGCGCGGACGCTGTGCGTCACCGTGAACCCGGTGTCCGCCTACGGCTGGAAGTTCGACAAAGACGAATTTCTGTACCGCATGAGAGAAGCGGTGGACGTACCGGTCATCAATGTGAAGGAGGAACTGGCATGATCTCGATCAAGTTTGAGGAGCGGGAGAAGATCGGCCTGCAATACGCGCTGGAAACGCTGCACGGCTGCTCTCCCTTCGGACAGGAGCGCATCCGCCGCCTGCGGTTCTACGCCCCGGAGGAGCGGGCGGCGCTGGAGGAGGAGCTGTACAACGTGGAGCAGGCGGCCAACGCCGCCGGAGAGCTGAAGGACGTGTACAACAAGCTGATGACCGGCCTGTGCCAGATGAAGGACATCCGCAACTCCCTGCGCCGCTGCGCGGACGGGGAGACGCCCGACCATGTGGAGCTGTTTGAGATCAAGGGCTACCTGCAGCGGCTGGAGGGCATCCGCCCGCTGTTTGCCCAGATCAATGAGGTAACGCATTTCAAGGGCATGGCGTTCCACGACGTGAAGGCCGCGCTGGCCATCCTCGACCCGGACGGCACCGGCAGCCGCGGTTTCTACATCCCCGACAGCGCCACCGCCAAGCTCAAGGAGGTACGCCGCGCCAAGAAGGACGTGGAGGAGTGCCTGTTCCACGCCCAGACGGACGCGGAAAAGGACGAGCTGCGGCTCAAGCGCACGCGGCTGTGCGCCGAGGAGGAGTCGGAGGAGATGCACGTCCGCAGAGCCATGGGCGCGGCGCTGGCTCCCATGGTGGACGACCTGCTGGCGGGTGCGGACACGGCGGGACGGCTGGATTTCATCATCCAGAAGGCGCTGTTCGCCGTGCGGTACGGCGGCGTGCGTCCGGAGCTGACGGAGCGGGAGCTGGAGCTGGAGGACATGGTGAACCCGGAGCTGTGCGACCTGCTGGCCGAGCAGGGGCGGCGGTTTGTGCCGGTGTCCATCCGGCTGGAGCCGGGCGCCACGGTCATCACCGGCGCCAACATGGGCGGCAAGTCCGTGGCCATGAAAACGGTGGCGCTGAACGTGCTGCTGCTGCAGGCGGGCTTCCTGGTCTGCGCGAAAAAGGCAAAAATGCCGCTGTTTTCCAGCGTGAAAATGCTGTTTGACGACCTGCAGTCCATCCAGTCGGGGCTCAGCGGCTTCGGCTCGGAGATCGTGCAGTTCCAGAAGGCGCTCTCCGAGGTGGAGCAGGGCTACTCCCTGTTCCTGCTGGACGAGTTCGCCCGGGGCACCAACCCGGACGAGGGCGCGGTGATCGTGCAGGCGGTGACGCGGTATCTCAACGGCGTGGACGCCATCTCGCTGCTGACCACCCACTACGACAAGGTGGCGGAGTACGCCCACATGCACTACCAGATCATCGGTCTGCGGGACATCGACCCGGAGGCGATCCGCCGGGAGCTGGCCGTGACCAGCGAGGACGGCGTGACGGTGATCGCACGGCACATGAACTACGGCCTGTACAAGGTGGAGGGCAAGTCCGACTGCCCGCGGGACGCGCTGAACATCTGCCGCATGCTGTCGCTGAAGCCGGAGATCATGAAGATGATCGAGGAGAAATATTGATGCACCACAGGGGCGGGCGATTTCGCCCGCCCCGCTTCCTGCCTTTCCGCGCCGGTGCGCGCCGCTCGCTCCATCGGCGTGACTGCTTTTTTCGATTGACATAAAATTCCTTTGAAGATTTCTTTAACAAGCGCGAAAGGCGCTTGTTTTTTTTCCGATTCGTGGTATGATGGTACACAGTTGACAAGAGGGAGGACAGGACTATGCACGCAGCACTGGTCATTATGGCGGCGGGGATCGGTTCCCGCTACGGCGGCAACAAGCAGACCGACGGCGTAGGTCCCCACGGGGAAATTCTGATGGAGTACGGCGTGTACGACGCAGTGCGCGCCGGTTTCGATAAGGTGGTTTTCATCATCAAGCCCGACATGCGGGAGCTGATGGAGCGGCTGTGCGGCCGCATGGCCGCCGGACTGCGGACGGCGGACGGCCGCCCGGTGGAGGTGTGCTACGCCTATCAGGACAGCACGTCCCTGCCGGCGTGGTACACGGCGCCGGAGGGCAGAACGAAGCCGTTCGGTACCGCCCACGCGGTGCTGTGCACCAGAGAGCTGGTGCATGAGCCGTTCTGCGTCATCAACGCAGACGACTACTACGGCGTGGACGCCTACCGCACCATGTACAGCGCCCTGCGGACCATCCCGGCGGAGGGCGCGGCGGCCATGGTGGGCTATATGCTGCGCAACACCGTCACCGCCCACGGAACTGTGTCCCGTGGCGTGTGCCATGTGAAGGACGGTTGCCTGACCGACATACACGAGACGCTGAAGATCGCCCTGCTGCCGGACGGCACCATCCGGGACGAGGACACCGGTGCGGTGCTGGCGGGGGACACGGTGGTGTCCATGAACTTCTGGGGCTTTACGCCGTCCATTTTCGGGGAGCTGGAGCGCTACTTCCACGCGTTCCTCCGCAGCGAGGCCGGGCAGTCCGTAAAGGCGGAGTGTCTGCTGCCCACCATGGTGGGCGACCTGCTGGCGCAGGGACGGCTGACCGTGTCCGTGCTGCACTCGGCGGATCGCTGGTTCGGCATGACGTACCACGAGGATCGTGCGCGGGTGGCGCAGGAGCTTGTCAAACTACACGAGACGGGGGTCTACCCCGCAGAATTGAGGTAACGGAATGGATTACGAAAGAGAACGCCGCCGGAAGAAGCGCTACCGGGAGGCCATGCGCAACCGCATCATCGCCGCCGTGCTGCTGGCGGGCATTATCGTGGGTGCGATATTTATTATCAAGGGCTGCAAGAAGGACGACGCCCCGGCGGACGAGGATCAGAACCAGCCGGCACAGGACGTGCTGGAGCCGGTGGACGACCAGCCCAAGGTGGACGACGAGCTGCTGACGCTGGTGAACCCGTGGAATCCGCTGCCGGACAGCTGGACGCCGGATCTGGTGACGCTCAGCGACGGCCGGAAGATCGACAGCCGGTGCTACGAGGCCTTCCAGGAGATGATGGACGCCTGCAAGGCGGCGGGCTACAGCCCGTTCCTGTGCTCCGCCTACCGGACGCAGGAGACGCAGCAGGGCCTGTACGACAACAAGGTGCAGCGGCTGGTCGACAGCGGCATGAGCGAGGAGGAGGCCAAGGTGGAGGCGGCCAAGGCCGTGGCCATTCCCGGCACCAGCGAGCACCAGCTGGGTCTGGCGGTGGACATCGTGGACGCCAACATGCAGGAGCTGACCGACGAGCAGGAGAACACCGCCACCCAGAAGTGGCTCATGGCCAACTCCTGGCGGTACGGGTTCATCCACCGCTATCCCAACGGCAGGACCGACATCACCGGCATCATCTACGAGCCGTGGCACTACCGCTATGTGGGTAAGGACGCGGCGCAGGATATCTTCAACCGGGATATCACGCTGGAGGAGTACCTGGGCAAGGCGGAGCACTGACGCATACAATAAAGAGAGGAGCCTGGCGGCTCCTCTCTTTATATGAGACATGAAGAAGTTACTTGCAGTTCTTGGCGTTCTTGGTATTCTTGGTGTTGGTGTTTTCGGTGTTTTCCGTGTTGGTGTTCTTGGTGTTTTTGGTGTTCTTCGTGTTATCCATGAGATATACCTCCATTTTCTGTACCCTTGGTACGGAGATAGTTTCACTCATACGCCGGGAAATATGCAAAAAAATTCTGGAAAAACCCGTTGACAAACACGCCGCCGTAGTATACAATACTCTGGAAAACAAAGAAGGCCGGTGCATCCGCCTCACCTCCCGCATCAGCAAAGAGGTCAACAGCGTCGTATAAACGCCCGCAGGGTCGTTTATGTTGTTTCGCGGATGCCAGCAGCGTCCGCGTTTTTATTTTGGATTGGAGGTGCTTCGGTATTAGCAAGGTACAGCATCAACTGAACGAGGAGATCACCGACAAGGAGATCCGACTGATCGGCGAAAACGGCGAACAGCTGGGCATCGTGTCCGGCGAGGAAGCTCTGCGCACCGCAGAGGAGCAGGGGCTTGATCTGGTGAAGATCTCTCCGCAGGCCACGCCGCCCGTGTGCAAGCTGATGAACTACGGCAAGTACAAGTTCGAGCAGAGCAAGCGCGAGAAGGAAGCCAAAAAGAACCAGCACGTTGTCGAGATCAAGGAGATCCGCATGTCTCCGGGCATCGACGTGGGCGACTTCAACACCAAGCTGAAGAACGCACAGAAGTTCCTGTCCGATGGCAACCGCGTCAAGGTATCCGTCCGCTTCCGCGGCCGCGAGATGGCGCACACCGAGATCGGACGTGATCTGCTGAACAAGTTCGCCGAGCTGTGTACCGAGGTGTCCACCCTGGACAAGGCCGCCAAGCTGGAGGGACGCAACATGTCCATCTTCCTGTCCCCCAAGGCCGGCAAGTAAGCATTATCGCAGAGTATCATATTGGAAGGAGTAAACAACATGCCTAAACTGAAGACCCATAGCGGCGCAAAGAAGCGCTTCAACCTGACGAAAACCGGTAAGGTCAAGAGAGCTCATGCGTTCAAGAGCCACATCCTGACCAAGAAGGACACCAAGCGTGGCCGTCGTCTGCGCAGCACCACCTATGCTGACTGCACCACCGAGGCGACCATCCGCAAGATGATCCCTTACAAATAAGATACGTTTTTCGTTAGAATAGGAGGCAATTGAAATATGGCACGTGTTAAAGGCGCAATGATGGCGCGTAAAAGAAGAAACAAGACTCTGAAGCTGGCCAAGGGCTACTGGGGCGCCAAGTCCAAGCACTTCAAGATGGCCAACGAGCAGGTCATGAAGTCCCTGACCTACGCCTATGTGGGTCGCCGTCTGAAGAAGCGTGACTTCCGTCAGCTGTGGATCACCCGTATCTCCGCCGCTGTGAAGCCCAACGGTCTGAACTACTCCACCTTCATGCACGGTCTGAAGGTCGCCGGCATCCAGATCAACCGCAAGATGCTGTCCGAGATGGCCATCAACGATCCCGTGGCGTTCGCCGCCCTGTGCGAGATCGCCAAGAAGGCGTAACCTTTTGTATACATGCAGCGCCCTGCCCACGGCAGGGCGCTGCGCTCATATTCCTGCTGGCAAAAGCTTGACAAGCCTGTTATAATACTCCTGAAAATGACCACGGAAAGGATGTATGACCATGTATTGTACCAGAAAAATTAACGCGGATTACACCTGGGTGGGCGCCGACTGCCGCCGCCTGGCGCTGTTTGAGGGCGTGTTCGGCGTGCCCGACGGCGTCAGCTTCAACAGCTATCTGCTGACGGACGAAAAGACCGTCCTGTTCGACACGGTGGATAACGCCGTACGCACCACCTTCCGGGAGAACGTGACCCACGCGCTGGCCGGGCGCACGCCGGACTACCTGGTGGTACACCACATGGAGCCGGATCACGCGGCGGAGATGGCGGACATGGCGCGGCTGTACCCGGACATGACCATCCTGTGCAGCGCCGCCGCCAAAAACATGATCGCCCAGTTTTTCGGCACGGAGCTGGCCGCCCGCGTCACCGTGGTGAAGGAGGGCGACACCCTCTGCACCGGCAAGCACACCCTGCGCTTCATCGCCGCGCCCATGGTACACTGGCCGGAGGTGCTGATGACCTACGACGAGACGGACAAGCTCCTGCTGTCGGCGGACGCCTTCGGCAGCTTCGGCGCGCTGAACGGCGCTCTGTTCGCCGACGAGGTGGATTTCGACCGGGATGTGCTGGACGAGGCGCGGCGCTACTATGCCAACATCGTGGGCAAATACGGTGCGCAGGTGCAGGCGGTGCTGCAGAAGGCCGCCGGCCTGGACGTGCAGATGCTCCTGCCCCTCCACGGTCACGTCTGGCGGCGGGATCTGGGCTACATTCTGGGCAAATACGACCTGTGGAGCCGCTTCGAGCCGGAGACGCAGGGCGTGATGATCGCCTACGCCTCCGTGTACGGCAACACGGAAAACGCCGCCAACATTCTGGCCTGCCGCCTGGCCGAGCGGGGCGTGAAGGTGAAGATGTACGACGTGTCCGTGACGCCCGGCTCCTATGTGGTGTCCGACGCCTTCCGCTACAGCCATCTGGTGTTTGCCGCGCCCACCTATAACGGCGGCGTGTTCATCACCATGGACGAGCTGCTGCGGGATATCGCCTCCCACGGCCTGCAAAACCGCAGGTTCGCCCTGCTGGAAAACGGCACCTGGGCGCCCGTCACCGCCCGCCAGATGGCGGCGCTGATCGAGCCGCTGAAGGGCTGGCAGCAGGTGGGCGCGCCCGTGACCATCCGCTCTGCCGCCCACGAAGCGCAGATGCAGGCCATTGAGCAGCTGGCCGCAGCCATTTCCGGTGATATTTCCGGGGAAAATCAGTAAAAAACCGCGGCAAAAGGCCAAAAAACGCTTGCATTATGCCGCGGCGCGTGGTATTATATTTCGGTGAATCCGCACAGCTTCGGACTTTCGGTCGGTGCCGCAAGGTTGGCCGGAGGGAGGAAGAGGCTGGAGGTACAAACTAAAATCAAAAGGAGAAACAAAACAACATGGCAAATCAGAACGTCGTATCCATGAAGGCTCTGCTGGAAGCAGGCGTCCACTTCGGTCATCAGACCCG
>DNFA01000039.1:0-6401 GCA_003487665.1 Oscillibacter sp.
TCTTGTGTCAGGCGGCCTTTTGGCCGGGGGTCGGTTTTTTTTGTTCTGTCAGGTGCGCTCGCTCTCGTAGGCGTCCTTAGACGCATAGAGGGAGATGCTGAAGGTCATACGCCAATCCTGCACGTCCGTGGAGGCAAAGCCGCTCTCCGTGGTGCCGGCGGCCACCGTGTACCAGACCCGCGCATAGGCTGCGGGAAGCTCCGCTTCCCAGCTGATGGCGCCCTGCCCGGTGGCGGAAGGCGCTCCCGTGGCGGGATCCTCCGGCTCCGGTATGTCCAGCGCGGACAGGGTCTGGTACAGCTCGCCCTCGGAGAAGCCGCCGTACAGCGTCTCCGCCAGCGTGATGGCCTTCTTCCAGTCCTCCCAGGTAAACACCGGCTCGGCCGGAAGCCCGGCGGCGGTGCAGTTCTCCGTCAGGGTTCGCTTTCCCTTCACCACGGCGCAGGAGAGCGCCACGTCCATCTGGCTGTTGGTTTTCAGGGTGTAGAGGATCTGATCCTCTGCCCAGACCTGCGTTTCCTCCGGCAGCAGCGTCCAGTCCAGCTTTTCCGCAGCGGCGCGCACCGTCTCCTCCGCAGGCGGAAACGGGGACGCGGAGTCGCTGCCGCAGGCGGGCAGCAGCCACAGCAGAGATAAGGTCAGCAGCAGGCAGGCCAGGCGGGAGAGGGTGTTGGTTCTCTTTTTACGCATGGGGTACCTCCTTTCCAATATGGCGGGCTTTTGGTCAAAATGCACATTTTACTGTGCTTGTTAACACCCTTATAGTTGCATATTAGCATATCAGTCGTGTGGAGTCAAGAATTGTTTTTGTAAGCAAAATATTTTGTCGTATTCGCATTTAGTGGAGAACCGCGCCATGTGCGCGGAGAACGGATTCCCACGCCAGTGACACGGTCACTGGCTGGGAATGACAGGAACCGGCGGCGGGACACATGGGTCCCGCCCTACAGGGTGCAGCGCTTTTACGGGGCGGACAGAGTCGTCCGCCCCTACGAATGGCAGCGCTGACGCGCTGACGAGGCGGCGGGACACACGGGTCCCGCCCTACAGGGTGCAGCGCTTTTACGGGGCGGACAGAGTCGTCCTCCCCTACGAATGGCAGCGCTGACGAGGCGGCGGGACACACGGGTCCCGCCCTACAGGGTGCGACGTTTTTACGGGGCGGACAGCGCCGTCCGCCCCTACGAATGGCAGCGCTGACGTGCTGACGAGGCGGCGGGACACACGGGTCCCGCCCTACAGGGTGCGGCGTTTTACGGGGCGGACAGAGTCGTCCTCCCCTACGGGCGGGGCACCGCAGCCATACACATGTACACAGAAAAAGAGCTGCCCGAAGGCAGCTCTTTTTGATTTTGTTATATCAGGCGTTCGGCTTAGAAGCAGCCCTGCTCCATCATAGCCTCGGCGACCTTCTTGAAGCCGGCGATGTTGGCGCCAGCCACCAGATCGTAACCCAGACCGTACTCGGCAGCGGCCTCGGCGGACACCTTGTGGATGTTCTCCATCATCTTGTGCAGCTGATGGTCGACTTCCTCGGCAGTCCAGACCAGACGCTCGGAGTTCTGAGCCATCTCCAGAGCGGAGACGCCCACGCCGCCGGCGTTAACAGCCTTGGAGGGAGCCACGATGATGCCCTTCTGCGCACGCAGATAGTTCAGAGCATCGTTGGTGGTGGGCATATTGGCGACCTCGATGTAGTACTTCACGCCGGAAGCAGCGATCTTCTCAGCGGACTCCATCTTGACGTCGTTCTGCATAGCGGCGGGCATGTACACGTCAACATCCTTGACGCCCCAGCACTTCTCGCCGGGAACGAACTCGCAGCCGAACTTATCGGCATAGGGCTTGCAGTGCATAGGATCCTTAGCGCGCATCTCCAGGATGAAGTTCAGCTTCTCGTCGGTGATAACGCCATCGGGATCGTGGACGTAACCGTCGGGGCCGGCGAAGTAAGTGACCTTGGCGCCCAGCTGAGCGGCCTTCTTCATGATGCCCCAGCCCACGTTGCCGTAGCCGGAGATAGCGATGCGCTTGCCCTCGATGGTGTCGTTCTCGTGCTTCAGCACTTCCTGCAGGTAGTACATAGCGCCGTAGCCGGTGGCCTCGGGACGGATCAGGGAACCGCCGTAGCTCAGACCCTTACCGGTGAGAACGCCGTTCTCCCAAACGCCCTTCAGACGGCGATACTGGCCGTACAGGTAGCCGATCTCGCGGCCGCCCACGCCCATGTCACCGGCGGGAACGTCGATGTCCGGCCCGATGTAGCGGTACAGAGCGGTCATGAAGCTCTGGCAGAAACGCATGACTTCGGCGTCGGACTTGCCGGCGGGATCGAAGTCGGAACCGCCCTTGGCGCCGCCGATGGGCAGGCCGGTCAGGCTGTTCTTGAAGGTCTGCTCGAAACCGAGGAACTTAATGATGCCTTCGTACACGTTTTTCTGGAAGCGCAGGCCGCCCTTGTAGGGGCCGATAGCGCCGTTGAACTGGCAGCGCCAGCCGCGGTTGGTGTGCCACTGACCGTTGTCATCGCACCACACAACGCGGAAGGTGAACATACGCTCGGGCTCGACCATGCGACCCAGCAGATCGACCTTCTCATACTCGGGGTGCTTCTCGATCACAGGCTCCAGAGAGGACAGAACCTCTTCCACGGTCTGTACGAACTCAGGCTCGTTGCCATGCTTGGTCTTGACGTTCTCCAGAACGCTTGCCAGATAAGCATTCATATTAAATTCCTCCTAAAATTTTGTTCCGCAGACGTACGAGATGTGCATGTACGCAGACGACCCATACGCTACCAATGCTGATAATAACACCATTTGGAGGAATTCACAAGGGGGTTTCGGAGAATTCCCCCCTCGCAAAACCACAAAACTTTTTCGCCGCTTTTTGTGCAATTTGGCAAATCACGGTATTCATTCCACTATGCAGAAAAAACGGAGCAATTCCGCCTCTTTTCAGGGAAACGCCGCGGGCTTTTGCACTTTAAATTGCGCGCGCTTTTCCGCGTGAAACCGTTCTCAGAAGCTGCCGATGGGCACGCTGCCGTCGTCCGTGCCCTTGCGGATGGCACGGATCTGGACGTAGTAGCCCTTGCCGCCGCCCATATCCACATAGACGCGGTCGCCCACCCGTTTGCCCAGCACGGCGCGGCCAACGGGGGATTCCTTGCTGATGAGTCCCTTGAGGGCGTCCTGCCGCAGGGTGGTGACCAGCACGATGCTGCGGCTTTTGCCCATGTTTTCCATGAAGATCTCCACGGTGTCGTACAGCCCGGCGGTGTCCGCGCCGGAGGTGTCCTCGATGACCCTGGCGGTCTTGATCATGCGCTGGAGATAGCGGATGCGGGCATCGTTGCGGTTCTTGTCCTGCTTGGCGCACTTGTATTCGAAGTTTTCGCTGAGGTCGCCGAAGGCGCGGGCGGTCTGCACGTCCTCGATCAGCTTCGGGCGCAGCTGCTGGACGCGGTAGTCGATCTCCTCCTGCATTTTTTGCAGGTCGGAGCGGGTCAGTTCGTCATACATGATGGGTTCCTCCTTTTATGATGGCCACAGCTCCGCCAGACGCGCCAGCGCCGTGGGGAGCTTTTCGGTGTCGATGCCGGTGTAGTTCACCACCAGAACGTGCTGGGGCGCTTCGCGCGGGGACTGGTAGTAGTCGGACAGCATAGCCAGACGGATGCTGCGCTCCTCCGCCGCGCGGCGCAGCACGTCGTCCGGCGGCGCGCCGTCCAGCCGCAGCAGGAAGTGCAGGCCGGCGTCCTCCTCGGCGATGGCGGCGTGGGGCGACAGGGGGCTTTGCCGCAGGGCGGCGATGACGGCGTCCCGCTTCTGGCGGTAGTGCTTGCGCATGCGGCTCAGGTGCTTTTCGTACCAGCCGCCGGACAGGAACTGGGCGAGGGTGTACTGCTCGAAGGCGGAGACGGTGCAGGCGTAGAAGCCCAGCTTCTGCCGGAAGTCCGCCAGCAGGCGGCGGGGCAGCACCATGAAGCTGATGCGGATGGAGGGGGCGATGGTCTTGGAGAAGGTGTTCAGATAGACCACCTGCCCGCTGTCGTCCACGGAGAACAGGGTGGGGATGGGACGTCCCACGAAGCGGAACTCGCTGTCGTAGTCGTCCTCCAGGATGATGCGCTCCGGCTTCTCCTGCGCCCAGCGCAGCAGCTCCTGACGGCGGGTGATGGGCATGACGCGGCCTGTGGGGTAGTGGTGGCTGGGGGAGATGTGCACCACGTCCGCGCCGCTGCGCCGCAGCTCCTGCACGGACAGGCCGTCGCCGTCCAGCGGCACCGCCGCCACCGAAGCGCCGCAGGCGCGGTAGATGCGAGCGATCTTGCCGTAGCCGGGATCCTCCACGCCGTAGGTCGGCTCACGTCCCAGCAGCTGCACCAGCAGGCTGTACAGCACCTCGGTGCCGGCGCCCACGATGATCTGCTCCGCGCCCACGGCCATGCCCCGGAACTGACGCAGATGGTCGGCAATGGCGCGGCGCAGCGCCCACGCGCCCTGGGGCGGCGTGGGGTGGAGGAGGCCGGTGCCCTGCTCCAGAATGGTCTGGCGCATGAGCCGCGCCCAGACGGTGAAGGGGAAGTCCTCCGCGTCGATGGAGTTGGTGACAAGGTCAAGGAACCATGTGCGCTCGCCCGGCTCCGGCGCGTCCTGCGTCACGGGCGGCGGCTGGGAGGGCAGGGGCGGCAGCACGGAGCTGACAAAGTAGCCCTTTTTCTCCACGCCGGTGAGATAGCCCTCGGCCATAAGCTGCTCGTAGGCGTTTTTCACGGTGATGACGCTGACCTCCAGATGGGCGGCCAGTGCCCGCTTGCTGGGCAGCTTCTCCCCCGCCGCCAGACGGCCGGAGAGGATGTCCTCCTTGACGCGGCGGTACAGCTGCTCGTACAGGCTGACGCCGGCTGTTTTATCCAGTGCGTAGGTGAGCATGGCTGCGCCTCCTATCTGGTATTAACAAGTAAAATCAAAATGGATATTTTAATCATACCAGTTCCTACTATAATACGAATTGAACAGAAAATCAAGGGGCAGTTCACACCGCCCCGGTACAAAAGGAGATCGATAGTATGTCCGACAAGAAGATCAGAACGATGGTGACGGCGGCGGTGCTGGCGGCGCTGTCCTGCGTGGCCACCATGGTGGTGCAGATCCCCTCCCCCATGAACGGGTATGTGAATCTGGGCGACTGCTTTGTGCTGCTGAGCGGCTGGCTGCTGGGCCCGTGGTGGGGCGCGGCCGCAGGCGGCATCGGCTCCATGCTGGCTGACCTGCTGCTGGGCTACGGTCACTACGCGCCGGGCACGCTGATCATCAAGGGCGCTATGGCGCTGGTGGCGGCGCTGGTGTTCAAGGCGTTCCGCAAGAACACCGCCGGGGCGCTGATCGGCGGCGTGGCGGCGGAGGTCGTGATGGTGGCCGGGTACTTCGGCTACGCGGCGCTGCTGCTGGGCAAGGGCATCGGCGCGGCGGCCAGTGTGCCGGGCAATCTGGTGCAGGGCGCCGTGGGTCTGGTGGCCGGGTTCCTGCTTTTGCAGGTGGCACGGCGGACGCATCTTGAAGAAAAGGTCAGCGTGTGATATACTGTATGGCGAGCCGCAGGGCGGCTCGCCATATTCTATGGGAATGAGGTGTTTTTCATGGCAGGTATCGTGCATGATGTGGAGAACAGAGGTCTGCTGGACGAGGTGCGGCAGCAGGCCGCGGCTGCGGCAGGAGAGCTGGCGGAGGCGGCGCACCTGCGCCGGGGGCAGATCGTGGTGGTGGGCTGCAGCACCAGCGAGGTGGTAGGCAAAAAGGTGGGCAGCTGGTCCACGCCGGAGGTGGCGGACGCCATTTTCGAGGGGCTGCACAGCGTGTTCGCGCCCATGGGCGTATACATCGCCGCCCAGTGCTGCGAGCACCTGAACCGCGCCATTATCGTGGAGCACGAGGCCGTGCCCACGCTGGACATCGTCAATGTGGTGCCCCAGCCCAAGGCGGGCAGCTCCTTTGCCACGGCCACCTATAAGGCGTGCAAGCACCCGGTGGCGGTGGAGGAGATCCGGGCGGACGCCGGGCTGGACATCGGCGGAACGCTGATCGGCATGCACCTGAAGAAGGTGGCGGTGCCGGTACGGCTGGCACAGAACCACATCGGAGACGCCATTCTGCTGGCGGCGCGGACGCGCCCCAAATTCATCGGCGGCGACCGCGCCCATTACGACGAGACACTGAAGGAGGGGTACCCGGAGTTCTGAGGAAGCAGCGCCGGGACGCCGTCCGCTATGTTGTATAAACGAGAAAAGCAGCCCGGATGGGCTGCTTTTCTGAGACTGTCGAAAAAGCCTGTCATTGCGAGCCAGTGCGCGCCGCAAAGCAAGTGCCCTTGGGGTGCAGACTGGCGTGGCAATCCGT
>DNFA01000039.1:6656-19301 GCA_003487665.1 Oscillibacter sp.
GGGCGTGGGTTTATCGACACGCAGGAGAAAAGCAGCCCGGACGGGCTGCTTTTCTTATTTCAGTCTATGGGATCAATAGAGCTTTGCGCCGGCGGGGATATGGGGATCGACCATCAGCAAATGCAGCTTTTCCTCACCGTTTTCGTGGTGCACGGCAGAGATGAGCATACCGCAGGAGTCGATACCCATCATGGGGCGGGGCGGCAGGTTGGTGATGGCGATGCAGGTCTTTCCAACCAGCTCCTCCGGCTCATAATACTCGTGAATTCCGCTCAAAATGACCCGATCTACGCCGGTTCCGTCGTCCAAAACGAACTTTAAGAGCTTTTTGGACTTCTTCACGGCTTCGCATTCCTTGACCTTCACGGCACGGAAATCACTCTTGGAGAAGGTGTCAAAATCCACCTGATCCTGGAACAGCGGCTCGATCTCCACGTTAGAGAAGTCGATCTTCTCCTCCGCAACGGGCGCGGCGGGGGCGACCTCGGTGGGGGCAGAAGCCTCCTTGGAAGCCTTCTTGTCAGAGTCCAGCGGCTTCATTGTCGGGAACAGGATGACGTCGCGGATGGAGTCGGTGCCGCAGAGCATCATGGAGCAGCGGTCGATACCGAAGCCCAGACCGCCGGTGGGCGGCATACCGTACTCCAGCGCCATGACGAAGTCCTCGTCCATCATGTCGGCTTCCTCGTCGCCGTTGGCGCGCTTTTCGGCCTGCGCCTTGAAGCGCTCGTACTGGTCGATGGGGTCGTTCAGCTCGGAGAAGGCGTTGCCCATCTCGCAGCCGCAGATGAACATCTCGTAGCGCTCCGTCAGCTCCGGCTGGGTGGGGCTGCGCTTGGCCAGCGGACTGACCTCCACGGGGTACATGGTGATGAAGGTGGGCTGCACCAGCGTCTCCTCCACCTTTTGGTCGAACGTCTCGTACAGGGCGTTGCCCCAGGTGTGGGGCACGCCGTCCATGTCCACGCCCACGCTCTTGGCCAGCTCCACGCCCTTGTCAGCGTCGCCGATGCAGGCCATGAAGTCCGCGCCGGTGACGTTCTTCACCGCGTCGGCCATGGTGACGCGCTGCCAGGAGGGGGTCAGGTCGATGTCGTGCCCCAGCCACTTGATGTGGTAGGTGCCCAGAATTTCCTTGGCGGCACCGGTGAGGATGCCCTCCAGAATGTCCATCATACCGTCCAGGTTGGTGTAGGCCTGGTACAGCTCGCAGGTGGTGAACTCGGGGTTGTGCTTGGTGTCCATGCCCTCGTTGCGGAAGATGCGTCCCACCTCGTACACGCGCTCCATGCCGCCCACGATGAGCC
The DNA here is from genome assembly GCA_003487665.1 of Oscillibacter sp. Classification (GTDB taxonomy): domain Bacteria; phylum Bacillota; class Clostridia; order Oscillospirales; family Oscillospiraceae; genus Vescimonas. Next base: position 7,964 of record DNFA01000039.1, read on the forward strand.
GCTTCAGGTGCAGCTCGGTGGCGATGCGCATGTACATGTCGATGTCCTGCGCGTTGTGGTGGGTGATGAAGGGGCGGGCGTTGGCGCCGCCGGCAATGGGGCTGAGGACAGGCGTCTCCACCTCCATGAAGCCCAGACTGTCCAGATAGCGGCGCAGGAACGCCACGAAGCGGCTGCGGATCTCGAAGTTCCGCTTGCTCTCGGGGTTCATGATGAGATCCACATACCGCTGGCGGTAGCGGATCTCCTTGTCGGTCAGGCCGTGGAACTTCTCCGGCAGGGGCCGCAGGGACTTGCTCAACAGGGTAATATCGTGAGCACGGACGGACATTTCGCCCCGCTGGGTGCGGAACACCTCGCCGTTGACGCCGACGATGTCGCCGATGTCGTACTTCTTGAAGCGGTCGTAGTTGTCCGCGTCCATCTCGTCCTTGCGGGCGTAGAGCTGGATGCGGCCGGTTTTATCCTGCAGGTCGCAGAAGGACACCTTGCCCATGCCGCGCTTGCTCATCAGGCGGCCGGCCACGGAAACGGGCTTGCCCTCCAGCGCGTCAAAGTTGTCCTTGATATCCTGGGTGTGGTGGGTGACGTCGAACTTGGTAATGGTAAAGGGATCGCGTCCCTCGTCCTGCAGCGCCTTCAGCTTGTCGCGGCGGATGCGCAGCAGCTCACCCATGTCCTGGGGCTGTTCGGTCACGTTGCGGTTGGTTTCGTCTGCCATAGTGCAGCCTCCTTTGTATCGTTACCGCCGGTGACGGCGGTGGTCAGCGTTCAATCTTGTCAACACGGTAGTGGATCACGCCCCTGGGCGCCTCCACGGTCACTTCCTCGCCCGCCTTGCGGCCCATCAGCGCCTTGCCAAAGGGTGAGTCCTCGCTGATGGCGCGGCTCATCACGTCGGCCTCCTGAGAGCCGACGATCTTATAGGCGGGCAGCTGCTTTCGTGTGTCCATATTGGTGACGGTGACCAGGCACCCGATGGAGATCTTGTCGGAGTCCATCTCGCTCTCGTCCACGATAACGGCGTGGAGAAGGATGTCCTCCAGCTCGGCGATGCGGGAGTAGAGCTTGCCCTGCTCGTTCTTCGCCTCGTCATACTCGCTGTTCTCGCTGAGGTCGCCGAAGCCGCGGGCCTCCTTGATCAGCTCCGCTACCTCGTCGGCGCGGGTGGTTTTGCTGTAATCCAGCTCCTGCTTCAGCTCGTCGTAACGAGCCTGGCTCATTTTGAATTCCTTTGCCATGCTGCATGTCCCTTTCTGCTAAAAGAATACCCGTCGTGCGGGATAAAAACAATATGTCACGTTGCATTATAGTGACTTTTGGTGTGTATGTCAAGCAAGGAAGTGATATGAATGTCCGATGGGAACCATTTTCCGGCATCCAGCAGCGCGGCGGCCAGCTGCTCCGCCGCCGGCGGCTGGGGCGCGGGCATGCGGGGGGATGTCCAGAGGAGCTGCTGGCGGGCGGCGCAGTCAGCGGTGAGGTACAGCACCGGCGCGGCCTCCGGCGGCGGACAGTCGCCGCAGAGGACGGTCAGCGCCGCGGGGCGGCCGCCGTCGCCGGGCGAGACGCCCCAGCGGTACAGCAGCTCCTGCGCCAGCAGGTGGGGTGGGTCGTCCAGCGACAGATACCGGGCGCGGCGGGCGAGAACAGGCGCGGCGGCGCGGGCAGCGGCCTCCCCTCCCCTGCCGCAGCGCAGCAAAACGGCGGCGTTTTGCAGACCGCCGGGACAGAGGACATCCAGCAGGCCGTCCAGCAGGGCAAGGCGCAGCGGCAGGACGGGATATGGCGTTATGTCTACCTGTTCCGCCAGCGGCAGGAGGGCAGCATCGGCGCAGACGCAGCGGCGGACGCCGGAGACATACAGCTCACGCAGCCACCGAACAGCCCGTCGGCGGGCGAGATAGCCCCTCCCCACAGACAGGTGATGAAGGGGCAGACCGTCCATGTTGATGGTGGTAATATCCGTTTTCTGTCCGGAAGTTATGTAAACAAGCATGGAAGTTCCTTTCGGCGGTCATCCGGGGCGGACAGAGTCGTCCGCCCCTACAAAACGAGATAAGAGGTTCGCCGCGCACAGCAAAGACCCCTGTCCCACTATTATATGGGACAGGGGTCAGGATATGCGGTTTTACCACGCGGCGATATAGCCGGGCAGGTAGTTCAGGGGATTCTGGTACACCGTCACGCTTTTGCCGTTCACAATGGTAGTCGTGCGTACCTCGTAGTGAAGGTGGGGGCCGGTGGAGGCGCCGGTGTTGCCGGTGACGCCGATAACCGTCCCCTGCGACACGGTGTCGCCCGGAGAGACCTTGACCACACTCATGTGGGCATACAGCGTCGTCAGGCCGCCGCCGTGGTCGATGACCACGTAGTTGCCGTAGCCGCCGCCCCAGCCGCTGGAGTTGGTCAGCAGCACACGGCCGCTCTTGGTAGCGTAGACGCTGCTGGTATAGCCCACGTTGCAGATGTCCACGCCCTTATGGTTGGTACTGCCGAAGCCGCCGGGCGCTACACGGGAGCCAATAGGCGAGCTGATCATCTTGCTGGTGCTTACCGGCCAGATAAAGCCCTCGGAGCCGGGCACCACGTCGGAGTCGGCAATCAGCCTTGCGATCTGCGCATCGATCTCGTCTGCCGCCTTTTCCTCTGCCGCATGCATCTTCTCCAACGCTTTCTGGTCGGCGGCGTACTCGTTCATGAGCTTGGTCGTCTCGTCCAGCTTGCCCTGCAGCTCGTCCTGCTGCTCGCCCAGCTGGGCTTCCTTGGCCTCCATCTCGGTCTTTTCCGCCTTGATGTTCTCCCGCGTCTCCTTCATGGCGGCGATGAGGGTCTTGTTATACTCGGCCACCTCGTTGACGAATTCCATGCGGTTGAGCAGGTCGGCCATGCTGGTGGCCTTGAAGAGAACGGAGAGATAGCTGAGGCTGCCGCGCTCCTCCTCGCTGCGCACCTGCTGGCAGAACAGCTCATACTGCTCCTGCTCCAGCAGCTCGTAGCGGGCGATCTGGGCGGCGGCATCGTCGATCTGGTTCTGGGTGTCGTCGATCTGCTCCAGCAGCAGCTGGTTGCGCTGATCCAGCAGCTTCTTGGTGACCATGACGTCCTCTTTCTTGGCCTTGGCCTCGGCGATCTGCTTTTCCAGATCCTTGAGCTTTTCCTGCTGCTCCTTCTTTTTCTGTTCCAGTGCGGCGATCTGGGCGGCCTTGCGCTGCTCCTCCTCCAGCTCCGCCGCAGTCTTGGCGGCGTAGGCAGGGCGGACGGAGCCGGCAGCCGCCAGCGTCAGCAGGGTCAGAACGGCCAGAAAAGCGCAGAGGATGCGTTTTGTGGATTTCATGCGTGATCTCCTTTCTTACACTCGGAGGAAGCGGCGGATGGCGGTCAGGCTGCCGCCTACGCCCACAAGGATGCCGGCTCCCAGAAATACCAGCGCCACATAGTACCATATTTCGGTGAAGGGCACCACGCGGAGGATCTGCAGGGAATCGGAATTGGCAATGCCCTGCGCAACAGCGGCATACAGCCCCCACTGAAGGCCGAAGGCGATGACGGCGCTGAACAGCCCCAACAGCAGCCCCTCGTAGACGAAGGGCCAGCGGATGAACCCGTTGGTAGCGCCTACCATCTTCATAATGGCGATCTCGTCCCGGCGGTCGAAGGTGGTGAGCTTGATGGTGTTGGAGATGATGAACACGGACACCAGCAGCAATATGGCGATGAGGGCGATGGAGATGACACCGGCCACATTGCGGACGGTGGTGAAGCCGTTGGCCACGGCCTCGTCCGCCCGCGCCTTGGCGATGCCGGGAATGTTCTCCACGGCGGTGCGCGTCTCCATGATGCGGTCGGGGTCGGTGACGTGGATAACAAAGCGGTGGCGGAACACGGTGGGATCCAGGTCGCCGTACACGTCGGAGTCATCGTATTTCTCCACATAGGCGTCGCGGGCCTCGGTGCGGGTGACGAAGGTGCAGTCAGCCACGTTGCCGGTGGCCTCTATCTGGGTCTGGAGGGCGCGTGCCTCCGGCTCGGTCAGCGTCTCGTCCACAAAGGCGACGATGGCGTTCTCCTGCTGGAGGTCGGCCAGATTCCGGTTGGCGTTGTAGGCCACCAGCGTGAAGGTGCCCATGATCAGCAGACAGGCCACGGTGACACCGATGGCGGCAAAGGACATGAACCCGTGGGAGAACATGTTGCCGGCGCCCTCTTTGACGAAAAACTTGAAATCATGCTTCATGTGTCATACCTCATAGCTGCCCATGCCGTCCCCGATCACAAGGCCGTCGTTCAGCAGGATAATGCGCTTGTTGAAGTGGTTGACCAGTCCCCGCTCGTGGGTGACGACGATGACGGTGGTGCCCAGCGCGTTGATGCGCTCCAGCAGCGTCATGATCTCCAGAGAGCGGGCGGGATCCAGGTTGCCGGTGGGCTCGTCAGCCACCACGGTGGAGGGGTTGTTCACCAGCGCGCGGGCGATGGCCACGCGCTGCTGCTCGCCGCCGGACAGCTGGTCGGGGTAGCTGTTCTCCTTGTCGGCCAGTCCCACCAGCTCCAGCACATAGGGGATGCGGTTTTTCAGCTCACGGGGCGACGCGCCCACGGCGCGCATGGCCAGCGCCAGATTGTCGCGGACGGTCTTGTTGGCGATAAGGCGAAAATCCTGAAAGATAACGCCGATAGTGCGGCGCATGTAGGGCAGCTGCCGGTCGGCAATACGGCTCATGGAGAAGCCGTTGACCATGACGCGGCCGGAGGTGGGCACCACCTCGCCGGTAAGCAGCTTGATAATGGTGGATTTTCCGGAGCCGGAGGGCCCCACCAGAAAGACGAATTCCCCGTCGTCCACGGTAAAGGAGACGCCCTTCAGGGCGTGGGTCCCGTTGTCGTATATCTTCTCTGCATCTATCAAACGAATCATAGCAGCGCTCCTGTTCGGCAAAGTGCAACATATTGTGGCCAAACCCGACCACAAATACCATTATATATAAATAGTTACAAAATGGCAACAGGAAAGATATGAAAATATTTTGAACAAGTTCGTTGCCTGTCGGTTGGACGCAGCGGGGCGGAAAAAGGTTCCAACGGGGCGAAAAATATCCCCGCTGTACGGGGAACGGATTCCCACGCCAGTGACACGGTCACTGGCTCGGAATAACAGCGCTTCGCGCTGTTAGGGCGGATGTGGGCATCCGCCCCTACGATGCAGAATAAGGACGGTGCGAAACGGGACGTCGTACCCCAAGGGCATTTGTTCCGCTGCGCTCCACGGCAGGACGCCGTCCCCTACATCCGTTATGCGGACACGCTTGCCTGTCTTTTCGTAGGGGGCGATGCCCACATCGCCCCGCCATGCCTGTGCGGTATCCCTTCGGGCGGGCAGGGTCGTCCGCGCCGCACAACAAGCAAAAAAAGACCGGCGAAGCCGGTCTTTTTTATATGCAGTTATTTGTATGCAGTTACGCCTCGATGCCGCGGCTGGTCAGGTACTTCTTGACCATCAGGGCGACCTTGAAGGTGATGGCGTCATCGAACTCGCGGAGGTCAAGGCCGGTGAGCTTCTTGATCTTTTCCAGTCGGTAGACCAGCGTGTTGCGGTGGACGAACAGCTTGCGCGCCGTCTCGGACACGTTCAGGTTATTCTCGAAGAACTTGTAGATGGTGAACAGCGTCTCCTGATCCAGCGCGTCGATGGGGTTCTTTTTGAACACCTCCTGCAGGAACATCTCGCACAGGGTGGTGGGCAGCTGGTAGATCAGGCGGCCGATGCCCAGATTCTCGTAGTTGATGACGTAGCGCTCGGTGTCGAACACCTTGCCCACCTCGATGGCGATCTGGGCTTCCTTGTAGCTCTTGGCCAGATCACGCAGATGAAGCGCCAGCGTGCCGATGCCCACGAACACGCGGCTCTCGCCGTCCTCGCGGAGGGCGACCTCGATGCGGGAGGCCACGGCCTCCATATCCTTGGCGGTGGCGTTCTCGTCCATCTGGTGGATCAGCGCCACGTCATGCTCGCCCACGCTGAGGACGAAGTCGTTCTGCCGGTCGGGGAACAGCGCCTGCACCACGTCCACGGGGACGCTGTCCAGCCGGTCGTCCATGGGACGGATGACGAACACGCCGCGGGCGACCTCGGCGTCCACATGCAGCTCCTTGGCGCGCATGTAGATGTCGGAGATGAGGATGTTGTCGGAGATGATATTCTTGATGAAGGAGCCCTTGTCGTGCTTCTCCTCGTAGTAGCTCTTGGCTGCATTCAGGGCAACGGCGGCCATGGCGCAGACGGTACGGCTCATGCTGTCGTCGCCGGTGGCGAACACGGCGTAGTCAAAGCTGCTGCTCCAGCTGGGCAGCGCCTTGAAATACTTGCCCTCCAGCGCAACGCAGGAACCATCGGCGGCGATGATAGGCTCCACATACTTGCCCCACTTCTTGCCGATAGCCGTCAGCTCACTGCAGGCGATGACGGTACCCTCGGCGTCGATAACGCCGATCGTGCGGTCAGTCGTCTCCTTGAATTGAAGTACAGAGTTCTGAAAGATCCTGCCGGACATAACGTAATCCTCCTGCGAAACCCGCGTCGGTACTTTGTGCAATCTGCTCAGTTGTTGCTCCTATTATATCGTCATAATCACGATTTTGCAAGCGTTTTTTTATCTTTTACACAAAAAACTTGTCGTGTTTTTTGTGGTTATGTCAAATAAATCACATGGCACATACGCGGTACAGCGCCGAGATCTCCTCATCGGTCAGCAGGCGGTATGCGCCGGGCGGCAGGTCGTCCGGCAGCGTGAGCGGCCCCATGGACAGGCGCTTCAGATACAGCACCGGCGCACCGCAGGCGGCCAGCATCCGCTTGACCTGATGGAATTTGCCCTCCCGCAGGGTGACGATGCAGGTGCGGGGCTGGGGCAGCAGCTCCAGGCCGGCGGGCAGGCACACAAGGCCGTCGGGCAGAGTCATGCCGGCGGCGAAGGCGGACACGTCCGCCGGGGACAGGTCACCGTCCACGCGGGCAAGGTAGCGCTTGTCCACATGGCAGCGGGGGCTGAGGAGCCGGTGGGTCAGCTCGCCGTCGTTGGTCAGCAGCAGCAGACCCTCGGTGTCCTTGTCCAGCCGTCCCACCGGCGCCAGATCGATGCGGCGCAGCTCCGGCGGGAGAAGCTCCAGCACCGTGGGCTGGCGGCGATCCTCGGTGGCGGTCAGCACCCCGGCGGGCTTGTGCAGCAGGACGTAGGTGTACCGGCGGAGGGTCAGAGGCTGGCCGCAGACGGTGAAGGCAGCGGAAGCCGGGTCGTACTTCTCCTCGGCGGAGGCGGCGGGGACGCCGTTGACCAGCACCTGCCCCTGCCGCACCAGCTGCTTGACCTCCCGGCGCGACCAGCGGCCTGTGGCGGCCAAGAGCTTATCCAGACGTTCCATGGCGTATCCTCCCTGCGGCGGTTTTTCTGTATCATAGCATATTCCGGGCGGAATGGAAATAGGTAATGATGAGGTGATGAAAATGATGGTATTTCAGGTGCGGCTTCCCCGGCGGCGAGCGGCAGCTATGGCGGCGGCGGTGGCCATGGTGGCGGCCGCGGCGGCGGTGCTGGCCGGATGCTTCAATGGCAAGGAAAAGCCCTTGACACTGGCGGACGACCCTGCAAGGGTTTCCTATTTACAGGAGTTGGGCTGGCAGGTGGAGAGCACGCCGGTGGAGACGCTGGATCTGCAGCTGCCCCAAGAGCTGGCGGAGACGTGGGGCGAGTACGCCGCCATGCAGACGGCGCAGGGTATGCCCTTCGCGGACTACGCCGGGCAGCCGGTGCGCCGGTACACCTACCGGGTGACCAACTATCCGGGAATGGAAAAGGGCGTGCAGGCCAATCTGTATCTGTGCGGCGATGTGCTCATCGGCGGGGACATCGTGGCCACGGGCAAGGGCGGCTTCCAGCACGGGTTGGAGTATCCGGGGGTGTAAAAGTGAATACAGTCAGGCGTATTTCGACGCGATTATACAATCAGTTGTCGGAATAGGCAGAAAAAGAGGAAGCCTTACGGCTTCCTCTTTTATTCATTGCGCAGTCCCTGTGGGGTCAGATTACTCGTCGATCTCGATGACGACGCCGGAACCCACGGTACGGCCACCCTCACGGATAGCGAAACGCAGACCGTTCTCGATAGCGATGGGGGTGATCAGCTCGACCTTCATGTCGACGTTATCGCCGGGCATGCACATCTCAGTGCCCTCGGGCAGGGTGATGACGCCGGTCACGTCGGTGGTACGGAAGTAGAACTGGGGACGATAGTTGTTGAAGAAGGGGGTGTGACGGCCGCCCTCGTCCTTGGTCAGAACGTAGACCTGGCCAACGAACTTGGTGTGGGGGTGAATGGAACCGGGCTTGGACAGAACCTGGCCGCGCTCGATCTCGGTCTTGGCAACGCCACGCAGCAGAGCACCGATGTTATCGCCGGCTTCAGCGTAGTCCAGCAGCTTGTGGAACATCTCGATACCGGTAACGGTGGTCTCGCGCTTCTCATCGGACAGACCGACGATCTCGACCTTCTCGTTCAGGTTCAGCTTACCACGCTCCACACGGCCGGTAGCAACGGTACCACGGCCGGAGATGGTGAACACGTCCTCGACGGGCATCAGGAAGGGCATATCCTCCTTGCGGTCGGGGGTGGGGATCCAGCTGTCAACAGCGTCCATCAGCTCCTTGATGCAGGCATACTCGGGAGCGTTGGGATCGGTGGACTCGGAAACCAGAGCGTTCAGAGCGGAACCACGGATGATGGGGGTCTCGTCGCCGGGGAAGCCGTAGAAGTCCAGCAGCTCGCGGACTTCCATCTCCACCAGCTCCAGCAGCTCCTCGTCGTCGACCTGGTCGCACTTGTTCAGGAAGACCAGCACGGAGGGCACGTTCACCTGACGGGCCAGCAGCAGGTGCTCACGAGTCTGAGCCATGGGGCCGTCGGAGGCGGCGATGACCAGGATAGCGCCGTCCATCTGGGCAGCACCGGTGATCATGTTCTTGATATAGTCGGCGTGGCCCGGGCAGTCGACGTGCGCATAGTGACGCTTGGCGGTCTCATACTCCACGTGAGCGGTGTTGATGGTGATACCACGCTCGCGCTCCTCGGGAGCCTTATCGATGGAAGCGTAATCGGTGTACTCAGCACCGCCCTGCAAGGCCAGATACTTGGTGATAGCGGCGGTCAGGGTGGTCTTACCATGGTCGATGTGACCGATGGTGCCGATGTTAACGTGGGGCTTAGTTCTCTCAAATTTCTGCTTAGCCATTTGAAAAAATCCTCCTTAACAGTTTTGTATCGTGTGTGGGGCAGCGTTACGTTCTAACACTGCCATTTTACAGTATTTGCGTAGGAAAATCAATCGTAAATTACGGTTTTAGAAATTTTCCTTGCCGGTACGCTTGGCGATGAGCTTCTCCTGCAGACCCTTGGGCAGCTCGATATAGTGGCTGGGCTCCATGGTGTACTGACCGCGACCCTGTGTGCGGGAGCGCAGGTCGGTGGCATAACCGAACATTTCGGCCAGAGGCACGAAAGCGTCGATCTGCTGGGCGCCGGAGCGCATCTCGTAGCCCTGGATCTGACCGCGGCGCGCGTTCAAATCGCCGATCACGTCGCCCATGTACTCGTCGGGGACGATGACACAGACCTTCATGATGGGCTCCAGCAGCGTGGGATCGGCCTTGCGCATGGCCTCCTTGAAGGCCATGGAGCCGGCGATCTTGAACGCCATTTCGGAGGAGTCCACCTCGTGATAGGAACCGTCGAACAGGGTGACCTTCACATCCACCACGGGGTAACCGGCCACGGTGCCGGACAGCATCGCGCCCTGGATACCGGCGTCGATAGCGGGGATATACTCCTTGGGGATGGCGCCGCCCACCACGGCGTTGACAAACTCATAGCCCTTACCGGACTCGTTGGGTTCCACGTGGATCTTCACATGACCGTACTGACCCTTACCGCCGGACTGACGGGCGTACTTGGTATCCTGATCCACCGCCTTGCGGATCGTCTCCTTGTAGGCCACCTGAGGTGCGCCCACATTGGCCTCCACCTTGAACTCGCGGAGCAGACGATCGACGATGATCTCCAGATGCAGCTCGCCCATACCGGCGATGATGGTCTGACCCGTCTCCTCGTCGGTGTAGGTGCGGAAGGTGGGATCCTCCTCAGCCAGCTTCGCCAGAGCGACGCTCATCTTCTCCTGACCGGCCTTGGTCTTGGGCTCGATGGCCACGCGGATGACCGGCTCCGGGAACTCCATGGACTCCAGAATGATGGGATTCTTCTCATCACACAGGGTGTCGCCGGTGGTGGTGTTCTTCAGACCCACCACGGCGGCGATGTCGCCGGAGTAGACGGACTCGATATCCTCACGGTGGTTGGCGTGCATCTGAAGGATGCGCCCCATGCGCTCGCGCTTGCCCTTGGTGGCATTGAGCACGGAGGAACCGGTGGTCAGCGTGCCGGAGTAGACACGGAAGAAGCTGAGACGACCCACATAGGGATCGGTCATGATCTTGAACGCCAGCGCTGCGAAGGGCTCGTCATCGGAGGACTTGCGCTCCTCTTCCTCGTCGGTCTTGGGGTTGACACCCTTGATGGCGGGGACATCGGTGGGAGCGGGCATGTAGTCCACGATGGCGTCCAGCAGCTTCTGCACGCCCTTGTTGCGATAGCTGGAGCCGCAGACCACGGGCACCATCTCCACGGCACAGGTGGCCTGGCGGATGGCGGCACGGATCTTGGCGGTGGGGATCTCCTTCCCCTCCAGATACAGCTCCATGATCTCATCATCGAACATGGAGACTGCGTCCAGCAGCTTTTCGCGGTACTCGTTGGCAAGGTCGACCATATCCTCGGGGATAGGCTCCACGCGCATATCCTTGCCCAACTGATCGTAATAGATATCGGCATCCATCTCCACCAGATCGATGATACCCTTGAAGGTATCCTCTTTTCCGATGGGCAGCTGGATGGGGACGGCGTTGGCCTTCAGGCGATCGTGCACCATGTCGAGAACATGGTAGAAGTCCGCGCCGGTGATGTCCATCTTATTGACGTAGATCATCCGGGGGACGTGATAGTGATCCGCCTGACGCCAGACAGTCTCGGACTGAGGCTCCACGCCGCCCTTGGCACACATGACGGTGACGGAGCCGTCCAGCACGCGCAGAGAACGTTCCACCTCCACAGTGAAGTCCACATGACCCGGTGTGTCAATGATGTTGATACGCGTCTGGGGGAACTGATCCTTGGAGCCCTTCCAGTAGCAGGTGGTAGCGGCGGAGGTGATGGTGATACCACGCTCCTGCTCCTG
>DNFA01000039.1:19478-21297 GCA_003487665.1 Oscillibacter sp.
TCCATCCAGTCCATGGTAGCGGTACCCTCGTGCGTTTCACCCAGCTTGTAGTTCACGCCCGTGTAGTACAGAATACGCTCTGTGGTCGTGGTCTTGCCTGCATCGATGTGTGCCATGATGCCGATATTTCTCGTATTTTCCAGTGTAACCTTTCTCGGCATACCGTTCTCCTTTTTGTTTCGTTGGTTTGATTACCAGCGGAAGTGGGCGAAAGCCTTGTTGGACTCCGCCATCTTGTGGGTGTCCTCGCGCTTCTTCACGGCGGAGCCGGTGTTGTTGGCTGCGTCCATGATCTCGCCGGCGAGACGCTCGGCCATGGTGCGCTCACCGCGGGCGCGGGAGTAGTTCGTCAGCCAGCGCAGACCCAGGGTCTGACGACGGGCGGGGCGAACCTCCATGGGAACCTGATAGGTGGCGCCGCCGACACGACGGGCCTTGACTTCCAGGCTGGGCATGATGTTTTCCATAGCCTGGGTGAACACTTCCAGAGGATCCTTCTCGGTCTTGTCCTTGATGATATCAAAGGCACCGTAGACGACCTTCTGGGCGACGCCCTTTTTACCGTCCAACATGATGCTGTTGACCAGCTTGGTCACCAGCACGGAGTTGTACATAGGATCGGGCAAGATCTCTCTCTTGGGAACATTACCTCTTCTGGGCACTATGCTTCCCTCCTTCATAAAAATATGATTTCACAGGTACTCAGCAGCTCGCGGGCTGCTGTACGGCCTGCCAAAGAGGTACATTATATATGAGAATATAAGAAACCTTTTCGGCAAAGCTCATGTCAGCAAGGATTACTTGCTCTTGGGGCGCTTTGCGCCGTACTTGGAGCGGGCCTGCATACGGCCGGACACGCCCTGGGTATCCAGAGTACCGCGGATGATGTGGTAACGGACACCGGGGAGATCCTTGACACGGCCACCGCGGATCATGACGACGGAGTGCTCCTGCAGGGAGTGACCCACGCCGGGGATATAGGCGGTGACTTCGTAGCCGTTGGTCAGACGCACACGGGCGATCTTACGCAGAGCGGAGTTGGGCTTCTTGGGGGTCGCGGTTCTCACGGCCGTGCAGACGCCGCGCTTCTGGGGAGAGCTGAGGTCGGTCTCCTTGTTCTTCAGCGTGTTCAGACCCTTCTGCATAGCGGGAGAATTGGACTTGTAAGTGCTCTTCTTACGTCCCTGCTTGACCAGCTGGTTAAAAGTAGGCATTTGGTTTCTCCTTTCATAAGATTTGTCGGGAACTTGTCCCTGTATTTTCCACGGAACAGAGGAACTCTATTCCGGCTGGAAACGATGCTCAGCCGTTCAGCACGGCTACGGCGGCGGCAGGCACGGCGATGCCGCAGGCTCTGCCCAGCTGCTGGAGCGTCATACTGCCGTCGCAGGGCACGTCCTGCGCGCGGCACAGCTCCCGCAGCGGCTCGGTGAGCCGGGGATCGGCGTCGGAGGCCAGATAGACGGCGCGGGCGGCTCCCTGCATCACGGCGCGGCGGGTCTGCTTCAGCCCCACCACTCTATCTCTGGAAGCCAGCTCTCCGGGCACAGGTGCTCTCCTCCTGTCATCGCATAACAAATCTCGCGGGCGAATCCCGCGCAATTTGAAATTATAGCATAGGCGGAGGGAAGCGTCAAGTGGAATCGGCGGAAAAATTTGTGGATTCCTATGAAATAGAGCAAAAAATTTCGGCGGTAGTGACAAAAAGAGCCGCCCGAAGGCGGCTCTTTTCAGCTTGTCGAAAAAGTCCATCCGGACTTTTTCGACAAGCTGCCGGCAAAATCGCAAAATAAAAGGCAGTATTTTATTTTGCGATTTT
>DNFA01000039.1:21558-21878 GCA_003487665.1 Oscillibacter sp.
TGCAGGTTTATCGACAGGCTGAAAAGAGCCGCCCGAAGGCGGCTCTTTTATCATGGGGGAAGTAATTACTCCTGGTCGGGAGTCTCCGGGGCGTCCTCCGTTTCGGGGGCGGCGGGCGTCTCGTCCTTCGGCTGCTCCAGATCCTCGGCAGAGGCCGGGGACACAGGGGCGGTGGGGGCGGCGTGGGCGATGTGCATGGCTTCAGCCTCGTCCTCGCGCTCGGCCTCCGTCTCGGGCACCAGCTCCTCAGCCAGCTTGCGATAGGCCGTCAGGCCGGCGCCGGCGGGGATGAGCTTGCCGATGATGACGTTCTCCTTCAG
>DNFA01000039.1:22057-24248 GCA_003487665.1 Oscillibacter sp.
CCTTGCCCTTGATGGCGGCCTCGGTCAGCACCTTGGTAGTCTCCTGGAAGGAGGCGGCGGACAGGAAGGAATCGGTGGCCAGAGATGCCTTGGTGATACCCATCAGCAGCTGGGTGTAGGTGGCCTCCTGCAGCTCCTCGCCGTCCTCGCGCTTCTCGCCGGCGGCGATGCGGGCGCGGACAGCGGCGTTGGCGTCCTCGACCTCCAGAATGTCAGCCATGGCGCCGGACAGCAGGCCGACGGCGTCGTTGGCGTCCTCCACGCGCACTTTGCGCATCATCTGGCGGACGATGACCTCGATGTGCTTATCGTTGATATCCACGCCCTGCTGACGGTAGACCTTCAGAACCTCCTGAATGAGGTAGTTGTGGACAGCGGAGGCGCCGCGGATGCGCAGCACGTCGTGGGGGTTCAGCGCGCCGTCCTGCAGCTGGCGACCCTTCTCGATGACCTCGCCATCCTGCACCAGCAGGCCGGTGTGGGGCACCGCGTAGGTGCGGGTGTCGCCGTCGTCAGCGGTGATGATGATGTTCAGCAGGCTGCCCTTGGTGGCCTCCTCGAAGCGCACCTTGCCGCCGATCTCGGCCATGGTGGCCATCTTCTTGGGCTTGCGCGCCTCGAACAGCTCCTCCACTCGGGGAAGACCCTGGGTGATGTCGCCGCCGGCCACGCCGCCGGTGTGGAAGGTTCGCATGGTCAGCTGGGTACCGGGCTCACCGATGGACTGCGCCGCGATGATACCAACGGCCTCGCCCGCGCCCACGGGCTTGGAGGTGGCCAGGTTCATGCCGTAGCACTTGGCGCAGATACCGCTGTGGGCGCGGCAGGTGAGCACGGTGCGGATCTCGGCGGAGTGGATGTCGAAGGACTCCAGCAGCGCGGCGTCATCCTCGGTCATCATGTGATCCTTGGAGATCAGCACCTCGTCGGTGCCGGGCTTCAGGATGTCCTTGACGGGGAAGCGACCCTTGATGCGCTCGGAGAACTTCTCGATGACCTGACCGCCCTCGCTGATCTCGGACACCAGGATGCCCTTCTCCACGCCGCAGTCGGCCTCGCGGATGATGACCTCCTGGCACACGTCCACCATGCGGCGGGTCAGGTAGCCGGAGTCAGCGGTACGCAGGGCGGTATCGGCCAGACCCTTACGGGCGCCTCGGCTGGAGGTGAAGTACTCCAGAACGGACAGACCCTCGCGGAAGTTGGCCTTGATGGGGATCTCGATGGTCTTACCGGCGGTGTTGGCCATCAGGCCGCGCATACCGGTCAGCTGACGGATCTGCTTCATGGAGCCACGGGCGCCGGAATCGGCCATCATGAAGATGGGGTTGTACTTGTTCATGTTGGCGGTGAGGGCGTCGGTCACGTCGGCGGTGGTCTTTTCCCACTCGCGGACGACCAGCTTATAGCGCTCCTCATCGGTGATGAAGCCCATGTTGTACTGGTCCTCGATGTCCACCACGCGCTTCTCCGTCTCGTCGATCAGCTCGTACTTGGCCTTGGGCACCGTCATGTCCGCGATGGAGATGGTGATGGAGCCGCGGGTGGAGTACTTGTAGCCGGTGGCCTTGATGTTGTCCAGCACCTCGGCAGCGATGGTGAAGCCGTACTGCTTGATGGTCCTGTCGACGATCTTGCCCAGCAGCTTCTTGCCGCACGTCTCGGTGATCTCGTAGTCGAAGAACTTGTCGGAGGGCGTGCCGTCCTCGTTGAAGCGCTTCACGAAGCCCAGATCCTGCGGGATGTTGCGGTTGAAGATGATGCGGCCTGCGGTGGCGCGTACCACATGGCTGACCTTCTCGCCGTTCAGCTCCTTGGTGACGCGCACCCACACGGGCTGGTGGATGCCGATAACGTGCTCGTTGTAGGCCATCAGCGCCTCGTCCTCGTCGCGGTAGATGTTCAGATGAGTGTTGGCCTTCTCCTCGTCGGTGAGCTCGTCGTAGGTCTTGCCGGCCAGCGCGAAGTCCACGCCCTCCGGCCACAGCTCGTCGTTGGTCATCTGGCTGACGCCGTTCTCAAACCGCTCGAAGGTCAGGTAGTAGGAGCCCAGCACCATGTCCTGCGTGGGGACGGTGACGGGGCCGCCGTCCTGAGGACGCAGCAGGTTGTTGGCGGACAGCATCAGCAGCCGCGCCTCAGCCTGCGCCTCGGCGGACAGGGGAACGTGAATGGCCATCTGGTCGCCGTC
>DNFA01000039.1:24491-25672 GCA_003487665.1 Oscillibacter sp.
AAGGCCTGAATGCCCAGGCGGTGCAGCGTAGGCGCACGGTTCAGCATGACGGGGTGATCCTTGATGATCTCGTCCAGCGCGTCCCACACCTCGGTGCGTCCCTTGTCCACCATCTTCTTGGCGGACTTGATGTTGTTGGCGCTGCCGTCCTCCACCAGCTTCTTCATGATGAAGGGGCGGAACAGCTCCACGGCCATCTCCTTGGGCACGCCGCACTGGTAGATCTTCAGCTCGGGGCCGACCACGATAACGCTTCGGCCGGAGTAGTCCACGCGCTTGCCCAGCAGGTTCTGGCGGAAGCGACCCTGCTTGCCCTTGAGCATGTCGCTCAGGGACTTGAGGGCGCGGTTGTTGGCGCCGGTGACGGGACGACCGCGGCGGCCGTTGTCGATCAGGGCGTCCACCGCCTCCTGCAGCATGCGCTTCTCGTTGCGGACGATGATATCGGGCGCCTTCAGCTCCATCAGGCGCTTCAGGCGGTTGTTGCGGTTGATGACCCGGCGGTACAGATCGTTCAGGTCGGAGGTGGCAAAGCGGCCGCCGTCCAGCTGCACCATGGGGCGGATCTCCGGAGGAATGACGGGCAGCACGTCGATGACCATCCACTCCGGCTTGTTGCCGGACAGACGGAAGGCGTCCACCACCTCCAGGCGCTTGACCACGCGCGCCTTCTTCTGGCCGGAGGTGGTCTTGAGCTCGGCGTGGAGCTGCTCGCTGAGCTGCTCCAGATCGATCTGCTGCAGCAGCTCCTTCACGGCCTCGGCGCCCATGCCGGCGCGGAAGTCGTCCTCGTACTTCTCCCGCATGTCGCGGTATTCCTTCTCGGAGAGGATCTGGTTCTTGGCCAGCGGCGTCTCGCCGGGATCGGTGACGATATAGGCGGCGAAGTACAGCACCTTCTCCAGAATACGGGGGCTGATGTCCAGCAGCAGACCCATGCGGGAGGGGATGCCCTTGAAATACCAGATGTGGCTGACGGGGGTGGCCAGCTCGATGTGACCCATGCGCTCGCGGCGCACCTTGGCACGGGTGACCTCCACGCCGCAGCGGTCGCAGATCTTGCCCTTGTAGCGGATCTTCTTATACTTGCCGCAGTGGCACTCCCAGTCCTTCGTGGGGCCAAAGATGCGCTCGCAGAACAGGCCGTCGCGCTCGGGCTTGAGGGTGCGGTAGTTGATGGT
>DNFA01000073.1:0-175 GCA_003487665.1 Oscillibacter sp.
AGCGCCGCGCAGCGGCGCTCCCTTGTGTTTTACAGTACGTGTACCTCGTCCGGGTCGAATACCAGATGGCACTCCTCGCCCACCTGATAGATGTGCTTGCTCTTGGGGTTGGGGTCGGTCAGCTTCACCAGCGTGTCGCCCACCATGACGTGATAGTTCTGATAGCTGCCCATGA
>DNFA01000073.1:333-689 GCA_003487665.1 Oscillibacter sp.
GATAGCTGCCCATGAAGCAGCTGACCACGACCTTGCAGGGCAGGCCGCCCGCGTCGGCCAGCGAGCCGGATTCCGGACGCAGCACCACCGTGTACTCCTTGCCGTTTTCCAGATCGTTCCGCCCGGCGATGGGCATTTCGTGTCCTTCAAAACTCAGCAGGGCGTGGGTGCTGTTGTGACCGGTCATGGTGCCCTTGAGGAAGTTGGCCTCGCCGATGAAGTCCGCCACGAACTCGTTTACCGGGTGGTAGTAGATCTCCTGCGGCGTGCCCATCTGCTCCACCACGCCGCCGCGCATGATAATGATGTTATCGCTCAGCGCCATGGCCTCCGACTGGTCGTGGGTCACATAGATG
>DNFA01000073.1:915-8277 GCA_003487665.1 Oscillibacter sp.
AGCTTGGCGTCCAGATTGGACAGCGGCTCGTCGAACAGCAGCACGCTGGGTTCAATGACCAGCGCCCGCGCTAGCGCCACACGCTGCTGCTGGCCGCCGGACAGCTGGTTGGTCATACGACCCTCCATGCCCGTCAGCTCCACCAGATCAAGGATCCTCATGACCCGCTCCTTGATCTCGTCCTTGGGCACCTTCCGCAGCTTCAGGCCGTAGGCCACGTTGTCGAATACGTTGTAGTGGGGCAGCAGGGCGTAGCTCTGGAACACCATGGCGGTGTCCCGCTTGTTGGGTGTCAGCTCGTTGATGGCCTCGTCGCCCAGATAGATCTCGCCCTCGTCGGGGCTTTCAAAGCCTGCGATCATGCGCAGGGTGGTGGTCTTGCCGCAGCCGGAGGGCCCCAGCAGCGTCACAAAGCTGCCCGGCTCGATGGTCAGGGAGGTATCCTTCACCGCGTAGAAGTCCTTGCCGGTCTTGGGATCCTGATAGATCTTGGATATATGCTCGAGCCGAACGCCCTTTTTCACTTTTTCCATGGTTTATTCCTCCTCCTTGAGCTTTCTGCTGGTGCCGAAGTGCTTGATGAACAGGTTCATCAGCAGCACCGCGCCGTAGGTGATAACGATCAGGATGGTGGCGAAGGCGCAGGCCAGACTGTACGAGCCCTTCTCCGCGAACTCGTTGATCTGCACGGTGATCAGCAGGAACTGCGGCGTCACCAGCAGGATGATGGCGGAAATAGCCGTGATGCTGCGGACGAAGGCCGTCACCAGACCGCTGAGGAACGAATCCTTGATGAGGGGCAGCGTCACCGTCATGAACACCTTGAAGCTGTCCGCGCCCATGTCGTAGGCGGACTCCTCAATGGACTTGTCGATCTGACGCAGGGCGGAGATGCCGCTTCGCGTGCCCGTGGGCAGCGAGCGCACCACAAACACGATGATGAGGATCAGTCCCGTGCCGTACAGACCCTGCAAAAAGCTTGTGTTGAAAACGCCGTTGGAGAAGCCGCGGATATAGCCCACACCCAGCACCGTGCCGGGCACCGCCATGGCCAGCATGGACACGGCCTCGATAAAGCCCTTGCTCTTGAATTTCCGCTTGACCACCAGATAGGAGATGATCATGCTCAGCAGCGCCGTGATGGGCGCGGAGATCAGGCTCAGCACAAAGGAGTCGCGGAACGCCTGGAAGCCGTGGTACCGGGTGAACACCAGCTCGAACCATTTGGTGGTCAGCGGGAAGAACTTGAAGCCCCAGGTGGGGAAGAACGCGCCGATGGGCACGCAGATATACATCAGGATCACGAAGCCCGCCGCCAGCGCACACAGGATGGTCAGCGGCGTCTTGACGCTCTTGTCCTCGATGAGCATCCGGGCGCGGGACGCCTTGCCGGTCAGGGTGGCGGCGGTCTTGCGCTCCAGATAGTACTTCTGCACGATGAACATGGCCAGCGTGATGCACAGCAGCACCACGGCCATAGCCGCCGCGCCCGGCTTGTCGTAGGAGCCGGTGATCTGCAGGTAGATGGTGGTGGCCAGCGTGTCGTAGGAACCGCCGATGATCATGGGGTTGGCAAAATCGGCGATGGACTCGATGAACGTCACCAGGAAGGCGTTGCCCAGACCGGGCAGCATCAGCGGCAGCGTCACGCTGGTGAATACTTTCCAGCGGGAGGCGCCCATGTCCCGCGCCGCTTCCTCCAGCGACGGGTCGATGTTCTTCAGAAGTCCCTTCAGCATCATGTAGCACACCGGGAAGAACGTCAGCGTCTGGACGATGACGATGCCCCAGAAGCCGTACACGCTGTTGTCATAAATGCCCAGCAGGAACCGGGTGATGATGCCCGCCTTGCCGAACAGCATGATCATGGACAGGGACAGCACGAAGGGAGGGGAGACTACCGGCAGCATGGACACGACCTTGAAAAGGCCGCCCACAAACTTGTTCATGCGGACGTAGACCTCCACATAGGCGAACAGCAGGCCGATGAGAGCGGACAGAATGCCCACCAGAAAGCCCACCTTCAGCGTGTTGGTAATGGCGCGGGTAAAGGTCGGCATCTTGAAAATGCGATCGAAGATGGAAAAACCGAAGGTGCCGTCTCCCACAAAACTATCCACCAGCAGTATGGCCAGCGGGTAGAGGATAAACAAAGTCAGAAAGGTAATGAGCACGACGATGGTGGTCACCATGATGGGGTCGGCCATCAGTTTTTTTCGATCCAACGCCGCGCTTTGGGTTCTTGCCATGGTCAGCTCCTTTCTCATCCCGAAAGGAATGGTAAGTTAGAATGAATCAGAACAGTAAAAAGAACGAGCGGGGCGGCGGCCATAGCCGCCGCCCCGCATGAGATCGCTGGGAAATTCAGATCGGATCGGAATTACTCGGTCTTGAAACGATCCGCACCGGTGTCGGCGCCGGAGCTGGACAGGGCAGCCATGACCTCCTCCACATAGGTGGTGGTGTTGGCCTTGGCATCCTCGAAGTCATACTCCATGACGTTGTTGGGATCCAAACCGAACTCGGAAGCCTGAGAGGGCTGCTCGGCGTTGTCGATGACCAGGAACTGATAGGAGCCGTTCTTGGCAGCCAGCTCAACGCACTCGGGGGACAGAGCGTACTCGATCCACAGCTTGGCGGCGTTGGAGTGGGCAGCACCCTTGAAGATAGCGGTGGCGCCCACCTCGAAGGAGGTGCCGCTGGAGGGGATGATCAGGCTCACGTTGGTGTAGCCGTTATCCACGATCTGGGTGATGCCGTCATGCAGGAAGCCGATGCCGATGATGCACTCACCGGTGCCCACGTTCTTGCTGGGGCCGGAGCCGGACTTGGTGTACACTTCAATGTTCTTGTCCAGGTCAACCAGGTACTTGATGCCCTCATCGTGGCCGTACTTCTGGATCATGGTGTTCACGACCAGCTTGGCGGTACCGGCGGTGTTGTAGTTGGACAGCCAGATCTCGCCCTTGTACTCGTCCTTCAGCAGGTCAGCCCAGTCAGCGGGAGCTTCCTGCTCCTTGCGGGCCAGCTCGTCGGTGTTGACCATGAAGCCCAGGATGCCCTTGTAAATGCCGAACCAGTTGTTGTTGGCGTCCTTGTACATGTCGCCGATCAGGTGAGAGGCGTTGACAGCCGCATAGGGCTCCAGCAGGCCTTCCGCCGCGCAGACATTGTACGGATCGGTGGTGCCGCCGAACCAGACGTCAGCGGAGGGGTTGCCGTTCTCCTCCTCGATCTTGGCCTGCACCTCACCGGTGGACAGACGCTGGAAGGTGGTCTTGATGCCGAACAGCTCCTCGAAGTGCTGGCAGGCAGCGGCCAGATACTCCTCCTCGCAGGAGCCGTACACAACCAGCTCACCCTCGGCCTTGGCAGCGGTGATCAGCTCGTCCATGCCCGCGAAATACTCGGGATAGGTAGCGCCGTCGCCGTCGGTCTTAGGTTCGTCCTTCTTCTCGCCGCAGGCCACCAGGCTCAGAGCCATGACCAGCGCCAGCAGAAGAGCAAAAAACTTCTTCATAACAAATTCCTCCTTAAAGATTATTCAGCCGCAGTGAATCACTGCTTCGAATAGACGTATTATAGTCACCTCGACCGCATTTGTCAACAATGCACAGGCACCATCCGCATCGGTTCGACGCAAATTTTACACATTCTACAAACCGCTGGTAACGTTTTCGGTTAAAATGACTAAACTTTATGTAAATGGAAAGTAAAATCAGTGCAAAGCGAATGTAAAACTTGCAATCCGCCGCCGCCGTGATATAATGATAATCCATCAAACGCGGCGCCCATTCTGCCTGTCCTGCCGCGGAAAGGAGATACCTTATGCTTACCGGATTGACACAATACGTGCCCGAGGCCACCCTTACCATATATGATAATCTGGAGTTCCTGCTGCGGCTGCTGCTGTCGGCGGCGTTGGGCGCTCTGGTGGGACTGGAGCGCAGCAAGCGGCGGAAGGAGGCGGGCATCCGCACCCACTGCATCATCGCCTGCACCTCCGCGCTGTTTATGATCGTCTCCAAATATGCCTTTCTGGACTGCCTCAACATAGATGGGCTGCGCGGTGCCGACCCCGCCCGTATCGCCGCGCAGGTGGTCAGCGGCATCTCCTTTCTGGGTGCCGGCGTCATCTTCAAAAACGGCAACTCCATCCGCGGCCTGACCACAGCCGCCGGCATGTGGGGAACCGCCGCCATCGGCATGGCCGTGGGCGCGGGCATGTACTGGTTGGGACTGTTCGAGTCCGCCGTGCTGGTGGCCATTCAGGTGATCCTCCACCGCTTCCCTGTGGGTGCCGATGCGCTGACCACGCAGGAGATACTGGTGGAGATGGAGGACACCGAGGACATGCAGCGGCGCTTTGACGAGCTGCTGAAAAAGCATGGGGGACAGGTGGCGGACAGCAGCCTTACCCGCGAGGACGGCTTTCTCCGCATGGAGATCACCGCCAAGCTGGAGCCGCCCATCAGCCACGAGGAAGCGCTGGCCTTTATGAAAGAAAATACCGGCGTCCGCCGGATGTCGGTCTGAAAGGGAGGAGAACCATGAAGCGTTCCGAGATCAACCGCGCCCTGCGGGACATGGAGTCCATGCTGGAGAAATACCGCTTTGCTCTGCCGCCCTTCTGCCATTATACTCCGGAGGATTGGCAGACAAAGGGCCACGACCACGACGAGATACGCGACAATATGCTGGGCTGGGACATCACCGATTACGGTCTGGGTGATTTTGATAAGGTGGGCTTTTCCCTTATCACCCTCCGCAACGGCAATCTGGCCATGTCGGACAAATACGCCAAGACCTACGCCGAGAAGCTGCTGTTCATCAAGGAGGGGCAGTATTCCCCTAACCACTTCCACTGGCACAAGATGGAGGACATCATCAACCGGGGCGGCGGCACGCTGCTGATCCGCGTGTATAACTCCCTGCCCGATGAATCCATCGACCGGGAGAGCGACGTCACCGTCCATCTGGACGGCGTCACCCGCACCGTTCCCGCCGGTACCCAGCTGCGCCTGACGCCCGGCATGAGCATCTCCATCCAGCCCCGGCTGTACCACGACTTTGAGGTGGAGCCGGGCAGCGGCGATGTGCTCATCGGCGAGGTCAGCCAATGCAACGACGACAACACCGACAACCGTTTTGAGCCGCCGGTAGGCCGCTTCCCGGCCATCGAGGAGGACGAGCCGCCCTACCGCCTGCTGTGCAACGAGTATCCGGAGGCGCGGTCATGACCGCCCGGTTCGATATCGCGGCGCTGGGCGAGCTGCTGATCGACTTCACAGATCGCGGCCTGTCCGATG
Source organism: Oscillibacter sp. (assembly GCA_003487665.1). Taxonomy (GTDB): domain Bacteria; phylum Bacillota; class Clostridia; order Oscillospirales; family Oscillospiraceae; genus Vescimonas. The sequence continues at coordinate 6,225 of DNFA01000073.1, forward strand.
CCGGCATGCGGCTTTTTGAGCAGAACCCCGGCGGCGCTCCGGCCAATATGCTGGCGGCCGCCGCCCGTCTGGGCGAGCGCACCGCCTTCATCGGCAAGGTGGGGGACGACATGCACGGACGCTTTCTGCGGGATACACTGACCGCCGCCGGCATCGACGTGACCGGCCTTGTGCTGTCCCCGGACGTGTTCACCACGCTGGCGTTCGTGGCACTGGACGACAGGGGAGAGCGCCATTTCTCCTTCGCCCGCAAGCCCGGCGCCGACACCTGTCTGCGCGCCGATGAGCTGCCTGCGCCGCTGCTGTCATCCGCCCGCGTCCTGCATGTGGGCTCCCTGTCCCTGACGGACGAGCCTGCCCGCAGCGCCACCTTCGCCGCTGTGGAGGCCGCGAAGCGCGCGGGCGCGGTGATCTCCTACGATCCCAACTACCGCGCCGCTCTCTGGCCGGATGAGGCCAACGCCGCCGCGCAGATGCGCTCCATGGTGCCCTACGCCGATGTGATGAAGCTCTCCGATGAGGAGACGCTGCTGCTGACCGGCGCTGCGGAGCCGGAGGAGGCCGCCCACCGCCTGCTGGCGCAGGGCGTTTCCTGCGTGGCTGTCACGCTGGGGGAGAGGGGAGCGCTGGTGGCCGTTGCGGGCGGTATGCAGACCGTCCCGGCCTTTGCCTCCGACCCTGTGGACACCACCGGCGCCGGCGACGGCTTCTGGGGCGGCTTCCTGCACCGTATGCTGACACTGGATAAGTGCCCTGCTGCGCTTACGGTGGCTGACGCGGCGGACTGCGCCCGTTGGGGCAACGCCACGGCCGCTCTGTGCATCACCAGACGCGGCGGCATCCCGGCCATGCCCGCCCTGGGGGACGTGCAGGCGCTGCTGCTGCGGTGAGAGCTGTGAGCAGATGCCGAAAAAAGGCAGCCTGCGTGAAATAGGACTTGACAGCCCGGCGGTTTGGAAATATAATAGGAGGGCTGACGGGGTGTAGCGCAGCTGGTAGCGCGCTTGGTTCGGGACCAAGAGGCCGGGGGTTCAAGTCCCCCCACTCCGACCAAAAAAGTCCTGAAACCGTAAGGTTTCGGGACTTTTGATTTTATATTTTTCTTCAAAAACCGCCAGTTTTCTAACAAATAGGATGACAAAATTCATACTTTGCTATATAATATCTTCATCTTCGTAAAGTTGCAAAGGAGTGTAAAGTATGTCAGTTTCTGTTGGGCAACGGGTCCAATCGATGATAGACCACATGACAAAAGGTGAGATTGAATTGGCACTTTCTGATATTTGTATCGCAATAGATATAACATCTCAAAAGTATTACAACGAACCAAATTCTTCTGCCTCTTGTTACAAACGTTTTCTTAAAGAAAACATATGGATGATTGTTGTAACCGGAATGGGATCACTAATCACAGAAGCTGTTAAGCTTCCCTTTACGCATAAGGATATTAAATCTGATTACGAAGGGTATTGCACTTTGGAGCAGATTATTTATCATGTTATGCGTTGCGGTTTAATACACGGAACTGGTGAAGAAAGTAAAATTGTTTGGAACACTAATGTTCCGCTTGCTATCGATAAAGATCAAAATCTAAACATTTCTCCAAGCTTTATTTGGGGATTAGCCTTATGCGTTATTACATGCCCAGTTAATCTCCATGAACGGGTTGGGGACTATTGCTGGATATCTATGGCCACATTTAAGTATTTGATTAATGATCTGTGGGGAAAACGGGATAGCGTAAAAAATATGATCAAAAGTCAGTATGATGTAACAATCAAGGAATGCTAGGAAAAATAAAAGGACGAAACCTGCTATCAACCTGTAGTGCATAATCTAAATGCAGAATAAATACCTCTTGCCGACTGCCAGCAAACCGTTGATATATCTGCGTTTTCTGAAATCCTATAATTACACTCGGGCCCAAAAAGCCCGATGGTTTTGATACGAAACCATCGGGCTTTTTTAGTATGGAAATTAGTGCAAGAATGTGATACAATCAATTCAGCAAAGGGGTCCCGTCAAGATTTATGGGTCCCGTCAAGATTTATGC
>DNFA01000005.1 GCA_003487665.1 Oscillibacter sp.
CTGTCAGGCGTGTTTGCCCTTGCCAATCGATGGTATCCTTCCCTCCGATATTTGTGACCGGGCAGGTTCTTTTATATCAGCAATCCGTTATATCAGCAATCCGTATTTGTCGCGCAGGGGCAGCAGCACGCTGTCCGGCAGACCGCCGTCGTACAGGGCGCGTCCCTGATAGACCCGCAGGGAGGCCTCCAGCAGCTCGCCGTCGTCGCAGACGATGCACAGGGGCTTGGCGATCAGGTACTGGAAGTCCGCCAGCGCCTGTACGCCGTCCCAGTCGTCGATGCGCACCGCCAGCACGGGGTCGTCGGTTTCCTGTCCGGCGGACAGGGCGTCTTCCGCGTCGGCGGTCAGGGAGATGACCGCGCTCCACCGCACGTCAACGGGCAGCGGAAACGGCTGCTTCTCCGTGGCGGCGGGCAGCTTATCGGTGTGCAGCGGGGCGGGCGGCGTGACGGACGCGCCGTCCAGCGCGTCCCGCAGGGCGGCGATATGTGCCGCTGTGGTGCCGCAGCAGCCGCCGAACACCGCCACGCCGGTGCGCAGCATGTCCGGGATCAGGGCGACAAATTCCTCCGGTGTGCAGTCGTAGACGGCTTTGCCGTCCACGATCTGCGGCATTCCGGCGTTGGGCTTGGCGATGAGCGGCACGCGGGCGTACTCACGCAGACGGCGCAGCTGGGGCAGCATCTGCTCCGGTCCCGCCGAGCAGTTCAGACCGAAGGCGTCGATGCCCATGCCCTGCAGCACCACCAGCGCCGCCGTCACATCGCCGCCGGAGATGCTGCGGCCGTTCTCATCGCAGGTGAAGGTGACAAAAATAGGCTTGTCGCTGACGCTGCGCACCGCCAGCACCGCGGCGCGGGCGTCGGACAGCGTCATCATAGTCTCGATGACAAACAGATCCACACCGGCGCTCTCCAGCCCGGCGGCCTGCTGGGTGTAGATATCCACCAGCTCCTCGAAGGACACGTCGCCCAGCGGGGCGAGGAACGCGCCGGTGGGGGAGATGTCTCCCGCCCGCAGCGCCCTGCCGCCGGAGGCCTGCTCCGACAGGGCTGCCAGACGGCGGTTATAGTCCTCCGTGCGGTTGAAGATGCCGTGCTCCTCCAGCTTGCGCCGGTTGGCGCCGAAGGTGGGGGTGTACAGCACCTGGCTGCCGCTGTCCACATAGCCGCGTTGGATGTCGATGATGGCCTCCGGGTGCTCCAGCGTCCATTGCTCGGCGCACACATCGCCGGTATAGCCGCGCTTTTGCAGCTCGGTGCCGGTGGCACCGTCCAGTATCAGGGGAAAATGAAGCTCCATATTCTTACCTCCGCGTAACAGGCTCATACGTCATGCCGCCGGTAAAGGCGTCGGCAAAATCCGCCCGCCCGGACAGCTCTATGTACCGGCAGCGCTCTGCCGTTTGCAGCGCGTCCGCCGCGCGTGACGCGTCCAGCGCCAGCATGGACGCACCAGCCAGCGAAGCGTTGCCTATGCTGTGCAGCCTGCCGGCGGGCAGCTGGGGCAGCATACCGATGGCGGCGGCGCTGGCGGGATCGAGATACACGCCGAAGCCGCCGGCCAGATATACGCCGTCCAGCTCCGCCAGCGTGATGCCCTGCTGCGCCAGCAGCACCTGCACGCCGGCGGCCACCGCCGCCTTTGCCAGCTGTAACGACCGCACGTCTCCGGCGGTGAGATATACTCTGTCCGTCAGGTGAAACACGCCGTTGCCGTTTTCGTCCCGCGTCAGGAAGGCGCGCATCCGCTCCGGTACCTCCTCCGGCGGCAGCAGGCGGCCTGTCTCATCAATGACGCCCTGCCGCACCAGCACCGCCGCCAGATCGATCAGCCCGGAGCCGCACAGCCCCGTGGCCTCGCCGCCGCCGATGACGTTCATCTCAAATTTTCCATTATAGCGCACGCGGCTCACGGCGCCGTCCGTGCCCATCATACCGCAGGTCACGCCTGCGCCCTCAAAGGCGGGGCCGCAGGCCACGGCGCAGCAGGTGAAGCCGTCCCTGCCGCCCAGCGCCATTTCACCGTTGGTGCCGATGTCCAGATACAGGAACCGCCCGGCTCTGTCCGCAAGGCCGGAGGCCAGCAGCCCGGCGGTGATGTCGCCGCCCACATAGCCCGCTGCGCAGGGGAGATAGTGTACCGGCGCGCCCAGCAGGGTATCCTGTACCGGCTGGCGGAACAGCGTCTCCGCCTGAAAGGGCGCGGCAGCCAACGGCTCCACGGATATACCGGCGAACAGCAGCTGCATCACCGTGTTCCCGGCCAGCACAACGCGCTTCAGCTCCCGCGCTTCGCGGTTCGTCTGCGCCAGCGCCTGCGTCAGCAGAGACTCTACCTGCGCCCGAATGCAGCCCGACAGCGCGGACAGACCGTCCGGCTGCTCCCGGGTGTACTGGATGCGGGAGATCACATCCGCGCCGTAGGCCGCCTGTGCGTTCCAGCCGGCGCAGGCGGCTGCCACCCGCCCTGTGGTCAGATCGTACAGCCGCACCGCCACGGTGGTGGTGCCCAGATCCACGGCGGCGGCGCAGCCGCTCTCGCCGGTGGGTGCAGCCGGAGGATCCAGCGTCTCCGTGAGGATGCGCCCACCTGCCGCCGGGGGGAGGATCACCTCGTCGCCGTCCTCCGGGACAACGCGGCAGGCCAGCCGCGGCACGCCGTTGACGCTGACGCGGCACTTGCCGCAGCGTCCGTGTCCGCCGCAGGCGGCTGGCAGCGTACACCCGGCGCGGCGCAGCAGCGCCAGCAGGGTGTCCGTCTCGTTGCAGGGAATGCGGAACACGTCGCCGCCGCGTATCACGCGGATACTTGACACAGGCACCGCCCCTTTCTATAATAATTACAACACTACTTTAATCAGTACGGCACTACTTTGTCAAGAGGCATTGTGATGATAGAAACACTGATGGCACTGGCGGCGGAAAACGGCTTTTCCCACTGGGCGGCGGCGGATATGTCCGCGCTGACGCCCCGGCAGGACGTGCGGGACATGTGCCGCGCCGACCGCTGCGGGCGCTGGAACGCCAGCTGGTCGTGCCCGCCGGCCTGCGGCACACTGGAGCAGACCGCCGCCGATATCCGCCGCTTCGACGCGGGGCTTGTGGTGCAGACCACCGGCGCGCTGGCGGACGAATTCGACTACGCGGCCATGGAGGACATCCAGTGCCGCCACAAGCGCAGCTTTGAGAGCTTCGCCCGGCAGGTACGGCTGCTGACGGGGGAGTGCCTGCCCCTGTCGGCGGGCAGCTGTACCCTGTGCCGCCGCTGTACCTACCCGGACAGACCCTGCCGCTTTCCGCAGCGGCGGATGGCATCCATGGAGGCCTACGGCCTGCTGGTGTCGGACGTGTGCCGGCGCTCCGGGCTGGGATATTACTACGGAACGGGCACCATGACGTATACGTCCTGCGTGCTGTACAAAACGAAAAATGAGGTGACGTGACATGATGACGCCCAGAGAACTCTTTTTGGAGCTGCTGAAGCCGGACGGCCAGCCGGATCGCCAGCTGTGCCAGTACGAGGCGCTGCACATGTGCCTGAACGACCCCATCAACACCTACCTGCGGGGCAACCGCAAACGGGGTACCGTCAGCAAGGACCGCTGGGGCACCACCATCAGCTTTCCCGCCGACGCGCCCGGCCCCATGCCCGTGACCGCGGACGGCCTGGCGGTGTGTCCGGATGTGACGCACTGGCGCGACACGGTACACGCGCCGGATATCGATTCCTGCACCGAGGGCTGGGACGAGTGCCGCAGGTTGGCGCGGGCGGCCTGCGGGCAGGAGAAGCTGCTGGCGGGCTTTATGGGCACCGGGATTTTCGAGCAGTGCCACTTCCTCATGGGCTTTGAGGACACGCTGACGAACCTCTACGAGCACCCCGACGAGATGCGCCAGCTCATCGAATACATCACCGAGTACCGGCTGCGCTATGTGCAGCTGCTCATTGACCGTTTGCAGCCGGATGTGATCTTCTCTCACGACGACTGGGGCACCAAGGACGCGCTGTTCATGCACCCGGACATGTGGCGGGAATTTTTCAAGGAGCCGTACCGCCGGTTTTACGGCTATATCCGCTCCCGGGGCGTCATCGCCATCCACCACGCGGACTCCTATCTGGCGCCCATCGTGGAGGACATGGCGGAGCTCGGTATTCAGGTGTGGCAGGGCGTGCTGCCGGAGAATGACATCCCAGCTCTGCAGCGGCAGCTGAACGGGCGGCTGGTGCTGATGGGCGGCATGGGCGCCGCCATCGACCGGGCGGATGCCGCGCCGGAGGAGATATACGACTACGCCATGAGTACGCTGCGCGCCTGCTGCCCCGGCGGGCACTATATCCCGTCCATCACCTACGGGCTGCCGGGCGCGGTCTATCCCCATGTGGACGAGCATATCGACAGAGCCATCGCCGACTACAACAGCCGCCTGCATGTGCGGCGCTTCTGCCTGCCGCCGGTGCCCCGGCGGGTGCGCAGCGCTGCGCCGGTTCGGATGGCGGCTGCGTCCGGCGAGCCGGAGGCGGACATCCTGACGCAGATCGCCGGTGCGCTGGCCAGAGGGCAGCAGAAAAGGGTGCAGACCCTGTGCCGTCAGGCACTGGCGCAGGGCGTCGCCCCGCAGGACATTCTGTCCGGCGGGCTGATACAGGGCATGAACCGGCTGGGCGAGGACTTCTCCGCCAACCGCGCCTTTGTGCCGGAGATGCTCATGGCCGCCCGCTGCATGACGGCGGCGCTGGCGGAGCTGAAGCCGCTGATGACCGGCGAGGCCGGGCGGACGGTGGGACGCGCCTGCATCGGCACCGTCCGGGGTGACATGCACGACATCGGCAAGAATCTGGTGAAGATCATGCTGGAGGGCAGCGGCGTGGAGGTGGTGGATCTGGGCGTGGACGTGACGCCGGAGCAGTTCGTGGAGACGGCGCAGCGGGAAAGCTGCCGCATCATCGCCTGCTCGTCCCTGCTGACCACCACCATGCAGGAGATGCGCCGGGTGGTGGCGCTGGCGGAGGAAAAGGGCATCCGCGACCGGGTGAAGATCTTCGTGGGCGGCGCGCCCATCAGCCAGAGCTTCTGCGACGAGATCGGCGCGGACGTGTACACCGAGGACGCGGCGGCTGCCGCCCGCGCCGCGGTGGAAGCGCTGAACCGTGCGTAGGGGACGGCGTTTCCGACGTCCCATCAGCGCGGCGGTGCCGTGGCAATCCGTCCCCCTTCCCACAAATCCCCCGTCAGAATCACAACAATTCCCCACCAAATTTTGTGCATATCTCCAAAATATGAAAATTTTGCCGGAAACGGTTGCGGATGGTCTTCGAAGGTGCTATATTTAACCCATACATCGTAAATATACTATATACGGACACCCATGGGTGTCTCGCTTTGCCGCCGTCGGCGGCAAAGCAGATAGCGTATTTACGAAATCTAATTTTACATGGGAGGGTTCTTAAATGAACACGAAAAAAGCGACCAAGCGTGCGCTGCTGACCAGCGTCATGGCCTTGGTCATGTGCGTTGTCATGCTGGTCGGGACAACGTTCGCCTGGTTTACCGATACGGCGTCCACCGGCGTGAACAAGATCCAGGCGGGTAATCTGGACATTACCGTGGAGTATGCCAAGGAAAAAATGAATGACGATGGGACATTGGCTGGTGAATTGACTGATTGGGTACCTATCGACAATGCGACCAATGTGTTTGATCCCAACGCACTGTGGGAGCCGGGGAGAACGGAATACGTAGTTTTTAGGATTACCAATAACGGCAATCTTGCACTGAAGTATAAATTGAGCCTTGAGACTCTTGCGCAGAAGCCCGGAATTAACAAGGCCGGCAAGGAGTTCTATTTGGCTGACTATCTGTGCGCCTCGGCAAAAGTTAATGTGGGTCCCGGTGAAATCGGTAGTGGCGTGTCAACACTTGGTGCTTTCATGACCAAGCTTAACGATTTGGGTGTCGCGGGTGTCCAAAATGTGCTTGACCCTGAGTATCATCCGCTGACTGATGCTACGGTCAATGGGGCGCTTCTCCCAGGTAAGACTAACTGCGTGCCCATGGCGATTTGGATGCCGACATCGGTGGGTAATGAAGCGAATGCCATTTCACCCGACAAGGCGGCTACCATTGATTTCGGCATCACGGTCGTTGCGACGCAGGATACCGTTGAGTCCGACAGCTTCGACAACACCTACGATGCTGGTGCTGCCGCCAGCGAGCTCAAGCAGGGCGTGACCATCAGCGGCATTGCTGGCGTAGCCGAATCTTATGACACGATTCAGGATGCGTATGCAGCTGTCAAGGCCATGCTGGTTGCAAACAGCGGCCTTGCTGAACAGCCGTTGAGCGAGGAGGCCTTCAATGCGTTCTTCACCGATGGCGGTAAGATCACATGGACGATCTACGGCAATCAGAAAGTGACCGATAACCGTATGTTCTCCTTCGGGCGTGCAGCCAACCGCTTTGGCGAGGGCCGCCACATCACGGAGATCAATATTGTCGGCGGCAACAGCAGCGCAGCTCTCGACCTTACCGCAGTAAACGGTACGTTTGCGCTGCCTTACAACTGGTGGAACGTTGCGGACAGTGCCAACACAACCCTCAAGTGCAAGAACATCACCTTCAACGGCATCAAGTACATGCCCTCTGCTACCTACCAGTGCACATTGTATCCGACCACCTATGAGTTTGACGGCTGCACGCTCAATGGCAATCTGTACAGCTACCAGAACTTCGATGTGAACATGACCATCAAGAACTGCACATTCAATGCTCCCGCCGACACGCAGTATGCATTCATGTCGCAGGGTAAGGGCGGTACGATTACGCTGGACAACAACGTGTTCAACAACTATACCCGCGGCATCAACCTTGAGCGCGCCACCGCTGATTTTGTTATAACCAATAACACTATCTGCAGCACCGTCAGCGAGCCGGATCGTGGTGCTATTCAGCTGACAGACGGTAAGTCCTTTATGGTGACAGGGAATACGGTGGATGTCAATGCCGGTAACGCATTCTGGTTCCATAATGCTGCAAAAAACAGCGACGTGACCTACACGATCAGCAACAATGACATCAAGGCACCGTATATCGGTTATTCCGGTGTTACTACATTTGATGTCAATACGAGGATCACTTCTTCCGGCAACAAGTTCAACAGCACGGATACGACCAAGTGCATGAAGAAGGGTGCGACCGTTGCAGAAGCAACGAATCTTACGGCCATTCACTAACCGAACTCGCGGTTCCCGCTTGTAAAAGCGGCGAATATAACCCTCCTCCGTCTGTGCCACACATGGACGGAAAACGCGCGGCGTCCCGCAAGGGGCGCCGCGTTGT
>DNFA01000090.1 GCA_003487665.1 Oscillibacter sp.
ACAGACTGGCGCGGCAATCCGTTTCCCCACAAAGGAAAGGGCGGATTCCCGCGCCAGTGACACGGTCACTGGCGTGGGAATGACAGCGCGGCAAGGCCCCCTTGACAAACCCGCCGGAATGGGTATAATAATAAACACAAGGGGACGCTGCGACAAGCGGTCAGCCCCGTGCAAGATTGGGAATCTAAGAATTAGAAACCGTCACTTGGCAGAGTGGCGGTTTCGTCTTTTCAGCTTCTGAATTCTGATCGAGACTGAATAGCCTGCGATATGGAATGTAAGCGTCCAAAACATATATGTCACCCCCTTTCGGGGCTGTGACTAACCGCCTGCCGTTTATTGCAGCGTCCTTGAGATGTATTATAAGCCGTTTACCGGTTTTTGTCAATTCGCACCGCTTGACAAACCCGCCGGGATGGGTATAATAATAAACAGAAGGGGACGCTGCGACAAGCGGTCAGCCCCAGAATTGGTAAATGATTTTAATGGGCTTTACAGCCCGCAAAAACCGTCACCTGCCGGGGTGGCGGTTTTTGCTTTTCAGTCGTTGGACTCGTATCGAGATCGAATGACCCAGAATATGAATCGTAAACACGAAAAACATGTATGTCACCCCCTCTCGGGGCTGTGACTAACCGCCTGCCGTTTATTGCAGCGTCCTTGGGATGTATTATAAGCCGTTCGCCGGTTTTTGTCAATTCGCGGCGGGACACATGGGTCCCGCCCTACGGGGAAACGGATTCCCACGCCAGTGTGAGCACTGGCTCGGAATGACAGCGCGGCGCTGCCGCGCTGATGGGACGTCGGGGACGCCGTCCCCTACGAAGTCGCAACGGGGGCGCTGCAAAAAGGGCGGACAGAGTCGTCCGCCCCTACGGAATGGGACGTCGTACCCCAAGGGCATTTGTTCCGCTGCGCTCCACTGTAGGACGCCGTCCCCTACGAAGTCGCAAGGAGGGCGCTGCAAAAAAGGGCGGACAGGTGTCCGCCCTTTACATTCTATATTATATATGACAGCGCTCAGCGCCACGATGCGCTGTAAAAATACAGCGCCAGCATGCCAGGCCCCACATGGGCACCGGTGACAGGCTCGTGACAGACGGAGAGTATCTCGCCGGTGCAGCCTGCCTGACGCAGCTCGGTGGCCAGATGCAGCGCCTCGGCGGGGGCGGCGGCGTGGGAAATGCCCACCGGCCTGGACTTGTCCTCCACCAGCTCCTGATACAGCCGGATCAGCTGCTCCATGGCCTTTTTGCGCCCGCGCTCCTTGCTGTGCACCACGATCTTGCCCTCCGGATCGCCCTCCAGAATGGGCTTGATCTGCAAAAGCGTGCCGGCCAGCGCCGCCGCGCCGGACAGACGGCCACCCTTGCGCAGGAACTTCAGGTCGTCTACCACGAACAGCTGCCGCATCTTGCCGCAGAGCTCCGACGCGCGGGCGGTGATCGTATCCATATCGGCGCCCTGCTGCGCCAGATGCGCCGCCTCCAGCACCACCAGACCCTCGCCCAGCGAAGCGCCCCGGCTGTCCAGCACCCGGATGTCCCGGTGGGGATAGCGCTCCCGCAGCTCCTGCGCCACCACGCTCACGCCCCAGCAGGTGCCGCTGACGCCGCCGGACAGCCCGATATACAGCACGTCATCGCCCTGCTCCAGCACGGGCTCCATGGCTTCGCGGGCGGTCAGGGGGCTGATCATGGAGGTCTTGACCTCCGCGCCCTTGCGCATGGCTTCATAATAAGCGTAGCCGTCAAAGGGGGCGGACATGTCCGCCGGTACGCCGTTGACGGTATAGGTCAGGCACAGCTCCCGGATGCCGTACTGCTCCCGCAGCTCCGGCGGCAGGTTGGCCGCATTGTCTGTCATCACTCGAATCATGATATGTCTCCTTTTATCATGGGAATTACGTATTACAGCCGCTCCCGTATCCAACCGGCCAGCGTGTCGAACAGGCAGCGATAGCCGGTCATGGTCAGGTGGATGCCGTCGGCGGCGATATAGCGGGGCAGGTCACGCATGGGCAGGAACTGCCGCCGCACATCGATGAGGGGCAGCCCCTCCGTCATGGCCAGCGCCGCCACCGCATCGGAGTACAGCTCCTGATGGCGGTAGATGCGCCCCACGTCCCCCAGCCAGCGCAGGATGCTGCCGCCGTCCGCGCGCCGGGAGATGAACTGGAAATACCGCTGGCCGTCGATGGGCGGCAGCGTCATCAGCACCGGCTGCACACCGGCGGATGCCAGCTCCTGCACCGCGCAGCGCAGCTTTTCAATGAACTCCGGCAGCACCGTGTGGGGCAGGTGCTCCTGCTCCGGGGCGGCGGCGATGGCCTCCCAGTCGAAGTCGCTGTCGTTGCCGCCGTAGGCCACCAGCGCCCAGCGGGCGTCCATGCCGCGCTGCACGTCGTGCTTCACCAGCGACAGACCCTTTGTCACCGTGGCGCCCATTTTGGCGCGGTTCACCACCTCCAGCCGGTCGGTGGGGTACTGCGCCATCACCTCCGGCAGATGGAACCGGTAATGCATGTCCTCGTCCGGCACCGTGGCCTTCAGCAGGGAATCTCCGTAAATAAACGCACGCTCCATAACGAACGCCTCCTTGCGTCTTTTTACCTAATATACCATATTAGGACACGCGCGTCAATATATTTCCTTGCGCTGTTTGTTGCATTATGTGCTGATTTGTGATATACTATATGGCGAATCTGATATGGGGAGCGTCATTATGGAATACGACAGAGAGCTTATCGCCCACAAGCTGCAGCGGTGGGACAAGTTTATCACGGATTATCATCTGCCGGACTGGGATTCCATCCCGGATTTCGGCCTGTACATGGATCAGGTCATCGTGCTGCTGGAGCAGTATCTGAGCTTTATCCCTGCACCGGTGGGCGGCAAGGAGCGGTTCGTCACGTCCTCCACCATCAACAACTATGTGCGGCTGAAGATCATGCCCGCACCGGAGAAGCGAAAGTACCACCGCATCCACATCGCGTATCTCATCATGATCCTGACCATGAAGCAGAGTCTCAGCATCAGCGATGTGCAGAAGATCCTGCCGGCGGACAGCAACGAGACGGACGTGCGCGCCGTGTATGAGGACTACTCCCTGAAATTCCGGCGGGTGGGGCTGTTCTTCAACCAGCAGGTGCAGTCCGGGGCGGAGGGCATCCACAGCGCCACCGAGTCGAACTGCGGCAACGCCGTGGAGCTGCTGGTCATCGAAAGCGCACTGATCGCCGGGTTCTCCAAGATCCTGGCGGAGAAGCTCATCCGCCTGTGCGGGGCGGATACGGAGGACGTGCTGGCGGCGGAGAACACCCCGCCACAGCCGTAAGGGTATTGTATATCATTTCCAGCGGAAATATGTGAACAAACGGAAAAGATGCAGCGCAGGCCACAGTCCTGCGCTACGTCTTTTTCTAATGTCTGCCATCTGCGCATAGGATACAGCGAGGTGATGGACGATGAAAAGCCGAGTGGTGCCCTGTCTGCTGGCGGCAGCGGCGGCCTGCGCCGCGGCGCTGCTGCTGTGGGCGCTGGCGGTCAGATTCCCCGGACCGCTGACCCGCGCGCTCAGCCCGGTGCAGGTCAGTCCGTGGGAGATGGGCAAGGCTGCGTTTTTCCCGCTGCTGGCCGCTTCGCCGCTGCTGTGGCGGCTGGAAAAGGGCGGGAGCCGGGGCGGGCTGTGCCTGATGGCGCTTGCCGGCGCGGTGTTGGCGCTGGCGCTGACATACGCGCCGGTGCCGCCCGCGGCGGTGGCGGCGATGGCCATCGGCGGCGCGGCGGCGCTGTATGGGCTTGCTCTGCGGCGGGTGAGCGGCGACGGCCTGCCGTGGTATGTGCTGACTGTGGCGCTGGCCGTGGCGTATATCCTGCTGACCATCCTGCCGCCCGGCGGCGGCATCTTTCTGGCGCGGGACGATGTGGCGGCGCTGGCGGCCATACCGTTCTGAGAGGAAAGCCGCCCTTGCGGGCGGCTCAGCTTGCCAAAAAAGTCCGAACGGACTTT
>DNFA01000012.1 GCA_003487665.1 Oscillibacter sp.
GGGCGTTTTTTCGGTCGATTTCAGCCGGATAGACACAGGCAAAACCGTGTGTTTTCTTGTGTCAGGCGGCCTGTGGCCGTCTCCTTTGCTGATATATCCGCTTACTTCCGCAGGAGCGTCTCCACCACGCCGTCCAGCCAGTGACCGTCGAACTGCTCGATGCAGCCGTCGTCGGTGAGCTTGGCCAGCGCCGGGTCGATGGGCATTTTCGCCAGCAGAGGAATGTGGTATTCCTTAGCGGCCTCCTCGGTCTTGCCCTCGCCGAAGATATAGAGCTTCTTGCCGCAGTCGGGGCACTGGACGTAGCTCATATTCTCCACCAGACCCACGATGGGGATGTTCATCATCTGCGCCATCTTCACGGCCTTCTGCACCACCATGGACACCAGCTCCTGAGGCGAGGCCACGATGATGACGCCGTCCACCGGCAGAGACTGGAACACGTTCAGCGCCACGTCGCCGGTTCCGGGAGGCATATCCACGAACATATAGTCCACGTCGTCCCACAGCACGTCGCCCCAGAACTGCTGGACAACGCCGCCGATGACGGGGCCGCGCCAGATGACGGGATCGGTCTCGTGCTCCAGCAGCAGATTCACGGACATCAGCTGGATGCCGGTGGCGGTGGTGACGGGCACGATGGCGTCGCCCTGCGCCACGGCGCGGCCGTGAATGCCGAAGGCCTTGGGGATGGAGGGGCCGGTGATATCCGCGTCCAGAATGGCGGTGCGGTAGCCCTCCCGCCGCAGCGCCACCGCCAGCTGGCTGGTGACCATGGACTTGCCTACGCCGCCCTTGCCGGACACCACGCCGTATACCTTACCGACGCGGCAGCCGGGGCGGAGGGGCTTCTTCTCAAATACGTTGGATTCCTTGCGCTCGCCGCAGCTTTCGCCGCAGGTGCTGCAATCGTGGGTGCAATCGCTCATAACAGGTTCTCCTTTTCAGATGATCTTACAGCTCGTCCCCGGCGGTGTAGACATAGCCGCAGAGGGGACATTTGGGATAGTCGAAATCGTGGGCAAAGCCGCACTTGGGGCACCGGCGCTGGTGCAGGCCGGGGTCGTTGCCGCTGGGCTGGGGGACACCGCCGGTGAAGAATTCCAGCTTGCCGCAGGCGGGGCAGGCCATGATGGACACGTCCAGCGCACCGGCCATCAGATTGGGCAGGTCGCCGAACAGCCAGCTGGTCTTGCCCAGCTGCAGCTTGTGCTGGCCGACGAACTGCATGGCCGTGCCGCAGCGGAGACAGTCAAAATGGGGCATGGCGGCCTCCTTTCGCTCTTTTATATATGGTATAGCACGATTTGAGGGGATTTGCAAGGGGGGGGGACAGAGTGCGGTGCCCTCTTGAGTGCGTTGTAGGGGGCATCCGTTTGCCTTTTCGTAGGGGCGGACAGAGTCGTCCGCCCCTACGCATTCTTTGCGGGACGCCGCACTCTGCGTGCCTTAAGGATGTTCTCTGGTTGACGCATATTCATCTATGATATAGTTCGCGTATTTGGTGGCTTGCCGCTCTCTGCCCATAGGTGTTAATTGGATGTTATTGATCCATTGATAGTAATGCGTCAATTCATGAGCCAAGGAAAGAAGAATCGATGCCAGTGCATTGTCTTTCCCTAAATGGTTCGCCAATTCATTATAATCACCCGTTGCAATACGAATATATGGCTCATCCAAGTATGAAAAGGGCTCAAAAAAGCTTCCTACTACATGATCGCCATCTTTTGTGCGAATGGTTTTTGCCCTTTTGACATAAACAACGACTCTTAGCGGAAAGTAATATTGGGTTCTCAGCCAAATCGCGAATTGTAAGCACGCACGTTTTACTTCGGGGTGCGTATTCCTGTCGTATCGAAATCGCAAGCCGGTTCTTCTGAGGGAGTTATCTGGAAGGTTCTTTTCCCAATCAGTAATTGTCCAAATATGCATATCCCGACCTTACAGCTCCGTGACGGTTACGTTTCCCTTGCCCTGCAGATAGTCCATCTCCCGCTTCTGGCAGGTGAACAGCAATATCTGACGCCTTTGGCTCTCCTCCAGCAGATAGTCCAGCGCCGCGTGAAGCCGCTCGTCGTCGAAGGTCACCAGCGCGTCGTCCAGGATCAGGGGCACCCGCTTGTCGGCGGGCAGCACCATGTCACATATAGCCAGCCGCACCGCCAGATACAGCTGGTCGGCGGCGCCCTGACTCAGCAGGCGGACGCTGCGCCCCACCGGGTCGCCGGCAGGCTCGGCGGACAGGGAGAAATCCCGGCTCAGCAGCACGCGGTCGTACCGGCCGCCGGTGATGCGGGAGAAGATCTCCGCCGCCCGTGCGCCCAGCGCCGGGGAAAAACGGTTCTGCAGCACGGTGTTGGCCTGGGACAGGGCGTCCATGGCTAGCGCGATGGCATCGTACTCCCCCTGCAGAGCCTGGAGCTGCTCCTGCTTCTGCGCCAGCTGAGCCTCCAGATCGCTGGAGCGATCCAGCGCGCGGATGCGGCCGGTGAGGGTGTCGAACCGGGTGCGCTCCTGCGTCAGCATCGCCTGTACGCGGGCGAGCTCGGCGGACAGCTCTGCACCGGAGGGGAGCGGCGCGGAGACGGAAACGGCGGGGGCGGACAGCTCCTGCTCCGTCAGCTGGGCGCGGAGGGCGTCCCGGTACAGAGCGGCTTCCCGCGCCTGCTGGCGGGCATCGGCCAGCGCCGTCTGGCGGCGGCGGGCATCGGCCAGCGCCAGCTGCACACCGGACAGGTCGGTGACGGCGGGGGCAAAGGTGCAGACCTGTGCCAGCAGCTCCCGCAGACGGCGGCGGCAGGAGTTTTCGCTCTCCTCGGCGGCAAGCCGGGTGCGCCGGGCGCCGTCCTCGGCGTCCGCCGCCTGCTGCCGCAGGGGGAGGTATTCGGCGATCTGCTCCTCCAGCGCGGTGCGCTGGGTTTCGGCGAAGCGCTGGCGCTCCCGGATGGCCTGCTGCCGGACGCGGACGGCAAAGACTGTGGCGACAGCGCCCAGAGCGGCCATGCCCATGAACAGCCAGAAGGGGAGCGCACCCTTGCTCCGCAGCAGGAAGGCCAGCGTGACGCACAGAGGGATCAGCAGACCGGAGAAAATGGGCAGGAACAGGGAGGGCGCTTTTTCCGGCACGATGGCGGCGGCGCGCTGCCGCAGCTCCGGCTCGGCAGCGGGGTAGAGAGGGTGCTGTGTCAGGGCTTCCTGCGCGCGGGCGGAGACGGCTTCGGCGTCCTCCGCGGCGCGGCGCTTCTCCGTCAGGGCGGACAGCTCGCCGGGCAGGGCGGCGGCCTGCCCCTCCAGCAGCGTCAGCGAGGCGCTGTCCGGCAGGGTGGCGGTATCGGCGGCCAGTGCATCGGCGCGGGACTGGGCGGCGAGGGCGGCCTGCTCCGCGCTGCGATAGGCATTCAGCCGCTCCTGCTGCGCCTGCGCCTGGGACTGGGCGGCCTGCTGCTGAAGCTCCGCGGCGCGGCGTTCCAACGCGTCCACCTCCCGGCGGGACTGCTGCGCCTGATCGTTCAGGGCGTCCACCTCCCGCAGGGCGGCGCGCAGCTGGTCGATGTCCCGCTCCAGCGCGGGGATCAGGCCGGTCTTGTTGTGGCGGCGGCGGTTCAGCTGCCGCTTCAGGCGGTCGTAGGATTCGGTGTAGGAGGTGTCCTCCTCGCCGGTGGTGATGAGGGCGGCAATGCGGCGCTCCAGCTCGGCGTCCTGCTCTACGGTCAGGGCGTTCTGACCGATGAAGGCGCTGCGCTCGAACACCTCCCGGGGCACGCCCAGCAGCACATCGCCGGCGTTCTGGCCGGTGATGCCGGGGACGGGCGTGGCGGTGCCGGTGTAGACACAGGAGAATTCGCCCATGGGCGCGGCGGCGCGGCGCGTCTCCCGCAGGAGGGTGTAATCGCCGTCCCCGGTGCGTAGCTCCATCCGTCCCCAGAGGGGCGCGCCGTTCCAGGGCGCGTAGCGGTTCTTGTCGGCCATGGGGCCGCGCTCGCGGGTGGACAGACCATACAGCATGGTGCGGATGAAAGCGCCCCAGGTGGACTTGCCGGATTCGTTGGGGGCGTACAGCAGATTCAGACCGGGGGACAGGTCAAGACGGCTGCGGTCGAGACGGCCGAAGACGCCGGTAAGGTGCAGAATATCCACGGAGTTTTCCTCCCATAATATAGGTGAGATGATTATACCATGGGCGGAGAAAAATGTCATCCTGAACCGACTTGCAAAAAATTGAAGAAATCGAAAAATAATAGTTGACAAATCCGGTAAGACGTAGTAATATATCAACTGTTCCGCGGTTGTGGGACG
>DNFA01000082.1 GCA_003487665.1 Oscillibacter sp.
CGCTGTCCTCCCGGACGGCCAGACCCAGATCGAACTCCATCTGCGTCTCCGGCTTGGCGTTGAAGAACCAGCGGCAGGCATCCACGGGGATCTCGTCCAGCAGGTCGGTAAGGCTGATGGCCTTGCCGGTGCGCTTGGACATGCGGACGATCTCGCCGTCGCGCACCAGCTTCACCAGCTGCATCAGCACGATGTCCAGCCGGTGCTCGCCGTCCAGACCCAGCGCGTCCATGGCGCCCTTCAGACGCGCCACATGACCGTGGTGGTCGGCGCCCCAGATGTTGATGACCTTGTCAAAGCCGCGGACGGCGAATTTGTTGCGATGGTAGGCGATGTCGGCGGCGAAGTAGGTATAGAACCCGTTGGCGCGGCACAGCACGTCGTCCTTCAAACCCAGCTTTTCGATGGCCTCGTCGCTCTTCCCCGCCCGGCGCAGGTTCTCCGCAAGGATCTGGGAGGTCTTGAGCCACAGCGCCCCGTCCTTTTCATAGGTATAGCCCTTGTCGGTCAACGCCGCCACGGTGTCGGCCACATAGCCGCTCTCGTGGAGGCTGGACTCGAAGAACCACTGGTCGTACTGAATGCCGTAGCGAGCCAGATCGGACTTCATCTTGGGGATGTTGACACTGAGGCCGAACTGCGCCAGCGCATCGTGGCGGGTCTTTTCGTCGCAGTCCAGATACTTCTCGCCCTCTTTTTCATAGAACGCCTGCGCCAGCTCGCGGATATCGTCGCCGTGGTAGCCGTCCTCCGGAAACTCCACCGCGTCCTCGCCCTTGATGATCTGGAAGTACCGTGCCTCCAGGCTCTTGGCGAACTTCTCGATCTGGTTGCCGGCGTCGTTGACGTAGAATTCCCGCCACACGTCCGCGCCGGACTTCTGCAATACAGATGCCAGCGTATCGCCCAGTACGCCGCCCCGGGCGTTGCCCATGTGCATGGGGCCGGTGGGGTTGGCGGAGACGAACTCCACCATGTACTTCTTACCGGCAAGTGAGTCGTTCTCGCCGTACTTTTCCCCCTCGGACTCGATGACGGCCACCGTGTCGCTGAACCACTTTTCGCCCAGCCGGAAGTTCATGAAGCCGGGGCCGGCGATCTCCACGGAGGTGAAGTAGCTGCCCTCCAGCGTCATGTTGTCGATGAGGGTCTGCGCCACCTGACGGGGGTTCATCTTCATGGCCTTGGCCGCCGCCAGGCAGAAGGTGGTGGTATAGTCGCCGTTGGCGGTGTCCTTGGGGATCTCCACCGCCGGCTCCACGGCGATGCCCGCCGGGAGCAGCCCCGCGGCTGCGGCCTTGTCGTATGCGGCGGCGGTCAGCTGCCGTACCTGCGCCTTGGCGCTGTCGATCATGTTCATACGTCTCTCTCCTCTTTCGTCAATGTCAGCTCCAGCCGCAGCGCCGACAGCGCCTGCGTGCCCAGGAGCAGTGTATATGCCAGTGTGATGTGTCCCTCGCCCCTCCGGGGCAGGTGCCACGATACCTCTTTTGTCTCCACATGCAGCGTCAGCGCGCCGCCGTCGCCGCCGGCGATCTGCGTCACCGTGGTGCGCCGGGGATCCAGCAGCAGCCCGTAGCCGCCGTCCTTGGATTCCGAGATGACCACCGCCCGGCGCTGCGCCGTCTCCAACCGTATCTCCGAGGCCACGCCGCTGCCGTCGGCCTCGTTCTGCGCCGTGTAGCGCAGCTGATAGCCGTACTCCGTTTTATCCAGCGTGCCGGTGCCCCGGAAGGTCAGCTCATCCACGCCGCCGGCGAAGTCGCTGCGGCTGCGTGCCAGTACCTGTACCTTGTCCATATCAGTACCTCTCGATGTCCACCGGCAGCACCGCGCCCTCCAGCGGACGGCGCAGGAACTGGGGCGCCAGCGCGCCGAAATCCTGCGGCTGGTCGCTGGCGTACAGGGTCAGGGTACCGCTCGCCCGCTGCGCCAGAAGGTCTTTGTCCGACAGCGTCTGACGCAGCGCCCGCGCCGCGGACGCGCCGGAGTCGATCAGCGTCACGCCGCTGCCCATGACACCCGCGATGACCTCCGCCAGCAGCGGATAGTGGGTGCAGCCCAGGATCAGCGTGTCGATGCCCGTGTCCCGCAGGGGCGTCAGATACTCCCGCGCCACCGTCTCGATGACCGTGTCGCCGGGGCGGAAGCGCCCGTTTTCCACCAGCGGCACGAACAGCGGGCAGGCCCCGGCGTACACGGTGATGGTGCTGTCCATAGCCGCCAGCGTCCGCTCGTAGGCACCGGAGCGCACGGAGGCGGAGGTGGCGATCAGCCCCACCTTTTTGTTGCGGGTGGCCGCCGCTGCCGCGGCGCAGGCCGGCTCCACCACGCCCAGGATGGGAATGTCGCTCTCCGCCGCCAGCACCGGCAGCGCGTTGGTGGACACGGTGCCGCAGGCCACCAGCAGCGCCTTCACATCGAAGCTGCGGAGGAAGTGGACGTCCTGCCTTGCGTAGTGCAGCAATATCTCCGGCGAACGCCCGCCGTAGGGGACACGGGACGTGTCCCCGAAGTATATAATGTTCTCAGAGGGGAGGATACTGCGTATCTCCCGCACGGCGGTCAACCCGCCCGATCCGGAGTCGAACACCCCGATGGGTCGCTGATCCATACGCGCCCTCCTTTCGCAAACTGCTGATACCGACACTGCGCCAGTATAACTCATATATTGTACTATGATTCCCGTGGTGTTACAAGCTAAAAATTGGCGCACCTGCCCATTTTTTTCTGTGGCAATCCCTGTTGGAACGTGCTATAATCGTGAAAACGAAGGTTTCCATGCGCGGAGGTGGTATGATGGAGCTGAAAATGACGGAGAAGCAGTTCCGGCGTCTGCTGGATCTGGTGTACATCGGCAACTGGGTGCTGAACTCCACCCGGGGCGACGACCGCATCAAGGAGTACGATCAGGTGGAGAGCCTTGTGTTCGCCCACTGTCTCGATCACGGCATGGCGCCGCTGACCGAGCTGTATCAGGGGGAGCTGATCCCCTCCCGCGCCTTTGCCGACGGCGGCATCCATGAGGCGATCATGGCCTATGAGGACAACACGTTTTTCGAGATACTGGCGCAGGAGCTGGCGCTGCGGGACATGGACGATCCCCCCATCACGCCGGAGAATTATGACGAGATCATGGCGCGGATGGACGCCTATCTGGGTGAGTTCGAGCAGCACGGCACCGACAACATCA
>DNFA01000004.1 GCA_003487665.1 Oscillibacter sp.
GACTTTTTTGACAAGCTGAGGCCTCCCGTCCATCGGACGGGAGGTCTGTTATTTTACCCCGATTTTACAATTCTCCTCCTGCGGATTTGACATTGCCCCTGTATCATAATAAATGGACAAGAATGTGCAGTCAAAACAAGGTAAAATCGAGGAGAGAACTATGGACATTTTTCATGTGTTGACCATGCTGGGCGGACTGTGCCTGTTCCTGTTCGGCATGAATTTCATGGGACAGTCGCTGGAGCGGCGCGCCGGCGGCAAGCTGCGGACGCTGCTGGATAAGATGACCGGCAGCGTGGGCGCGGGCTTCCTGACGGGTCTGGGCATCACCGCCATCATCCAGAGCTCATCGGCCACCACCGTTATGGTGGTGGGCTTCGTCAACTCCGGTCTGATGAACCTGCGGCAGGCCATCAACGTCATCATGGGCGCCAACGTGGGCACCACGGTGACGGCGTGGCTCCTGAGTCTGGCGGGCATCGACGGCGGCAGCACATGGGTGCAGCTGCTCAAGCCCACCTCCTTCACGCCGGTGCTGGCGCTGATCGGCATTATTTTCTACATGTTCTGCAAGGACAGCCACAAAAAGGACACCGGCGCCATTCTGCTGGGCTTCGCCACCCTGATGTTCGGCATGGACACCATGAGCGGTGCCGTGGCCGGGCTGAAGGACGTTCCGGGCTTCGCCGAGCTGTTTCTGGCCTTCACCAACCCGCTGCTGGGCGTACTGGTGGGCGCGGTGCTGACGGCGGTCATCCAGTCCTCCTCCGCCTCCGTGGGCATTCTGCAGGCGCTGGCCTCCACCGGTCAGGTCAGCTATGCCGCGGCGGTGCCCATCATCATGGGGCAGAACATCGGCACCTGCGTCACGGCGCTGATCTCCTGCGTGGGCACCAACAAGAACGCCAAACGCGCCGCCGTGGTGCACCTGATGTTCAACGTCATCGGTGTGGCGGTGCTGCTGACGGTGTTCTGCATCGTCAAGGCCATCTTTGCCCCGGCGCTGCTGAACGAGTCGGCGGGCATGGCCGGCATCGCCATAGCGCACTCGGCCTTCAACATCCTCTGCACCGCCATGCTGCTGCCCTGCGGCGGTCTGCTGGAAAAGCTGGCTGTCCGTCTGGTGCCGGACAAAGCGCAGGCGGAGGAGACGGTGGAACTGGACGAGCGCCTGCTGGCCACGCCGTCACTGGCACTGCAGCGCTGCCGCGCCGTGGCCTGCGACATGGCGGCACAGGCCACCCTCGCCCTGCAAAACGCCCTGCGCTCGCTGGAGCACTACACGCCGGAGCTGGCTGCCTCCATCCGGGAGGACGAGAGCCGCTGCGACCACTACGAGGACGTGCTGGGCACCTATCTGGTGAAGCTCAGCGCCCGGAAGATGGGCGACGACGAGAGCGAGGAGGCCGCCGAGCTGCTGAAGGCCATCGGCGACTTCGAGCGCATCTCCGACCACGCGGTGAACGTGCTGGAATCGGCGGAGGAGCTGCGGGACAAGGAGCTTTCCTTCAGCGACGCGGCACGCCGCGAGCTGTCCGTCCTCACCGCCGCCGTGGATCATATCCTGACCATGTCGCTGGACGCCTTCCGGGACAAGAGCGTGCCGCTGGCGCGGCAGGTGGAGCCGCTGGAGGAGGTCATCGACGGCCTGAAGGAACAGCTGCGCACCCGCCACATCCTGCGGATGCAGCAGGGACAGTGCAGCATCGAGGCGGGCTTCGTCCTCTCCGACCTGCTGACGGATCTGGAGCGCACCTCCGACCACTGCTCCAACATCGCCGGCTGCGTCATCGACGCGGCGCACCACGACCTGAACCTCCACGCCACGCTGGACGCCGCGCCCCAGCGCGACCCGGATTTCCCCGCCCGCTACAAGACCTTCGCAGAAGAATACAAGTTATAAAAAAACAGGGACTCACGTCCCTGTTTTTTATGTGCAATTACTCTCAGCGTCCGCGGGAGGCCCGCTCCCGCGCCTCGGCCTCCGCCCGCTGGCAAGTGGGCAGAAGAAATGCCGCCCTCCGGCGGCATTTCTTTTTTATGTCCACAGCTGTATTCTGGCGTCGTAGTTCCGCACGGAGCGCACCAGCTCCTCGTCCAGCAGCGCGGTGATCTGGTCGGGGGTGCCCTGCACCCACAGGCCCAGCACCTCCAGCCCGTCCTCCTCCAGATTCAGCAGCATCTCCTTGTAGCGGTACGGCTCGTCGGGGCCGGCCTCCGCCACCTCCGGGTGGTCGGCCAGATACTGCACCATCGCCCGGAAGTGCTGCGTGATGTCCTCGCCGGTGAGGTTTTTGTACTCCTGCAGCTGCATGCCCGGATAGTCCTCCTCCAGATCATCGCCGTAGGCGAGCATCATGTGCTGTAAGGAGCAGTGCAGCGAGTCATAGTTGTACGCCCCGTCCACCCACACGTTGGCGGACAGGAAATCCACGTCCGGATGCCGCGCCATGATGTCCGCCAGCTCGTCCACCGTCAGCACCTTGCGGAAGGACACGGCGGAGGTAAGGCGCATATACTCCGGCAGCGCGTCCAGCGCCGCCTGCCCGGTGTCGCCGCTCCAGGCGTCGTTTCTGCCCGGATTCCTGTTGTCGTAGAAGAAGCCGCTGTACATATACCCGATGGCGTGCAGGTCGCCGCTGTTCAGCTGTCCGACGTGCCCCAGCGACAGTCCTGTCTGCGTCTGGATGTGAAACCGGTTGCTGCCGGTGCGGTCGTAGAACGTCAGGTGCAGGGTGTCGCGCATGAAGCCGCTGTGCTCGGCGTAGCTGCCGTAATAGTCGCCCAGCGGCATATACAGTCCCGCCAGTGCCGACATGCCCACGTCGAACGTCGGGTAGCCGCTGCCATCGACGAGGTCGTCCGTGTACACCCGCCGGTTCAGCAGAGGCGATACCACCAATTGCAGCAGCAGCACCACCGCCAGCACCGCCGCCGTCGATATCAGCACGATGTTCCGTGTGCGGCGGTTCAGACGGCGCTTCACCGCCTTCGTCTCCGCGCTGGCCGCAGCCGCCGCGTCCTCCGGCAGCTCCGGAAGCTCCTGTTCCGCCAGATAGTCCTCGATCAGCCGGTATTTTTCCAGCTCCCGCTCCACCAGCGCCGTCTCCTCGGCGGTGGCGGTATGTGCCTGATAATGGGCAAAGGCCGTCTCAAAATTCATAGCCATCCTCCTCCATTTTCTGCCGCAGCCGCGTCCGTGCCCGGCGCAGCCGCTGGCGTATCACAGCGGGCGTCACGCCCAGCGCCGCCGCCAGCTCCGCCCCCGACAGGTGCGCGAAGCAATACAGCGTCAGCACCTCCCGGTCGCCTGCGCCCAGCCGCTCCATGGCGCGGTACAGCGCCGCCGCGTCCTCCCGCTGCAGGAGAACGCTCTCCGGCGTGGCGGCGTCCGCCGTCTCCGGTACGTCCTCGTCGGACAGGTGCTTCTGCCGCCGCAGGTGGTCGATGATGAGATTCCGCAGCACCCGGAACAGCCAGCTGCGAAAGCTGACAACGCCGTCCGGCAGCGCCAGCCACGCCCGGCAGAAGGCCTCCTGCACCATGTCCTCCGCCAGCGGGCGGCTGCGGCACAGCCCCTGCGCGTACAGAAGCGCCGCGGCATAGTGCTGCCGGTACAGCTGCTCGAATATGTCCTTGTCCACGGCGTCTCACCACCTTCTGTCTCTATAACGAACGAGCGGGGAAAATGTGACAGCTATGCGCACACAGAGAAATGCAGCAGACCCTTCGGCCTGCTGCATGCTTGCTGCGCCTATATGGTACCGCCGCGTTGTGCGGCAAGGCCTGCTGCCATTGTACCGGAGGAGCCGTGCCCTGTCAACCGCTTTGACCGGCAGCGTCCGCGTTCACAGCGCCGCGATCTCCGCGCCCAGCGCGGCGGCATCCTCCCGGTCGTGGGTGACGCATACCACCGCCGCGCCATTCCGGTGCCACAGGATATACGCCGCCGCCTGCTGCCGCGTCTCCGCGTCCAGCCCCTTGAACGGCTCGTCCAGCAGCAGAAGCCCGCCGCCGAAGCACACCGCCCTGGCGATAGCCACCCGCCGCCGCTGTCCGCCGGACAGCTCCTCCACCGGCTGGTGCAGCTGGCCGCCCAGCCCCAGCTCCGTCAGGTGCGCCCGGATGGTTTCCGCGTCCATGCGCCGCCCCGTTGCCAGACGCACGTTCTCCACGGCGCCCATGTGGCCGCACAGCCGATCCTCCTGGAACACATACCCGATCCGCTCCGGCACACCCCGCACCGTGCCGCTGTCCGGTTTTTCCAGCCCGGCCATGCACCGCAGCAGCGTGGTTTTGCCCCAGCCGGAGGGCGCCATGAGGCACAGCACCGCCCCCGCCGGCACCGTAAGGCTCACATCCTCCAGCACAGGCTTGTCTCCGAACCTCTTGTACAAATGCTCCGCTCTCACGTCCGTCCCCCCTTTGCCCAGCGGCAGCACCGCCGCAGCAGCGCCAGCACCGCCCGCTCAAACAGGGCGCTCAGCGCCACGATCACCGCCGTCCACGCCAGCAGGTCGCCGGTCTGCAAATAGATCTTGGCCTCATACAGCTTTTCTCCGATGGAGCCGCCCACCACGCCGATGACCTCCGCCGCCACGCCCGCCTTCCAGCTCATGCCCAGCGCCGCGGCGCTGCCTGCCAGAAGGAACGGCTCCGCCGCCGGCAGCAGGATGCACCGCGCCTGCCGCAGCCACGGCACCCGGAACACCCGCGCCATCTCCAGCAGCTCCCGGTCGGCGCTGCGTATGCCCGCCAGCACGTTGGTGTACAGAATGGGGAACACCATCAGGAACGAGATGAACAGCGGCAGCGCCGACGTGCGCATCCAGATCAGCGCCAGAATGATGAACGACGCCACCGGCACCGACTTGATGACCAGCACATAGGGGCGCAGCAGCACATCCACCACCGGCCACCGCCCGGCAGCGAAGGCCAGCGCCGTGCCCAGCACCAGCGCCGCGCCGAAGCCTCCGGCAATGCGGCAGAAGCTGAACCACACCGCCCGCCAGAAGCCGCCGTCGGGCAGCAGGGCGGCCAGACGCACCAGCACCGCCGCCGGCGACGGCAGCAGCAGCGCCGAGCCCACGGCCATGGAAGCCGCCTGCCACACCAGCACCGCCAGCGCCGCCGCGCCGATGCGCTGCCACGTTACCTTTTTCATGCGTCCATCCAATAGAAGCCGTCGTCGGGCATCGCGCCGCCCACGGCCTCCGGCTTCAGGTCATACAGCGTCTGTAAATAGCCGCCCACGGCGCTCTTCATGTCCGTGCCGGTGATGCACACCAGATTGCACTCCGGCAGTGCCTTCTCCGCCACCGCCGCCTTGACGATACCGTATTTCTCCACCAGCACCGCCGCCTCCGCCGGGTTCGCATTGGCGTAGTCCGTGCTGGCGGCGTACTCGCTCAGGAACGTGCGCACCGCCGCCGGATGCTCGTCGGCAAAGGCCTTCCGCGCCACCAGCACCGAGGTGATGAGCCGGCTGCCGTTGTCCAGCTTGTCCCACTCCGCGCTCAGGTCGAGAGCCACGCGCAGCCCCTCCACCTGACCCTGCGCCACGGTGACGAAGGGCTGGGGCAGCATGGCCACCGCGTTCTCCTGCTCCGCCATCAGCGCCACGATCTCCGTGGGCTCGCTCTTCCACTCCACCTGCACGTCCGTGCCCAGCGTCAGCCCGTGCTGGCTCAGCAGATACGTCAGCGCGTACTCCGGCGTAGCGCCCTTGCCGGTGGCATAGATGGTCTTGCCGCTGAGAGAGGCCACATCCGTCACCGTCTCGCCGCCCTTTTCCACCATATACAGCACGCCCAGCGTGCCGGCGGCCAGCAGCTCCACGCCGCCTTCCGTCTGGCTGTACAGGATGGCGGCTACGTTGGCGGGCACGGCAACGATGTCCAGCTCGCCCTGCACCAGCTGCGGCGTCAGCTCATTGGCGCTGGCGGCCATGGTGAATGCGTACCCGTTCTCCGTGGCGCCGCTCTCCGCGTCGTCCAGCAGCTTCACCATGCCCATGGAGGTGGGTCCCTTCAGCCCGCCCAACCGCACAGTGACCGGCTGGGCGGCGGATTTGTCGCCATCCTCAATGGGCATAGGCGTTTTCGGCGTTACGCAGGCGCACAGCGTCAATGCCAGCGCCAGCGCCAGCAGCAGGGATATCATTTTTTTCATGTTGTTTTCTCCTTTCCGTGATACGGTTTCTTATACAAAGCTGTCATGCAGCATGCCTATCTGTCTTCTATCGGTGTGATCACGTTGGAGTACATCGTTTTGGCGCTTACGCCCTCCAGCCGCCCCATCCTCCCGCTGAGGGCGGAGATCACGTCCTGCGGTGCGTCCAGTACCACCGAGATGATGTTCACCCCCCGCACCCGGTAGGGCACGCCCATCCGCCCGATCACATATTCGCTGTACCGGTGCAGCAGCTCGTTGACCTCCGCCGCCCGCTCCGGCTCCTCCACGATGATCCCGATGAGAGCCACCCGTGTTTCCACAAATACCACCTCTTTTATCCAAAATAAAAAAGCCGCGCCGCTCCCGCGACACGACCACAGCGCCCGCTTCGCGGGCGCGGAATATATGGCGCATCTTCCGTCTCAAGCGCACTTTCGACGTCAGCAGCTTGTCCGTATTCTACGGCAGGAATCGCCGTCTGTCAAGCCCCCTTCAAGGAGAGAAAGGGTGGGGCCGTATGGGAGATACGACCCCACCCGGGGAAGCGATCAGTTCTTTTCGCCGACGCGCCGGGCAGGCTCCTCCCTGCGGCGCACGCTGGGGAGCATGGTCACAAGCTGCGCGGCCAGTCCGAACACAACGGCGGGCAGCACCCAGCTCAGCCCCAGGTCATACAGCGGCAGCGCCTCCACCAGCGGCACGGACACACCATAGGTGTGCAGCGTACACAGAGCGCTGGTCAGCAGCGCGCCGATCACCGCGCCGCGGCTGACAAAATCGTGTACCTTGGGCATAATAAGGGAGATGCAGATAAGCACCAGCGCGGGGGGATATACGACATCCAGCACCGGCGCGGCCACGGCCACGATGCGATCCAGTCCCAGGTTGGACACCACGGCGCTGAACACGCAGATCGCCGCCACGAATACCTTGTAGCTCACCTTGCCCCGGCACAGCTCGGAGAAATACGCCGCCGCGGAGCTGGTCAGCGCGATGGCGGTGGTGACGCAGGCCAGACCCACCACCACGCCGAAGATGACCACGCCGGTCTTGCCCATCAGCGCCTCCACGATGGCCATGATCAATGCGGCGCGGCCGATGGAGCCGGTGTACTGCGTGGACACGGTGGCGCCCAGATAGGCCAGTCCCATATACACCGCCAGCAGCAGCACGCCCGCCAGCAGCGCAGCGCCGCCCACCACGCGGAGCTGGCTCTTGCCCTGCTTATAGCCCTTGGCGGTGACGCTCTGCAAAATAATGATGCCAAATGGCAGCGCCGCCAGCGCGTCCATGGTCTGGTAGCCCGCCTTGATGCCGGTGACGGTCACATTGCTGATCTGCGGCAGGGCGGCGATCTCGCCCAGCGGGGTCACGATGCCCTTGATAATGATGGCGAACAGTCCCACCAGCAGCAGCGGCGTAAGCACCTTGCCCACGATGTCCACCACGGCGGACTCCTTCAGGCACAGCACAAGGATCAGCGCAAAAAATGCCACGGAGAACACCACCGGCGACACGCCGCTCAGGTTGGGGGCGATGGCCATTTCGTAGGTGCTGGCGCTGGTGCGGGGGATGGCCACCATGGGGCCGATGCACAGCACGATGGCGCACATAAGGATCTCGGCGGGGAGCTTGCCCGCGCGCCGCAGCACCTGCTCGCTGCTGCCCACGCGCAGCAGGGCAAACATGCCCATCATGGCAAGGCCGATATCCGCGATGAAGTACGCGGAAAAGCCCTCCAGCCAACGGCCTCCGGCCTCCATGCCCAAAAAGGGCGGGAATATGACGTTTCCCGCGCCGAAAAACATGGAAAACAGCGCAAAGCCCACTATGACGATCTCGCCGAGGGCGGTTTTCTTCTGTCCGTTCATTATGGTTTCTCCATTTCTCTCTTGTTCCTGCCCCGCCGTGCGCGGAGCGCCGCAGCGCGCCGTGCGCGATGCATTTCCTGCATATAGGGTATCATTTTTTTCATCATTAAGGAAATGACACTTATCAAACGCGGCATGAATTTAATTGATGACGCACAAAATATGATCGAACGCGCTTTATTCCTTGTTGGAAAGTTTACAATGAGACCATTGAACGGCAAGCCCCTTTGTGATATAGTTAAAAAACAAGGCTCACATTTTGTTGTTTTTGTACAGAAAGCGAGGCACTATGGACGATAAAAAGCTGCGGGCACTGCTGACAGCGGTGCAATGCGGCAGCTTCGGAAAAGCGACGGCGCAGCTGGGCTATACCCAGTCCGCCATGACACATCTGGTCAACAAGCTGGAGGCCGAGCTGGGCTGCACCCTCCTGTCCCGCAGCAGCCACGGCGTCCGGCTTTCAGAGGAGGGCGAGCATCTGCTGCCCTATATTCAGGACTATCTCCGCGCCAGCGACGCCCTGCGGCAGGAGGCGGCGCTGCAGGGGGAATCCCACAACCACGTCCTGCGCATCGGCTGCTTTGCCAGTATCGCCCGGGCGCGGCTCCCGGCGCTGCTGGCCAAATTCCGCAAGCTGCACCCGGAGATCAAGATCGACGTTCTGGTGGGCGGCTATGAGCTGGCTGCGGCGCTGGAGGAGGAACGGGTGCAGCTGGCGCTGGTGGAGGAATCCTGCGGCAAGGGCTTTTACTGGACGCCGCTGACGGACGCGCCGCTGGTGGCGGTGGTGCCGCCGGACTTCCCCTGGCAGGAGGATACCATCCCGCTGGAGCGGCTGCTGCAGGAGACGTTCCTCTCCTGCCCGGAGCAGTATGTGGCGCGGCTGCTGCCGCCGGGATCGCCGCTGCTGGAGGTCACCGCCTCGGACGATGCCGCCATACTGTCCATGGTGGCTGCGGGGCTGGGCGTGTCCGTGCTGTCGTCCTTCTCGCTGGCGGGCTATGAGGGGCAGGTGCAGGTGCTGCCGCTGTCGGAGCCGCTGTTCCGGCAGCTGGGCGCGGCGGTCAAGACCCCGCCCCCGGCCAACAGCGCCGCCCGGCACTTCCTCGCCTTTCTGAAGCGGCAATACCCCGACAAGCCCACCGACAATCCCTGACAGGAGGTTTTCTCATGTGTACTGCGGCCACCTATCTGACCGACCATTTCTTCTTCGGGCGCAATCTCGACTATGAGCGCGGCTTCGGCGAGCGCGTCACCGTCACGCCCCGGAGCTTCCCTCTGCCCATGCGCCATCTGAATGAGGTGACACAGCACTACGCCATGATCGGCATGGCGTCGGTGCAGGCGGGCTATCCCCTGTACTACGACGCGGTGAACGAGAAGGGGCTGTGCATCGCCGGGCTGAACTTCGTGTCCAGCGCCGTCTACCGCCCCTGCCCGGCGGAGGGGCGCGGCGTGGCGCAGTTCGAGCTGATCCCGTGGCTGCTGGGCAGCTGCGCCGGGGTGGACGAGGCCTGCGCCCTGCTGGAGGGCGTCTGCATCACCGACGACGCCTTCCTGCCGGGGCTGCCCCCGGCCAA
This sequence comes from Oscillibacter sp., assembly GCA_003487665.1. Lineage (GTDB taxonomy): Bacteria > Bacillota > Clostridia > Oscillospirales > Oscillospiraceae > Vescimonas. The sequence continues at coordinate 9,626 of DNFA01000004.1, forward strand.
GCTCCACTGGCTGCTGGCCGACCGGCGGCGCTGCGTGGTGATCGAGCAGACCGCCGACGGTCTGCACATCTACGACGATCCCGCCGGCGTGCTGACCAACGAGCCGCCCTTCCCCCTGCAGATGTTCCAGCTGAACAACTACGCCCAGCTGTCCGCCCGCCCGCCGGAGAACCGCTTCTCCCCTGCCCTGCCGCTGCGAGCCTACAGCCGGGGCATGGGTGCCATGGGGCTGCCCGGCGATCTGTCGTCCCAGTCCCGGTTCGTGCGCACCGCCTTTACCCGGCTGAACAGCGCGTCCGGCACCGGCGTGGCCGAGGGCGCCAGCCAGCTGTTTCACATTCTGGGCGCGGCGGCGCAGCAGCGGGGCTGCTGCGTGCTGGAGGACGGCGCCTGCGAGCTGACGCTCTACACCTCCTGCTGCGACGCCGACACGGGCGTGTATTACTACACCACCTACGACAGCGGACACGTCTCCGCCGTGGACATGCACCGGGAGGAGCTGGACGGCGCGGCGCTGATCTCCTACCCGCTAGACGATGTATGGCAGGTGCGGCTCCAGAACTGAGCCGTATCACCCGAACAGATCCCCGCACAGTTCCCACACGGGGCTGCCCTCGTAGTGCTGGCGGATGGTTTTGCCGGAGTAGGCGGAGCGGTTCTCCCGGTCGGTGGCCTGCCCGTCCGCGCCCAGTGCCAGCATACAGCGCAGAAAGGCGAAGGCATCGTCAGCCTCGGCCCGGGTGTGCTTCCTCACAAGGCGCATGGACGTGGTGTCCTGCCCGTCCCATGCGTAGCGGCGGGCGTTCCAGGCGGCGATGTTCACGCCGTCGAACAGCGCGGGATAGCCGTCCAGCTTGGCGTCGGCGCAGAAATTCACGTCCGCGCCGTGCTCCAGCAGAAACCACGCAATGTCCCGGTGCCAGCCGTTACACAGAGCCGCCTGCAAGGGCGACATGCCCCGCGTGTCGGCGGGCTTCTCCGGCGCAGGGATATTCACCAGCGCCGGGTCGGTAGCCAGCATGGAGCTGACCGTTTCCAGCTCGTCGGCGCGGATGGCGCCAAAAAATGCATAATCGTTCTTTTTCATCATACCCTTATTCAGAAAACGGCGGGCTTATGCCCGCCGCGAAAAATGGCGTGTATTCTTGGGCTGAGAAAGCACTTCCCTTTTGCAAACGCAGAACGGAAGTGTTTTCTTTATGCAGCGATATAAAAATCCCGTGGCGTAGCACGGGCGCATACCGCGTGAGATACGCACCATAAGATGGAAAACATCATTTGCGATTATAATGTTAATTAACATTATAATTATATGATTTTTTTATTGATAAATCATCATTACTATGGTATGATTATAAAGAAGGCAGGTGTGTGTTTTGGATATATCGCATATGATTGAAACGATTACCCCGATAACACTTTTTAACAAAGGGAAAGCATCCCAACTATTTGCAAAGGCGATAAACGGAAAACCTTTACTGGTAGTCAAAAATAATGCACCTGTTGCTGTAATCCTCTCGAAGGATGAGTACTGTCGTCTATACCAATTAGCACACATCTGTGAGCAATCCATAGAGAGCATACCGGAGCCGGAGCGCCAAATTATTGGAAAAATCCTTTCAGAACTTAAAACAGCAGGTAAAGGAGAATAAGGTGACGCACTTTACAATAATTGATTATACTGATTGGCAACCATACGAAGGGTTAGCCGCAGGAAGTGGCCGAAGCGAGAAAGAATGGCTGATTTCAGACGATGGGAGAATAGGATTATTCAAGTATCCCAAAATCGATCCTGCAACCAACTCCGTGACAACCGAACATATTTCAGAACACATGGCTGCTCAAATTGGTAATCTTGTCGGTGTAAAAACGGCACAAGTGGATTTAGGCAGGAGAAATGGAAGAATTGGTAGCATGAGTTACCTCGTAAAGAGCGAAACTGAGAATTTGGTAGAGGGGATCAATTTTATAGTCGGTCGTTATCCGAATTACAACGCAACTACTATGATTGATGAAGCCAGCGGGAATTACTATTCTTTAGAAATGCTTGAGGAGGCAAAAAAGTGGTCCAATGAAAACGAGTGGATAGAAATGCTCATTTTTGATGCTCTGATAGGAAATGCCGACAGGCATCAAAGCAATTGGGCAATTTTGATTGAGTTTTTAGAGGCCCAAGAAACCGAGGATAATCACATTAGTCTCCGCTTTCGCTCTAAGTGGTGTCCTCTCTATGATAATGGCTCATCTTTGTGTTGCTATGTGAATGAAAAGGGTGTCGACAGTATGTTCGGTAAAGACCCGGGTCCTTTTGAAGCGCTTGTTGATTCAAAATCCAGATCAATTGTTCGCGTTGACGGATCCAGGAAGACAAAGCCAACACACAAAGAAATGGTGCTATATCTGATTAAAAAATATCCCTCAGCCAAAGCAATCGCGGCTCGTTTTGTCGAAAGGCTCACGTTTAAAGATGTTGACAAACTATTGGACATGTATACTCCAGATATACTTAGTGAGAAAAAGAATCGGCTGATTCGTAGATATTTAAAAGAAAAACTATGTATGCTAAGAGATGCGGTAGAAGGACGGTAGTAGTGATGAATGATAAGTTTTTATATTTGATTTGGAAACACCCCGATACGCGAAGAAATTATACCGTGGGCAAGTTAACAAGAGGACTGAACTACAAATTCGAATACTGCGAAGAATACAGCAAAGCAAAAGAAAACGGGTTACCGCTGATTGACGCATTTCCCAATGAAACGCAATATGAGAGCGACAAGCTGTTTTCAGTTTTTTCAAGTCGTCTTCCGGATCCAAAACGGAGAGATATTTCTGCCATTTTGCAACACTATGAGTTGGAGGAATACGACGAATTTGAAATTCTCAAACGTAGTGGAGGACGTCTGCCAATTGACACATACGAGTTTATTGATCCTATTTTCCCAGAGGAAAAGGAGATTGAGCGCTCCTTTTACATTATGGGTATCCGCTATAAATCAAATTGTAGGGGGGAAGATTGTAACCAGCTTCCCGGCGTACACGTAGGAGATGAACTGAAATTTGTACCCGAACCAGAGAATCAGGAGGATTCATCTGCTATTATTGTCGAAACCTTAAACGGGGACTATCTCGGGTATGTTCCAAGGTACTATAATAAAGCAATCTTAAAGCGACTGGGCGATGGGAAAAGTTACTCCTGTGTTGTTTGTGAAGTAAACCGTGAATCTAAATGCTCCGAATGCGTCAAAGTAACTTTAAATATCCCTAAAAAATAAGTTCTACCGTATCAGCAGCAAGCCAAGAGCTGCCACCGTTTTAATGGTGGCAGCTCTTTCCACATGCGAGTTTTAGACGATAAGGTACAATAAGTTGC
>DNFA01000070.1:0-198 GCA_003487665.1 Oscillibacter sp.
CAGCGTCTGCCCGCGCTGCCGCAGGCGGCGGCGCAGGAACATAACGGCGGTCATTCCGCCAGCGTCTTGCCCATGGCGCGCAGCGCGTCCAGCGCGGCATCGTCGGGAGCCTCGCAGCAGGTGACACTGTCGCAGACCAGATTGATGCCCGCATCGGCGCAGTCCTTTTCCCAGGAGCGCATCCACTCGCCGTCGCCC
>DNFA01000070.1:369-5890 GCA_003487665.1 Oscillibacter sp.
GCCGTAGGAGCCGAACAGCGCCACGGCCTTTCCGCCCAGGCAGTTCTTGCAGGCGTCGAACATGGGCTGGAACTCCATCTCCTCCAGCACCTCGCTGCCCATAGCCGGGCAGCCGAAGGCGATGGCGGCGTAGTTGCCCAGATCGGCGGTGTTCACCTGATCGACGGTCAGCAGGGCGGCATCCGCGCCGGCGGACTTCATGCCCTCCAGCACGGCGTTGGCCATGGCCTCGGTGTTGCCGGTGCCGCTCCAGTAGATAACAGCAGTCTTTTTCATGGTATTCGTTTCCTTTCTTTTACCCCGCCACAGCCAGCTGCTCAATGGTGGCACCGGCCTGCCAGAGTCTGTAATATGTGTCCGTGCAGCGCTTGAACCGGTCAAACAGCCGCTGTGCCTGACGCTCGTCTCCATAGACCTTCCAAAGACCTGCGCACTTGTAGTTGCAGGCGTGGTTCTCCACGAAGCCGCGCACGTCCTCAGGAGGGTAGCTGAGGAACAGGCCGATCTCGTGGGGAAAGTCGCTGCCCTGCCGCAGGCGGCGGATCAGCGTGGCCACGCAGCGCCCGCAGCTGTCGCCCTCATAGCCCGCCTGCGCCAGTATGTCACGCGCCAGACCGTCGCTGAGGTCGCGGCGCAAGGTGGCGGGGCGGTAGAGATACAGCAGGACGCTGCCCGGCGTGAACCGCAGCGGCAGCAGGCACAGTCCCTTGGGGGACAGGCGGCGGTTGAGACTGCGCACCTGGCACAGAAGCTCCTCCCGGCTGGTGCAGGGACAGGGGAACAGGCTGCCGGTCTTGATACCGGCCAGCGTGGGCGCGCACTGGCGCACCATCAGTTCTTCGGACATGCGGCCACCCCCTTACACGGCGTGCTTTTCCAGAATGCTCCGCAGAGCGGACAGGGAGCTGGTATGGCAGCGCTCGATGCGGGTGGGCGTCCCCTTCAGCTCGCTGAGCGCGCTCTGCACCAGCTTGTGGGACATGGTGGAGGTGAAGAAGATCATCAGGTCGGGGCTTCCCAGCTTGTTTTTCAGGCCGCCGGCGGGCTTGGTGAACACCTTGGCGGAGCATTTGTAGGACTGGCAGAGTTCTTTGTAGCGGCGCTCCATGCACTCGTTGCCGCCCAGGATCACAACGCTCATATCTCACTTTCCTTTCTGTTCGTTTCTATCGTATTCTTCGGCGCAGCGCACCTGTTTATTCTTAGTTAAAGTTCTTTAACTGTTGGTTTTCAAAAAAGCGCCGCTGGGCGCTTTTTTGTTGTGAAAGCAAGGGCTTACTTCTTATGGAACGAGAACAAGCCCTTCTTTTCATAGGGATGGGCGTCCACCGCCGTGACCGTATAGCCGGTGGCGGAGATGGCGGCGCGCAGCGCCTGCTCATCCAGCGGCTCCGGAGACAGGATCACCGTCTCGCCCTTGGTGTGGGAGGACGTGACCTTCTGCACCGGGAACCGGTTGCGGACGGTATCGTTGATGTGGCTCTCGCACATACCGCAGGCCATGCCGTCCACCTTCAGAATCGTTTCGATCATAGTGATACCTCCCTTTGGGACGCAGGGGGAGCGTGTTTCCACGTTCCCCCTGCCCTGTTCAGTGCTTGCAGCTCTGGCTGTGGCACTGGCCGTGCATGGCGCAGTGGGCGCAGCCGGCGCCGCAGGAGGACTTTCCCGCCTTCTTCTGGCGCAGCAGGTAGCGGATGATGAGGATCACAACGACAAGTAGACCGGCACTGATGAGGATGGTGCCCAGATTCGCTGTCAGCCATTCCAGCATGAAATGTCTCTCCTTTCAAAATCTGATATAAGCTGTTTTACTTGACAGCCAGCTTGGTGGCTTCCTTATAGGGCTTGCACAGCATGTAGATGATGCCGGCCAGCAGGATCACGGACACGATGACGCCCAGGATGTTGGCGTTGCCGGTGAACAGGCTGCCGAACTGGTTGATCATCAGGGCGATCACATAGGCGAAGCCGCACTGATAGCCGATGGCGAACCACGTCCACTTGGCGCTGTTCATTTCGCGCTTGATGGCGCCGATGGCGGCGAAGCAGGGAGCGCACAGCAGGTTGAACACCAGGAAGCTGTAAGCGGTGATGGCAGTGAAGGCTGCGGCCATGGCGTCATACACGCTGCCGTCGCCACCGCCGTACAGAACGCCCAGGGTACCGACGATGTTCTCCTTGGCCACCAGACCGGTGATGGAGGCGACCACCGCCTGCCAGTTGCCCCAGCCCAGAGGTGCGAAGATCCAGTCGATAGCGCCGCCGATGGCAGCCAGGATGGAGCAGTCGATCTGATCGTCAGACAGCATCTGGAACTGACCGTCTACCCAGCCGAAGTAGCTGGTGAACCACACGAAGATGGTGGACAGCAGGATGATGGTACCGGCCTTCTTGATGAAGGACCAGCCGCGCTCCCACATGGAGCGGAGGACGTTGCCCAGAGTGGGCCAGTGGTAAGCGGGCAGCTCCATAACGAAGGGAGCGGGTTCGCCGGCGAACATCCTGGTCTTCTTCAGCATGATACCGGAGATCACGATGGCGGCCATGCCGATGAAGTAAGCGGAGGTGGACACCCATGCGCTGCCGCCGAAGATGGCGCCGGCGATCATGGCGATGAAGGGCACCTTGGCGCCGCAGGGGATGAACGTGGTGGTCATGATGGTCATGCGGCGGTCGCGCTCATTTTCGATGGTACGGGAGGCCATAACACCGGGGATGCCGCAGCCGGTGCCGATCAGCATGGGGATGAAGGACTTACCGGACAGGCCGAACTTGCGGAAGATACGATCCAGAACGAAGGCGATACGCGCCATATAGCCGCAGGCCTCCAGGAACGCCAGCAGCAGGAACAGCACCAGCATCTGGGGCACGAAGCCCAGCACCGCGCCCACACCGGCCACGATACCGTCAAGGATCAGGCCGCTGAGCCACTCGGACGCACCGGCGGCCTCCAGCGCGTTGCCCACCAGCACGGGCACGCCGGGCACCCACACGCCGAAGTCGGCGGGATCGGGGGCGTCAAAGCCGTTTTCGGAGAGGTAGCTGACCGCGTCGACATAGGTCATCTGGACGACGTCCTCCATGTCCTCCGCGCCCTCGGGCAGCGTGTCATAGTAGGCGGTCATCGTGTTCATGGCGAGGGTCTCCTCGTCCTCGACATCGACGGTCGCGGTCTTGTCGGTGGTCTGGAAGGCCTTCATCTCGGCCAGCAGAGCGCTTGCGTCGAAGTCGTCGGCCTCAACATCAATCTCGGTGCCGAGGAACGCGTCCACGGCCTCAACCGCGGCGGTATACTCGTCATTCGTGTCGTTGTACTCACCGGAGCCAATGCCGAACAGGTGCCAGCCGTCACCGAACAGGCCGTCGTTCGCCCAGTCGGTAGCGGCGGAGCCAACGGTGACCATGGAGATGTAGTACACCAGGAACATGACCAGAGCGAAGATGGGCAGACCCAGCCAGCGGTTGGTCACGATGCGGTCGATCTTATCGGAAGCGGACAGCTGACCGGCGTTCTTTTTCTTGTAGCAGGCCTTGATGATCTCGGCGATGTACACATAGCGCTCGTTGGTGATGATGCTCTCGGCATCGTCGTCCAGCTCCTTCTCGGCGGCCTTGATGTCCTCCTCGATGTGCGCCATGACGGACGGGTCGATGTGCAGCTTATCCAGCACCTTGTCGTCGCGCTCGAAAATCTTGATGGCGTACCAGCGCTGCTGCTCCTCGGGCAGGTTGTGCACCGCCGCCTCCTCGATGTGGGCGATGGCGTGCTCCACGGGGCCGGAGAAGGTGTGCATGGGGACGGTCTTGGTGGACTTGGCCGCAGCCACAGCCGCCTCCGCCGCTTCCATAACGCCCTCGCTCTTCAGGGCGGAGATCTCCACGATCTGGCAGCCCAGCTCGCGGCTCAGCTCCTGTACGTTGATCTTGTCGCCGTTCTTGCGGACAACGTCCATCATGTTGATGGCGATGACAACGGGGATGCCCAGCTCGGTCAGCTGGGTGGTCAGGTACAGGTTACGCTCCAGGTTCGTGCCGTCGATGATGTTCAGGATGGCATCGGGGCGCTGGTCGATCAGGTAGTTACGAGCCACCACCTCCTCCAGCGTGTAGGGGGACAGGGAGTAGATGCCGGGCAAGTCCATGATGGTCACATCATCGTGCTTCTTCAGCTTGCCCTCTTTCTTCTCCACCGTGACGCCCGGCCAGTTGCCCACGAACTGGTTGGAGCCGGTCAGCGCGTTGAACAGGGTGGTCTTGCCGGAGTTAGGGTTGCCTGCCAACGCGATCTTAATCTGTTTTTCCATATTGTCTCTCCTTCCGGTTAATCTTATTGAACCTATGTAGAAAATGAAATACGCGGTTATTCGACTTCGATCATTTCGGTGTCGGCCTTGCGCAGACTCAGCTCATAGCCGCGCACCGTGACCTCCATGGGGTCGCCCAGAGGCGCTACCTTGCGGACATAAACCTCCACGCCCTTGGTGATGCCCATATCCATGATGCGGCGCTTGACGGGTCCCTCGCCGTGGAGCTTGACGACCTTGACAGTTTCGCCGATCTTGACTTCACGCAGTGTCTTCATGATGAACTCTCCTTCTTTATGTAATATATTTTATACCATGATCTTGCGCGCCATCTCCTCGCTGATGGCCACGCGGGATTCCTTGACCTTGACGATGACGTTGCCGCCCATGGCGGAGATCAGCGTCACCGCGCTGCCCGGCACAAAGCCCAGATCCTCCAAATGCTTCTTCAACTCCGGGCTGCCGCCCACCTTGTGGATGAGCTGTTCCGTTCCGGTGTCTGCTAGTACCAAAGGCATCATGTGTATCCCTCCGTTCGGGTTAGTTTAGACTAACCACTTATCTGAGAAAATCGGTTGGGTGCACTCCGAAAGGCGGTGCAACAGCTAACAGTTAGCTTCCCCTAACCAATGTGAAGTTTAGCCTCTTTAACCCCCTTTGTCAATAGGGAGAATAAAAATTTTTTCTTGCCCTTGTATATTTGTGAAAAATGTGTTATCATGCCGGTAGCGATCCGGGGAAAGTTGGTGAAAACTTCATGCAAATACTGCGCGCTTCCGAGGACTATTTAGAGACGATGCTGATGATGCAGCAGCAGCACGGATATATCCGCTCCATCGATGTGGCGGAGCATCTGGGCGTGACAAAGCCCAGCGTGACATACGCCACCAAACGGCTGCGGGAAAACGGCTACATTACCATGGATAAGGACGGTCTTATCACACTGACCGCCAGCGGCATGGCCATTGCGGAAAATATGCTGGATCGGCACCACACGCTGACGCGGTTCCTGATAGCACTGGGTATCGACGCCGCCACCGCCGAGGCCGACGCCTGCAAGATCGAGCACGATATCAGCCAGAAAACCTTTGACGCCATCTGCGCCCACGCAAAGGCGCATCTGTAAAACGCAAAAAGAGAGCGCCCGCAGGGGCGCTCTCTTTTTGCGCTTCAGACTGTCAAAAAACCTGCCCGGTTACAAGTATCGGAGGGAA
>DNFA01000070.1:6193-16428 GCA_003487665.1 Oscillibacter sp.
TTTTTTGACAAGCTGACGCAAAAAGAGAGCGCCCGCAGGGGCGCTTTCTTTTTGCGCTTTATTGGTTCAGGGGCAGCGTGACGGTGAAGGTGGTGCCCCTCCCCTCCCGGCTGTCCAGCTCCACGGTGCCGTGGTGATAGGCCACGGCGTGCTTGACGATGGACAGGCCCAGTCCCGTGCCTCCGGAGGATTTGGAGTGGCTCTTGTCCACCCGGTAGAACCGCTCGAACACGCGGCTCTGGTGCTCCGCCGGGATGCCGATGCCGGTATCCGACACGGTGACACAGGCATTGTCGCCCTTGCGGGACACATGGATGGCGACGCTGCCGCCGTCCACGTTGTACTTGATGGCATTGTCGCACAGGTTGGCGAATACCTCGCTGAGCAGGCGGCGGACGCCGGGTACCGTGACCTCCTCGCCGGTGACGGAGACGGTCACATGGCGCTTTTCCGCGGCGGCGGACAGGCCGGCCGCCGTGTCGCGGCACAGGGTCAGCAGCTCCACCGGCTCCATGGGTAGCGCGCCGCCCTCGTCCAGCTCGGACAGGCGGATGATGTCGTTGATGAGCGTCACCAGCCGCTGGGCTTCGCTGCGGATGTGCCCCACGAAGCGGGGCATATCCTCCGGCTGCACCATGCCGCTTTCCAACAGCTCGGCGCTGCCGATGATGCCCTGCAGTGGCGTTTTCAGCTCGTGGGAGACGTTGGCGGTGAACTCCCGGCGGTTGCGCTGGGCGAAGGTCTGCTCCGTCACGTCGAAGGTCAGCAGCACCGCGCCCACCGTCTCGCCGTCGGCCTGAATGCGGGTCATGTCGAACTGGTACTCCCGGCCATCCTTCTCCATGCACGTCTCGGCGCGGCCGCTTTCCATGGCGTCCCGCAGGGCGCGGCTGACGGCGGTGTCCCGCTCCACCGCCACAAGAGGCTGTCCCACACAGGCACTGTCGGTGCCCAGCACCGCCTGTGCCGCCGGGTTGATGCTCAGCACCGTGCCGCTGTTGTCCAGCAGCACAAGACCCTCGGTCATGCTGGCGGTGATCTGCTCGAACTCCTCCGAGCGGCGGCGCAGGGCACTCATCTGCTGGTCGATCTGCCGCCGCTGGTGCTCCAGACGGCGCAGCAGGGGCGACAGCTCCTCGTAGGCCTCGTTTTCCAGCGGGTGCTCCAGATCCAGGCGGTTCAGCGGCTCCACGATCCGCTTGGAGACGCGGCTGGCCAGCAGGCCGGACAGGATCAGCGCCGCGGCGATGACCAACAGGATGGGCTGGAGCATCCCCAGCAGCACGGCTCCCGCGGTGACGCGGCTGGCGGACAGGCGCAGCACCGTGCCGTCCGGCAGACGCTGGGCGTAGTAGAGCATTTTGGTGAGCATGGTGTTGCTGTAACGGCTGGACTCACCGGCGCCGTTGGCCAGCGCCTGCCGCACCTCCTCGCGCTGGGCGTGGTTCTCCATGGTCGCGGCATCGGCGCGGGTGTCGTAGAGCACCACGCCATCGGCGCGGAGCCATGTGATACGGTAATTGTCGGAATCCAGCCGGGTGAGATAGGACATGCCGTCTCCCTCAGCCATGGCTGCCGCCGCGATGGACAGCTCGTCCTTCAGCTGCTGCTCCTGCAGCTTGCCGAAGTAGCTGTACAGCGCGCTCATGATGATGACCAGACTGGCTGCCAGCACCGCAAGCCCCACCGCCACGGTGGAGCGGAATATCTTTTTTGTCATGTGTTGTCCTCCCAGCGGTAGCCCACACTGCGGATGGTCTGGATACGTGTGCCCGCGTCGCCCAGCTTCTGCCGCAGGGTGCGGATGTGCATATCCACCGTGCGGCTCTCGCCGCAGTAGTCGGTGCCCCACACCAGCTCCATCAGCTTGTCGCGGGTAAAGGCGCGGCCGGGATGGGTCATGAACAGGCGCAGCAGCTCGTATTCCTTGTAGGTAAGATCCACCCGCTGTCCCGCCACGGACACGGTGTGCTCGGCGGTGTCCAGCGTCAGATCGCCGCAGCGCAGCGTGCCGGTGTCCTCCTGCGGCTGGCAGCGCCGCAGCACCGCCCGCACACGGGATACCAGTTCGATGACGCTGAAGGGCTTGGTCAGATAGTCGTCGGCGCCGCTGTCCAGCCCCTGCACCCGGTCGTACTCCGCGCCTCTGGCCGTGGCCATAATGACGGGTATGCGCCGCAGGGCGGGCGTGGCGCGCATGCGCCGCAGCAGCTCCGTGCCGTCGATGCCGGGCAGCATCACGTCCAGCACCACCAGCTCCGGCTTGCGGCTCTGCAGCGCCTGCCAGAAGCTGTCGCCGTCCGGGAAGCCCTCGGCCTCCAGCCCGGCGGCGCGCAGGGCGTACAGCTCAATGTCGCGGATGCTGGCGTCGTCCTCTACGCACCAGATCATATCCGTTCCTCCTTTCGCACCCTCTCAGGTGATCTCTGTCTTATGCACGCCGGTGACGGAGAACTCCACCCACTCGGCAATGTTGGTGGCGTGATCGGCGATACGCTCGTAATACTTGGCGATCATCACCAGATCCAGCACGGACTCGCCGTCCTCCGTACCGGAGGAAATGCCGTCGATAAGGCGGCGCTTGATGCGCTCGAAGTCCTCATCCACCTCGTCGTCGGAGGCGATGACCCGCTCGGCCAGCGCCACATCCTGCCGCACATAGGCGTCCACGCTCTCGCTGACCATGCGGATGGCGGCGCGCGCCATGGCGCGGAGCGTGCCGTCCGCCGTCAGCAGCCGGTCGCCCCGGCTGAGGATGATCTCCGCGATGTCGTCGGCCTGATCGCCGATACGCTCCATGTCGGTGATCATTTTCAGTGCGGCGGAGATGCGCCGCAGGTCGCCCGCCACCGGCTGCTGATGCAGCAGCAGCCGCAGGCACAGGTTTTCGATGTCCCGCTCCTTGCGGTCGATGTCCCGATCCAGCGGCGCTACCCGCCGGGCGAGGGAGGCGTCTCCCTCCGTCAGCGCCTGGGAGGACAGGGCGATGACCTCCTCGCACAGAGCGCCCATCTCGATCAGCTCCCGGTGGAGCTGCGCCAGCTGTTGGTCAAATTGACTGCGCATTATCCAAACCTCCCTGTGATGTAGTCCTCGGTACGTTTCTCGCGGGGCGTGGAGAACATCGTCTCCGTGTCGCCGTACTCCACCAGCTCGCCCAGGAGGAAAAAGGCGGTGTTATCGGAAATGCGCAGCGCCTGCTGCATGTTGTGCGTCACGATAACAATAGTGTACCTCTTTTTCAGTTCCGTTGCAAGCTCTTCTATTTTGGAGGTGGAGATAGGATCCAGCGCGGAGGTGGGCTCGTCCATCAGCAGCACGGACGGCTCCACCGCCAGCGCCCGGGCGATGCACAGGCGCTGCTGCTGACCGCCGGACAGCCCCAGCGCGTTTTTCTTCAGGCGATCCTTCACCTCGTCCCAGATGGCAGCGCCCCGCAGGGACTTTTCCACCAGCTCGTCCAGCTGGGCGCGGTTCCGGACGCCGTGGGTACGGGGGCCGTAGGCCACGTTGTCGTAGATGCTCATGGGGAAGGGGTTGGGCTTCTGGAACACCATGCCCACCTCGCGGCGCAGCTGGTTCACGTCCACCGACGGGGCGTAGATGTCCTCGCCCCGGTACAGCACCTGCCCCTCCACGCGAACACCGGGGATCAGGTCGTTCATGCGATCCAGCGTTTTCAGGAACGTGGATTTGCCGCAGCCGGAGGGTCCGATCAGGGCGGTGATGCTCTTCTCCGGCACGGAAAGGCTCACATGGTGCAGCGCCTGCGCAGCGCCGTACCACAGATTCAGGTCGTTCACGGTAAAAATATCGCTCATAGTCTCCTCCGTTTCTTGAAATAGCGCCCGGTCAGGGTGGCCGCCAGATCGATCAACAGCGCCAGCACCATCAATATGGCGGCGATGGCGAAGGCCACCTCAAACTCGCCCTGCTCCTTGGCGTAGACGTACAGCGCCACCGACAGCGTCGCGCCGGAGCTTTCCAGCGTCTCCCGCAAACCGCCGTACAGCGTGTGGGCAAAGCCGGCGGTGTACAGCAGCGCCGCTGTCTCGCCCAGTATGCGTCCTACTGCCAGGATGCAGCCGGTGATGACGCCGTCCACGCAGCCGGGCAGCACCACCGTGCGGATGGTGCGCCACTTCCCTGCGCCCAGTCCGAAGGCGCCCTCCCGGTAGCTCTGGGGCACGGTTTTCAGGCTCTCCTGCGTGGTGCGCATGATGGTGGGCAGGTTCATGATGACCAGCGTCATGGCGCCGGCGATCAGGGATTTCTTCATTCCCAGAAACTGGCAGAAGAACATCTGCCCCACCAGACCGTAGATGATGGAGGGGATGCCGGACAGCGTCTCGGCGGCGTATTCGATGACAGCCACCAGCTTTTTGTTGGCGGCGTACTCTGTCAGATATACGGCGGCACACACGCCCAGCGGCAGCACCACCAGCAGGGTGGCCAGCACCATGCAGACGGTGCTGATGATATCCGGCAGGATGCCGATGGTGTCATCCAGATAGCTGGGCTTGGTGCTCAACAGCTGCCAGCTCAGGTGCGGCACGCCCTTGGCCAGCACGTACAGGATCAGGAAGGCCGCCAGCGCACAGGTCAGCGCGGCGCAGACCATCATCAGCGTGCGCATCATGGCGCCCCACGCCCGACGGCGGCGGGAAAATTTCATATCGTCCATGTTATTTCTCCTTACTGCGCTTGAGGAAGAAGTTCAGCGCGGCGTTGATGAGCATAATGAACAGGAACAGCACCAGCGCGATGGAAAACAGCGCCTGCCGCTGCAGCCCCGCCGCCGCGTAGCCCATCTCGCTGGCCACGGCGGTGGTCAGGAACCGCACGCTCTGGAACAGGGACGGCATGTTGGGCACGTTGCCGGAGACCATCATCACCGCCATGGCCTCGCCGATGGCACGTCCCACGCCCAGCACCACCGCCGCGGCGATGCCGCTGCGGGCGGCGGGCACGGACACCCGGAACCACGTCTCCGTGGCGGTGGCACCCAGCGCAAGGGAGGCATCCTCATACTCACGGGGCACGGCCTCCAGCGCCGTCATGGATACGCTGATGATGGACGGCAGGATCATGACCGCCAGCACAATGATGGCCGCCAGCAGACCGGAGCCGTCGGGTATATGGAATATCTTCCGGATAGACGGCACCAGCACCAGCATACCCACCAGACCATAGACCACCGAGGGAATGCCCGCCAGCAGATTCACGGCGGCACCCACCACCGCCTTCAGCCTGGGCGGTGCCATTTTCGCCAGAAACACGGCGGTCATGAAGCCCACCGGCACACCTAAGACGATGGCACCCGCCGTGCCGTAGACGCTGGTGAGGATAAAGGACAGGATGCCGAACTGCGGCTCTGCCGCGTTGGAGTCCCACACGGGGCCGAACAGGAATTTCACAAGGCCGATCTCCCGGATGGCCGGGATACCGGAGATGATCAGATACACGGTGATCAGAAGCACACAGCCCACCGTCACCAGTCCCATCAGCAGGAACCAGCCGTGGATGGCGTTCTCACAGAATCGTTTTGCTTTCATGCGCACCTCTCACAATACCGGGCAAGGCGGCATCCCGCCGGGATGTCGCCTGTGTCCGTACCTTACTTTTAACCGGCCACGGCCACCGCGCCAGCCTTGGCAATGATGGAAGCCGCATCGGAGGAAACAGCGTAGTCAAAGAATGCCTGCGCCGCGGGAGACAGCTCCTTGCCCTCCATGGTCACCAGCACGAAGGGGCGCTGCACCTTGTAGCTGCCGTCCTTGACAGTGGCCTCGCTGGGGGTCACGCCGTCCACGTTCAGCGCCTTGACGCTGTCCTTGATGGAGGCCAGGGAAGCATAGCCGATGGCGTTGGGGTTCTGGCTGACGGCGGTGATCACATCACCGGTGGAGGTCAGCTCCTGGCGGTACTGGCACTTGTCCTTGGTGCCGGTGATGGACTCGAAGCCGTCGCGGGTGCCGCTGGCGGCCTCGCGGCCGATGAGGACGACCTCGGCGTCATTGCCGCCCACGTCCTTCCAGTTGGTGATCTCGCCGGTGTACAGCTTGGCGATCTGCTCCACGCTCAGGTCGCTGACGGGGTTGTCGGGGTGGACGATGATGGCGATGCCGTCATAGGCCAGCACGGTCTCCTTCAGGCCGGCGGACTTCTCCTCGTCCTTCAGCGCGCGGGAGGACAGGCCGATGTCGCAGGTGCCCTCCTGCACGGCGGTGATGCCGGAGCCGGAGCCGGTGGGGTTGTAGTTGACGGTGACGCCGTCATTCTGCGCCATGAAGGACTCGCTCAGGGCGCCGATGACCTTCTCCATGGAGGTGGAGCCGTCGGTGGAGACGGTGCCGGTCAGGGCGGCGGGCTGGTCGTCGGTCTTGGTGTCATCGGTCTTGCTCTCGCTGCCGCAGGCCACCAGGCTCAGCGTCAGCAGCGCGGTCAGGATCAGTGCAATCGTCTTTTTCATTTTTCATACCTCATTTCTTATCACTTACTTTTTGCATTCACTCTCCGCTTCCCTCCGGCTCCCCCGCCGTCTGCGCGGGAGCCGGAAGGTCTGGGAGGGGGAATTTGGATAGCTCCTGTGTACATTTGCTATTGTAAAAGGGGTATGTAAAGTAAAAAATCGCAGCTGTGTAAAGTTCCTGTAAATAGCAGATCATCCAAATAGCACTTGCCTTTCTCCCTCCGATACGGTACAATATGACCACAGCACGCGCACAAACGTGCGAAAAATAGGCTGTGAGGAAGGAATTTGGAGTATGAAAAAGAAGCTATTGACACTGCTGCTGGCAGCCGCCATGGTGCTTTCTCTGGTGGCCTGCGGCGAAAAAAAGCCCGCTCCCGGTAAGGACGCCACCGCCACGGAGCCCGTGGTGATCCTTCACACCAACGATGTACACGGCGCGATCGAGAACTACGCCAAGGTCGCGGCGCTGGCCGACAAGTATGAGGCCGAGGGCGCGTATGTGCTGATCCTGGACGCCGGCGACTTCAGCCAGGGTTCTTCCTATGTGAGCCTGTCTGAGGGCGCGACCGCCATCGAGCTGATGAACATGGTGGGCTATGACGCTGTGGCGCTGGGCAACCACGAGTTCGACTACGGCTTTGAGGCGCTGAAAAAGAACATGGAGTCCGCCCAGTTCCCCGTGCTGGCTGCCAACGTGAAGTACAACGGCGAGCTGGCCTTTGACGACGCGGCTGTGTTCACCACCCCCGGCGGCACCAAGATCGGCGTGTTCGGTCTGGACACCCCTGAGACGGCTACCAAGGCGCACCCCGGCAAGATCGCCGGTGTGACCTTTGCCAGCGGCGAGGAAATGTACCAGATCGCGCAGGACATGGCCACCATGCTGCGTGAGGACGAGGGCTGCAACTACGTCATCTGCGTCGGCCATCTGGGTATCGACGACGAGACGGCCACCACCGCCAACCGCTCCATCGACCTGCTGAACAAGGTGACGGGCATCGATGTGTTCATCGACGGCCACTCCCACTCCACCGAGGAGGAGATCGTTGAAAAGACCAACGCCGACCGCAAGGTGGGCGAGACCATCCTGACCTCCACCGGCACCAAGCTGGAGAACATCGGCGTTGTGACCATCAAGGACAGCGCCATCACCACCGAGTGCGTACCCACCGAGGGCATCGAGATCCCCGCTGACAGCGAGATCGCCGCCCGCGCCGCCGCCATCATCGCGGAGGTCGACGCCGAGTACGGCACCGTGTTCGCCAAGACGGAGGTGACCCTCAACGGCGAGAAGGCGCCCGGCAACCGCACAGAGGAGACGAACCTGGGCGACCTGATCACCGACGCACTGGTGTGGAAGGCCACGCAGGAGGGCGAGGCTGTTGACGCGGCCATCACCAACGGCGGCGGCATCCGCGCCACCATCGAGGCCGGCGACATCACCAAGAAGGACATCAACACCGTGCTGCCCTTCGGCAACACCCTGAGCATCATCAAGATCACCGGCAGCGAGCTGCTGGAGGTGCTGGAAGCCTCCACGTTCTGCACGCCGGAGGCCATCGGCGGCTTCCCGCAGGTGTCCGGCATTGAGTTCACCGTGGACACCACCAAGGCCTACGACGCCGATGCGGAGTACCCCGGCACCACCTACTTCGCGCCCAAGTCCATCAACCGCGTGACCATCCAGTCCGTGGGCGGCAAGGACTTTGACCCGGCGGCTACCTACACCATCGCCACCAACGACTTTATGGCCAGCGGCGGCGACACCTACTACCGCTTCGTCAATGCCACCGCCAACTACGATCTGGGCATCGCCATGGACGAGGTCGTGATGCAGTACATCACCGAGGTGCTGGGCGGCACCGTCACCGCCGACAAGTACGGCGAGGCCACCGGCCGCATCACCGTTGTTTCCTGACATAGCTGCGCAAAAAAAGAACCGCCCCCGGGCGGTTCTTTTTTTGACATCTCTTGTAGGGGACGAAACGCGGCGGAACAATTGTCCTTGGGATACGACGCCCCGTTTTGTAGGGGCGGACGACCCTGTCCGCCCGTCTGCACGCAGTCCTTGTGATCGCGTAGGGGGCGATGCCCACATCGCCCCGACGGAATCAATGCGTATCCGCGGCGGGACACATGGGTCCCGCCCTACAAGGCTACATCCTTGCACTCCGTAGGGCGGGGGCCGCGTGCCCCGCCGAATAATAACGCATCCTGCGGCGGGACACATGGGTTCCGCCCTACAGACCGCAACTTCCCGTAGGGACACCGGGGACGGCGTCCCCTACAAGCCACGGTCTATTGCGCTTTTTTGCAGTAAAAATCACCCCTCCGGCGGATGCCGGAGGGGTGATTCTTGCTATTACACCTGCAATTACTTGCCCATGTTCATCTGAGCAGCGACCTCGGCGGCGAAGTCCTCCTGCTTCTTCTCGATGCCCTCGCCGGTCTGGAAGCGAACGGCGTCCACGAACTTGACGGAGCCGCCCAGCTTCTTGGCGGCGTCGGCGATATACTTCTCCACGCTGCCCTGGAAGATGTCGCTGCGGACGAACTCCATCTGCAGCAGGCAGTTCTCCTCGTAGAACTTGTTCATCTTGCCCATGACGATCTTCTCCTTGACGGCCTCGGGCTTGGAGGCCATCTTGGGATCGGTGTCCATCAGAGCCAGAGCGATCTTCTTCTCCTCGGCCAGCACCTCATCGGTGACCTGGGACTTGTCCCAGAAGCGGGGATTCAGAGCGGCGATCTGCATGGCAACGTTCTTGCCGATCTCGGTGGCGTCGATGCCGCCCTCCACAGCCAGATTCACCAGCACACCGATCTTGCCGCCGGCGTGGACGTAGCCAACGCTGGTGTTCTCGGAGAAGCGCACGAAGCGGCGGATCTGCAGGTTCTCACCGATGGACATGACCTTCTCGGGCATAGTCTCGGAAACGGTCAGGTCGGAGCCGACGTACTTGCAGTTCATCAGAGCGTCCACATCGGCGGGGTTCTGCTCGGCGATGACCTTGGCGATGTCCTTGACGAAGGCCACGAACAGGTCGCTCTTGGCGCAGAAGTCCGTCTCGCAGTTGACCTCCACCACGACGCCCACACCGTTCTCGGTCAGCGCGTAGGACATACCCTCGGCGGCGATGCGGCCGGCCTTCTTGGCAGCCTTGGCCAGACCCTTCTCGCGCAGCCACTCCACGGCCTTATCCATATCGCCGTCGCACTCGACAAGCGCCTTCTTGCAGTCCATCATGCCCACGCTGGTCATCTCGCGCAGGGTCTTTACATCAGCAGCAGTAAAAGCCATTGTTATTTCCTCCTGAAAATTGAAATTGAAAAAGGGGCAGGGACACTTCCCTGCCCCGTGAGATTACGCGGTTATCTGTTGAATGAAATTACTCGGCGTCCTTGGACTCGGCAGCTTCCTCGATCTGCTCGCCCTGACGGCCCTCGATCATGGCGTTGGCCATAACGGAGGCGATCAGCTTGATGGCGCGGATAGCGTCGTCGTTGCCGGGGATGGGGTAATCGATCTCATCGGGATCGCAGTTGGTATCGGCGATGGCCACAACGGGAATGCCCAGACGGTGCGCCTCGGCGATGGCGTTGCGCTCCTTGCGGGTGTCCACGATGAACAGAGCGCCGGGCAGCTTCTTCATTTCCTTCACGCCGCCCAGATACTTCTCCAGCTTCTCGATCTCGCCCAGGTGCTTGATGACTTCCTTCTTGGGCAGCATGTCGAACGTGCCGTCGGCCTGCATGGTCT